>JBBRCR010000668.1:0-3804 GCA_038204695.1 Opitutales bacterium | reverse complement strand
TGCCGACTGGACGAACAAGGATCCGCGCATCACCGCCGAGCTCGCCGCCTACAATCGCTCCGCCGTCCCGTTCAATCTGATCTGGGCGCCAGGCAGGGACGAGCCGATCATTCTGCCTGAACTCCTGACGCCCGGTATTGTATTGGAAGCACTGCGGAAAGCGGGAGTACCGAAAGTCGTGGGGAGGATCGATTAAGGCCGGTTATTGGTTATTGGTTATTGGTTATCCGAGTAGCGCCGCGTCTCCGACCGGCCGCTTGGTCTCTCGACAAGCCACGGACATAACCGCTACTGGACGCGAATAACCACGAATGCGGAGATCCCGTTGGGCGCGTCGCAACTCCGTGGCTGCGAGCGCCAGCGAGTGGAAGCTGAAAGACGCTGAGAAAATCTGCTATGAAAAAATGCGCGCGAGAGTAAGGGGTCATGTGTGAACTTTCGACAGCGGCGCGAGAGTAAGGGGTCATGTGTGAACTTTCGACAGCGCGGCTTTAAACACCCTTGTGTTCGCTTCAGCGCGCGCGCGAAACCGCCGGACGTATTGAGTCACACTCCCAGGCACCCCCATGTGCAGCCGCTCCGCCAGCCACCGGTTCGACACCGAAGTGGCGGTTTTCATGATCGCGGCGAGCTTCACTTTCTCGAGCGCCGATTTCTTCGGCGGTAACCGCTCCAAGGAGATGCGCAGCGCGGCTGCCGCTGCCTGCAATTGCTCCTCCCACCACAGCGCACGCGCCTCTCGCTGGGCCGTGCGATCGGCACCGAGCAATTCGAAGCGGTTCGCTCCGTTCGCTTGAGCCGAAAGCTCCTGTTGCAATTTTTGCCTGAAGTCCGCCGATCCCACCGCCCATCCCCGGCTGAGTCGGCCGAATTTCTCGTCGCGCCGTTTCGAGTCCTCCTCCGCCAGAACACCGAGATAAGCGAGATAGCGCCGCCACCCGGCAGTCGTATCCCGGAGCCCTCCGCTTTCGGATAAAACCGTCTCTGCGACCAGCCACGCCGGGCGTGCCTTCCCAACGAAAAGCGGCAGGCTGCTCCAGCGGTGCTCGAGCAACTGCCCGGCCGGCACGGCCTTCGCGCGCACCGGGTTGAGATGGATGTAATGGGCCACTTGCGCCAGCGCATGTCCCGGCTCCACGTGCAGCGCTTTGTAACGCCCTTGGAACGGCCGCCCCGCCTGCCCGCGAAACCGGTTGAAGCGCGCGGCCCAGGTGCCCTGCAGCCACTTCATCCCCTCGCTCAAATTCGGCTCCGGGGTTTCCACCGCGAGATGAAAATGGTTTCGCATGATCACGAAGGCGTGGAGCCGCCAGCCAAACCCGCCGGCCGCCTCCGCCAGGCAGACTTGAAACGATTCCGCCGCTCCGTGCCCCGCAAACAAATCCCGGCGATAATTGCCGCGATTGATCACATGGTAACACGCTCCCGCATACTCCAATCTCAGTTTCCTCGCCATTGGCTCAGAGAAAGACGCCCGTTGAACGGTTTGTCAATAGTTCACACATGACCCCCTCCGACTGACCCGAAGGATACGCTGACCCCATTGGTATAATAGCGGTCCGAATTGACCGGCAGATCGTTCTCGGTCCGGACCGTGAGGGACCACGGCCCCGTCGGGGCCGCGGTCGCGATCCCTGAACTGAGCGCCGCTAAGGCGAACATTCTGTTGACGATCCGTTTCATGACAAAGTGGAGTCCACTGACCCGGGTTTGAAACAAAGAGCCGGCGCCCCGCAGTTCTTGAATCAAAAACGGCGGCGCGTTCCTTCCGCTCAAGCTGCCGGATCCGTCACGGCGCAGCCGGCGTGACCGGCGGCAATTTCTTGTCCTCCGCCCGCCGGCAGGTGCTCAGGCCGAAGGGCAGATAGGCCGGGCAGAAACGAAACACGGCCGTGAGGATGGGAACGATGCCGATCAAACCCCACCAGGACTTGAAGTAAAAGCCCACGCCAAGGATGGCGAGGCCGGCGATGATGCGAAGGATGCGGTCGATGCCGCCGACATTGGTTTTCATTGTGGTTTTTGTTTTGGGGGCCGTGGGAGCAAAAAGACGCTGGCCTGTGGGATTTCAATAGCTCATCCGGTCAATCCGCACCTTGCCGCGAAAGATCCAATAGATGCTCACGCTATAGGCGAGGACGACCGGCAGTCCGATCAACGCAATCGTCAGCATGATACCGAGGGTTTTTTGGGACGACGCGGAGTTGAAGGCCGTGAGGCTGTGTTCGGGGGACGGCTGGCTGTACACCAGGTAGGGGTAATTGCCGACACCGAAGATCGCCATGAGCCCGGCCATCGCGAGGCAGGAGGAGACGAACGCGGGAAATTCGCGACCGCGGTTCACTTCCCGCGGGATGTTCGCGATCGCTAGCATCGCGAGGAGTGCCAGCCCAAAGAACCACGGCTCGCGCCGAAACGCCTCCGTCACATGCGGCACGTACAGGAGCGTGGCGAGAGTCAGGACGACATAGCAGAGGATGAACGCGATGATCAGCGGGGTGACGACCGCGCGCAGCCGCGCCTGCAGGTCGCCCTCGGTCTTGAGCACGAGATAGATTGCGCCATGCATCGCAAACAGCGCCAGGGTGGTTGCGCCCATCAGCAACGCGTAGGGGTGAAGCAGCCCGAGAAACGTGCCGGCGAACTCGCCCCTGCCGTCGATCGGCACACCCCACGCGATGTTTCCCATGGCGATTCCGATCAGCAGTGCCGAACCGGCGCTGCCGGCGGCGAAGCTGCGATCCCAGAAACTCCGCCAGCGTGGCGAATCGTGCTTGCTGCGAAACTCGATCGCCACCGCCCGGAAAATCAACGCGCACAGCAGCGCCATGAACGCGAGGTAGAATCCCGAGAACACCGTGGCATAAACATTCGGAAAGGCGGCGAACAGCGCGCCGCCGCCCGTGACGAGCCAGACTTCATTGCCATCCCACACCGGTCCGATGGCATTCAGGAAAACGCGCCGATCCTCATCCCCCCGCGCCACGAACAGATGCAGGGTGCCGACGCCGAGATCGAACCCGTCGAGGATCACGTAGCCCGTGAACAACACGCCCACGAGGACGAACCACACCGTGTTCAGATCGAGCGCACCGAAGCTCATGAGGCACCTCCCTGCCGCGGCCCGAGTTGTCGCGCCACGTTCTTGTACGGATCGACCAGGTCGGCCGCATCAGGCCCATGGCTGATCTTCGCGTTCAGGAGAAAAACGAACGCGGCAAAGAGCAGCGCATAGACCGCCATGAACATGACGATTGAGGCGATGATTTGATTCGCCTCGACGACGGCCGACAACCCCTGCGGCGTGCGCATCAGGTGCCAGACAATCCAGGGCTGCCGGCCAACCTCGGCCGTCCACCAGCCGGCCTGGTTGGCCACCTGCGGACCGAGCACGGAAATCACCAGCAGCCACATCAGCCCGCGGGAGTGCTCGAGCTTCCCCCGCCACAGCGCCAGCACCGCCCAGAGCGCCAGCCCGATCAACGCGAATCCGATCGCCACCATGACATGAAACAACTGGAAGGTAAAATTTACCGGCGGCCGCTCGTCAGCCGGGATGTCCTTCAGGCCGATCACCGGCTCCGCCGCATCGCCGTGCGCAAGCCAGCTCAACATGCCGGGAAAGGCCGGGCCGTGGGTGGCTTCCGCCAGCTCATCGACCCAGCCGGCGAGGTGCAGCGGCGCGTTCGGCCCTGTTTCCCAATGGCCCTCGAATGCCGCGAATTTCGCCGGCTGGTTTTGCGCGACCCCCGCGGCACTGCGGTCACCCGTCGCCAGCGTGAGCACCGAGGCCAGCAACGACAG
>JBBRCR010000667.1:0-3831 GCA_038204695.1 Opitutales bacterium | reverse complement strand
CCCGTCGCCGCGGGCGCCACATCATGATAGCCGGCGTTTTCTCTTCAGCCCGCGCTCACGAGCCACGCACAGCAAGCGCGTTCAACCCGCACGGGAAAGAGTTGTGTAGAAAGTTTTGGCGTCCCGCCCATGTTCTTCGTCTCACGGGCGTCCCGCCCGTGACTGACGATGTGTATACAGGCATGGTCGGACGCCCGTGCCACGTTCATCCACTCGCGGGCGCTCGCCGCCGCCATCGCGTTGAAACGTGGGCTCCATTTCGCTTCGGTGTACAGCCCGTGCCACTGCATTTTTGTTGCCCGCCCTCACGCGCGGGGCCATCGCGTTGAGGCAAAGCCCTCCCATGCACACTTCCTCCCTCACTGGCCGCGCTCTCCTTTGGGCTGCGGCTCTGCTGTCGACCTTTTCCGCGTTCGGCGCCACGGCCCAACGGCCCAACATCCTGATCGCGATTGCCGATGATCAGTCGTTCCACCTGACCTCCTTTGCCGGCTTTCGCGCGGTGAATACTCCCGCCTTCGATCGCGTGGCCCGCGAAGGCGTTTACTTTCGCAACGGGTTTGCCGGCTCACCCGGCTGCAGTCCGTCGCGCGCGGCGTTGCTCACCGGCCGGCACGCCTGGCAAATCGAAGAGGCCGGCACCCACGCGAGCGCGTTTCCGAAACGATACGTCGTCTTTCCCGACATCCTGGAGCAGGCCGGATATCACGTCGGCATGACCGGCAAGGGCTGGGGCCCCGGCACTTGGACAATCAGCGAACGCACCCGCAATCCGGCGGGCCCCGACGCCGGTGCACGCACAAACCCGCCGCCGGCCAAGGGAATCTCCACGAACGATTATGCCGGGAACTTCCAGGCATTCTTCGCCAAGCGCACCAAAGACCAGCCGTTTTATTTCTGGTATGGCGGTCATGAACCGCACCGCGGATACGAGAAAGGCTCCGGACTAAAGGCCGGCAAAAAACTCGCGGACGCCGTCCCACCGCCATTTCTCCCCGACTCCCCTGAAGTGCGCAGCGACCTGCTCGACGCCTGCGTCGAAATCGAGTGGTTCGATCGCCATCTCGGCTTGATCATGAAGACGCTGGAAGAGGCGGGCGAACTCGAGAACACGCTCATCATTGTCACGGCGGACAACGGCATGCCCTTCCCCCGCGCCAAAGCCAATGCCTACGAGCACGGCATTCACGTTCCGCTCGCGATTCGCTGGGGCGCCAAGGCACCCGGCGGCCGCCAGGTCGATGACGTCGTCGGCTTTGTCGATCTCACCGCCACGATTCTGGAGGCCACCGGCACGCGGCATCCGGACACCGCCCCCGCGCCGTCCGGCCGCAGTATCATGAATATCCTTACGTCCAGGCAACAGGGTCTCATCGATCCGGCCCGCACCGCCTACTCCTCGCGCGAGCGCCATTCGTCGTCGCGCTTCGACAACTGGACATACCCGCAACGCGCGTTGCGGACGCCGCACTATCTCTACATTCGGACCGTCCGGCCCGATCGCTGGCCGGCCGGTGATCCCGTGGTGTTGAAGGACGACGGCACCTCCGGGGGACCCCACAGTGGCTACAAGGACATTGATGGCGGTCCGACGCTGGATTTCATGATCGCCCAGGCCGGCGATCCCAAGTTTGGCCGCTTCCTCGAACTCGCCGTGGGCAAGCGCCCGGGCGAGGAGTTGTTCGACATCAAGGCGGATCCCGCCTGCCTCAAGAACCTCGCCGGCAACCCGGAGCACGCCGCGGCCAAAGCGGCGCTCGCGAAGCAACTCGAAAACACTCTGCGGCAAACCGGCGATCCCCGCGTGCTTGATGGCGGAGAGATCTGGGAAACGTATCCGCGCTACAGCCCGATTCGGAAATTCCCCGAACCGGGGAAAAGCCGGTAGTTAACTCGGAACGCGTAGCAGGCGTTTGGCCGCTCCGGCGAGTTCTCCCCGGAGCGTGATTTTTGCTGCGTAAACCTTCGACCGACCGGTCTTGGGCGACTGGAAAATCGCCCCTCCGGTGAAGCCGTGCGCGCGCGGGTGCGTCTGAGCTCCCGTGCGCCGCGCGGTCAACGCGTTCCTCCACCTTTCGCCTTTCCTCTTGCCCAACGGATTCAATCACGTTGCAACTCCGTTCCCGAAAACAACATCCCGCGCAGGTCCGGAGCACGATCCGATCAGCCTCGCGCGTCTTCACGAATTAATTTCTGCCAACGAGTACCATCATGACAAAATCCACCATTCCCCCCGCCGTCCTCGCCGAACTCAACCGGCAGTTGAATCACGAACTGGCCGCGGCTCACAACTACCACGCGCTATCGATCTGGTGCACCGTGGCAAATCTGACCGGATTTGCCGACTTCTTCGCGAAGCAGGCCGGCGAGGAACGGGAACACGCCGCAAAAATGATCGACCACGTCATCGATCGCGACGCGCTTCCGGAACTCGCGGCGATGCCGGCGCCCGCCCGCGAGTTTCAGTCGCTGCTCGATGTCGCGCAGCGGGCACAGGCGATGGAGCAGGCCAACACCCGGGGCATCAACGCGGTGTATGAAGCCGCCCTCGCCGCCAAAGATTATCCGACCCAGGTCTTGATGCACTGGTTCATCAACGAACAAGTCGAGGAAGAGGCGTGGTGCATTGAGATGGTGGACCGCGTCAGGGCGGCTTCGTGCGCCGGCGGACTTTCCGATCTCGACCGCCATATCGTCCGGTATCTCACCGACGAAAAGTGACCCGGCGCGGGTGACGCGTCGCTCCGATGACGCTCGTCCGCCGGATCATGGCGCAGTGACGCAAACGAGGCCGAATCCACAACGCGAGTCACGCCTCCCGCCGGCCATGCGCATCGACGCTCATCAGCACTTCTGGAAGTACCACGCCGGCGAGTACGGGTGGATCCCGCCAGGCTCGCCGCTTCAGCGTGACTGGCTGCCGGAACACCTCGCTCCACTGCTCGCCACCGCGGGCTTGGAAGGCTGCATTGCCGTGCAAGCGCGCCAAACGCTCGAGGAGTCGCGCTGGCTGCTTCACCTCGCCGAGCGTTCGCCGATCATCAAGGGCGTCGTCGGATGGGTTGACCTGCGAAATGCGGGCGTAGCCAGCCAACTGGAGGAGTTGGCGCGCTACACGAGATTCGTCGGCGTGCGCCATGTCGCGCAGGACGAACCCGACGATCGGTTCCTTGTCGGCGCTGAGTTCACGAGGGGGATTTCGCAGCTCGCTGAATTTGGGCTCACCTACGATCTGTTGGTGTTTCCCCGGCAGCTGCCGGCGGCGATCGAGCTGGTCCGGCGATTTCCGGAACAGCCCTTTGTCCTCGATCACAGCGCCAAGCCATCGATCAAAACGGGCACGCTCTCACCGTGGCGCGAGCAGATGGTCGAACTCGCCCGCTCGCCCAACGTTTTCTGCAAGGTGTCCGGCCTGGTGACGGAAGCGGATCATCGCCACTGGCAGTCTGGTGATTTCACCCCGTTTCTCGAAATCATCTTCGAAGCTTTCGGGCTGGACCGGATTATGTACGGCAGCGACTGGCCCGTGTGCCTGCTGGCCGCGTCGTATGAACGCCAGCTGGAAATCGTGCGGCATCATGTTTCCGCGGTCAGCGAGATCGAGCAGACGAAAATTTTCGGCGGGAATGCGGCGCGATTCTATCTGAAGTGATTGTGGCGTGGCTGCGAGCCGCCGCCGCGCCGAAACCGGTCGCGCCGAGCACGCCCTGCTCCGCGACGATAAGATAGCGCAGCTGCGCCCCGGCCGTCGCGCTGTAACCGAGATAATGATACTCTTGCAACAACGCCCGGTGGCGGCGGGCCTCCTCGCGGCTGCCGACCGGGTGCAGC
>JBBRCR010000666.1:0-3833 GCA_038204695.1 Opitutales bacterium | reverse complement strand
TCCAGGCCGGGGACCCGACGCAGGGGCCGCTCGTGACGACGTTGAGCCGCGCGGATTTCCAGCGCCTGCAGCCCGGCATGACGCCCACCGGATTTGCGGGCGCGGGCCGGCAGTTTCCGCCCGTGATGTCGGCGGCCATCGCCGTTCGTCAGGCCATTGATCGCGATCAATCGCTGCGCGGAAACGTGCATGTCACACCCGAGACGAGAATCGTCCTTCAAGGTGCGGTCGAGAACGAGCAGAAGAAAGCCGAGATCGAACAGACGGCCCGCCAGGCCGCCCCGGGCGTGAGGATCGATAATGAGATAACCGTGCGCAAATGGTAACGCGCGGGGAGTCTCCCCGCTGCTGCAAAAAAACCCGGGCCTTCGCCCGGGTTTTTTATTGCGGCAGAGATAATTCGAGCGGTCGGATTTACACCTTGCCGCGCGCGGGAATTTCGAAACCGGGGCTGTTCGGGTCCTTGAGCAGCGCGTTGGCCTGCGAGGCAAATTCGCCGGTGTGACGTTCGGTCTTGGGATCAAAGGTCAGCCATGGTCCCACGATGTACTCGGCGCCGTTCTCCGGCACGCCGACGCCGTCCCGCATGATGGCGTGCAGCTGCATGAAATGTTCGTACGCGTCCTTGTTGTCGCCGAAGCGGCCGGCCTTGGCATTGAAGGGCACCTTCTGGCCGAGCCGGTACGAGTTGTTCATGAGATGACCCAGCACGCAGCCGTTATGCGCGTCGAGGGCGTTGCCGTTCGCCATTTCGGGTTTGCCCGCGCGGCAGGCCGCGATGAAGGCGGCCCAGTTTCCGCCCGGCGTCACCTTCCCCGGAGGGACGGAGACCTTCTCCCCTTTGCTGCTGCCCTTCGGGTAGTAGACGTTCTTGATGATCTTCCCGCCGTCCTCGAAGTAGTACTCGTTCTCCACCTGGTGCAGGTAGCCCTTGTAATTGACGTTGCGGACGTTGAAGAACGCGTATTGGCCATTTGGATATTCGCCGATCGCGAACATCGTGTTGGGCGTCTCGCCCTGATCGTTCCATTTGAAGCGGCCGCCGAGCGCCATCACGCGGGTGGGGTGGGTCAGCTTTGGGTCGAGGGCCCAGCGCGCCACATCCAGTTGATGCGTGCCCTGGTTGTTCATGTCACCATTGCCGGTGGCCCAGAACCAGTGCCAGTTATAGTGCACGAGGTTGGGGTGATACTCCGTCTTCGCCGGCCCGCGCCAGAGGTTCCAATCGAGATTGGGCGGCGGAGCGGATGCGGGCTTCATGCCGATGGTGTCGCGCGGCTTGCAGCAGTAGCCATAGGAAATCTTCAGCTTGCCGAATTTCCCGGCCGTGATCGCCTCGTGCAGCCCGGCGATCTTCTCGTCACTCCGGCGTTGGGTGCCGTGCTGGACCACGATGCCGTATTTCTTTTGCGCCTCCACGGCGATGCGGCCTTCCGCCACGTCGTGGCTCATCGGTTTTTCGACGTAGACGTGCTTGCCGGCCTGCGCCGCCCAGATCGTCATCAACGTGTGCCAGTGGTTGGGCGCCGCGACCGAGATCGCATCGAGCGTGGGATCCTCCAGCGCGCGGCGGACATCGCTGACACCTTTGCACGCGAACTTGTCGCCCAGCTTTTCCTGCAAATTCTTCAGCGTACGATCGAGGACGTTCTTGTCGGGATCGATCAGATAGGCGATTTCCACGTTCGGCTGGTCCAGCCAGCCGGCGATGTGACTCTTGCCGCGGCCATTGCAGCCGGCTACGGCGATGCGCAAACGGTTGTTCGCGCCGATGGCGCGAGCGTATGAACGCGTGTCGGTGGCAAGCGCAAGGGCGCCGGCTGCGACCGCGGAGTTCTTCAGGAAGGACCGACGGGTGATTGGGGCCATGATGCGCCGGAGCCTTTCAAACTCGGTCGTGCATTTCAATCTGTTGTTAACCAGAATCGGGGCGGCACGCCGGAGGCATCACGACGTTCGCGGCTTCAGCGGGGCGAAACGGGCGGGGTGCCGCCAACCGCAAAGCGTTGCAGCAGCGTGAGCATCTTGCGGTCCAGCTTGTGACCGCGCCAATCCTCGTAAACGACGTCGGTCCGACCGCTGTCGAGCACACCAAAGCTGCCGCGAAAATTCCAGAGCGCCCAGCCGAAGCGCGCCTCGTGCCATTGCTCCAGCCAAGCCTGCATCCAGGCGAGGGCCACGGGGTGCGGCGTCCGGTTGAAGCAGCCCCATTCCCCCACAAACACGGCCTCGCCTTGCGCGGCAATTTCCCGCCACGGCTTCAGGTAGTCGCGCAACGGCTGCGCGGGCGAAATACCGGCCGCCGGCGTGATCCGCCCGTCGGGCGTCACGTCGTGCGCCGCCTGCCGCCGGCCCCAACTCGAGTCGGTCATGGTTGTCGCTGGTTCCCGTCCGGGAATGCGGAGCGTCAGCGAATCAAATTCGAGCCAGTCGCCCTTGACGTTCTCGATGGCCAGCTCACGAACCGGCTGGGTGAGGAGCACGCGAAACGCCCGTGGCCCGACCGGCCGGTGATACTGCCAGGTCGAACCCGTCGGCACCGGCGCCCACTCCGCCGGAGCGGATTTCGGATCGAAGTTTGTTTCCGCAACGACGGCCGCGCCGGCGCTGGCGCGGAGCGTGGCCGACACCGACAGCTGGACCACCGGCATGACGATTTCCGTGCCGGCGGGAAATTCACCGCGCAGCACGAGGGGTGAACGCAGGTCGGGTTTCGTGGGCCCATAGAGGCGTCCCGTGAGCGGCGGCGGCGGCCACGCCGGCGCCTTCCAGGTGTCGGCGCCCTTCACCCAGTTCGCCTTGTAGTGGGAAACTGATGACGGATGATAACCGCGCGTGGCCTGCATCACGTTTGCGAGCGGGAGCAACTCGGGCGTGGGATCGCGGCCCACGTTGTTGCCGTCGACCACGATCAGTCGGCGCGGATCAACCGCGTGGATGGCCGCGATCGCCCGGCGGTTCACCCGCAAGTACGACTCGCGCGTGTTTCGCGTTGGCTCGTTGAGCAGATTGAAGCTGAGCCGGGTCGAGGGCACGGTCCGATAGCGCTGCGCGAACATCACCCAGTGCGCGACAAACGCATCCTGCGCCACCGGATCCGTCCACAGATCCCGCTCCTCGGCGGGTGGATTGATGCAGAATCCGGGCGCACGATGCAGGTTCAGACACACGTGCACGTTGTACCGCTCGCCCCAGGCGAGCGCCTGATCGATCTCGCGCAGGGCGGATTCGCGAAATTTCAGCCAGTCATCCGCCTCGGTATAGCAGCGATAATCCATCGGCATCCGGACGAAGCTGAACCCGAGTTCCGCGATCCATTTGAAATCTTCCTCCCGGAATGGAGCACTGCGTTGCAGCGTGAACTTTTCGAGCAGGTTGAAACCGAACCAGCGCGACGCGTCGGGTTGGTCTGCCGGCCGGTTGACGTCCGCCGAATGCGCGCGCGGCGAAAGCAGGAGAAGAATGGCTGCGCCCAGCCAGGGAAAACTTTTCACCGCGCAAGGCTGATGACGAAACATCGCGGCGTCGATGCTGCGCCCACGCGGGTTGAAGCCAGGGTCCGGGTGCCATGCGCGAACAGCGCTATCGGACGCGGGCGGGCCGCCCATGATGTTATTCAAAAAGGAAACATCGGCGGGGCGCCGGGTGCCACGCCGATCGTGGCTGCGAGCGCCCGCGAGGGATGGCACGCGTCCCGGATCGACTTGGCCGCTTCGTCCCGTATTCATCTGGCTCCATGTCTGCCAGCCGGTTTGTCGAACCCAGCCCCCTCGTTGAGCTTCATCTGGCGGATGGCCGCACCCTCCAGGGACCCCGGGGTGCTTCGGCCGCCG
>JBBRCR010000665.1:0-3839 GCA_038204695.1 Opitutales bacterium | reverse complement strand
GACCGCAAAGTGGAAATCCACTTTTACGATGCGGCGCTCAAACCGGTCGCGGCCGGTTCCCAGGTGGTGACGGTGACCGCGGAACCAAAGAGCGGCCGGGCACCGCTGGCGCTCGAGAAGACGGCGAACGGTTTTGGATCGAAGGCGCGGCTGCCTGAGGGTGAGCCGTATCGCGTCGTGGTGCAGGTTCGGGCGACACCCGACGCCAAGCCGCAGAATTTCCGCGTCGAGCTAAACCTCAGGAAGTGCGGCGAGTGCGAGTACGCGGAATATGCGTGCACGTGCGGGCACTGAAGCGGGAGCGGTGCGCGGCGTAATGGTCCGGCCAATTTTTCACGCGAAGACGCGAAGAGCGCGAAGTCGGACTCGAATCCACTCGCTGGCGCCCGCAGCCACGGAGTGGGAGGTCGGGTTCTTCCCCTTCGCGTTCATTGGCGTCCATTCGCGGTTTAGGCCGCAAGGCGGCCGCGGAGAAACAAGTTTGTCGCGCGAATCTACGCAGAGTTGAACCGCGAACGAACGCTGATAAACGCGAATTCAAGGCAGCGACTCGGAGCACCCATCGGCGCATTTCTATTCCCGTTCATTTGCACGAGTGCGAGCGTGTGGATTCGTGGCTGTCCTGGCTTGGTCCTTGGTTGCGGCCGATGGCCGCGGGGCGGCGTTTCCGGTATCAGCGCGCCCCCCTCGGCGGCTGGTAAGGATCGGCCGTTCCAGGCGGGATGGGCGGCTCGGCCTTCAGGCTTTCCTGGAGATCGTTCATGATCTTCATCACCGGATGATACACCCAGGAGTTCAAACTCTGGACGTTGTTTCGTTCGCGCGGGTCCGTGATCAGATTATAAAGCCACATGAGTGGCAGCCGCTGCGGCGGATCGTATTTGTATTCCTGCCACACGAAGTGCCCCTTCCAGTTCCGCCACTTCACCGCGTGAATCGTATCGGCGACGTAGCACGGAAAGCCCTCGCGGTTCGATTTCTCCTGCCGGCCTAGCAAGAATGCCGACTGATCGACGCCGTCGATGAATCGATCCGCGGGCACCGTGGCGCCGGCGAACCGGGCGAGTGTGGTGAAAGTATCCACTTCATGGACGATCTCGTTGCTCACGCGACCCGCCGGCACGTGGCCTGGCCAGCGCAAAATGAAGGGCACGCGCAGGGAGCCTTCCATCGCCGTGAAGTACGAACCCGTCCACGGCCCGGCCCACCCCCGCGCCGACAGCAGTTCCTCCGGGCCGTTGTCGCTGGTGAAAATGACGAGGGTATTCGCCGCGAGGCCGAGTTCCGCGATTACGTCCACCACCTCGCCGACGTGGTGGTCCATCTCAGCCAGCGAATCGGCGAAATCGCCGTTGCCGGTGCGACCGGCGAAATCCGGGTGGGGCAAAATCGGGTAATGCACCTGCGTCAACGGCACGTAAGCGTAGAACGGTTGGCCGGCTTTGGCGTTTCGCCGGATGAAGTCGATCGTGCGCCGCGTGATTTCGGTGTCGATCCGCCGCCGCGCCTCCTGATCATACACCTCCAGGGTGCGGGTCTTTTCCCCTTTCCGGCCTGCAAGAATGTGGGGAGTCGGTGCGAGCTTCGGGTCGAAACCGGATGAGGAGGTCCACAGGCTTTCGTCCGTTGTATTGGGAATCCCGTACCACTCGTCGAATCCCTGGTTGGTGGGATAACGACCTTCGATATCGCCGAGGTGCCACTTGCCGAAATGGCCGGTGGCATAGCCCTGGGCGGAGAGCAGCTCGGCGATGGTGAGCTCCCACTGCGTCAAACCGTTGGGGGCGCCGCCGCGCGCCACCTTCGTCGTGCCGGAACGGATGGGAAACCGCCCCGTCATGATCGCCGAGCGGCTGGGCGTGCACTGGGCCTCGACGTTGAAGTTGAGCAGCCGCAGTCCTTCGGCGGCGAGGCGGTCAATGCGCGGAGTCGCCGCCCCACGCAGAATGCCGCCGCCGTAGCAGCCTGGTTCGCCGTAGCCGAGGTTGTCGGCGAGGATGAAGACAATGTTCGGCTTTGGGGTTGCGGATCGCGGTTCGGCACGTCCATCCGCGGCGGTCGAACGGGCGATTGTGGCGACACTCGCGAGGAGGAGATACAAATAGGGTTTCATCTTCATGTCTGGCGTAGAAAATCGATCAGCAGCCGGGTGACCTCCTGCGGCTGCTCCTGCTGCACCCAGTGGCCCGCGCCCTCGATCAAATGAATGCCGAGCATCTGCGTGCAGGCGCTGGTCTGCATTTTCTCCAGTGCTCCGGGGTTTTGGTAATTACCCCAATCGCTCTGGCCGGAAATGAAGCAGGCGGGCACGTCGATCGTGCGGCCGGAAAACAGGGTGAGCTCCGCCTCATACAGTCCGCTCGTCCGGGTGCGGTACCATTGCAGGCCGCCTTGGAATCCGGTCCGGCCGTATTCCGCGCTGTACACTCTCAGCTCGTCATCCGGCAGCCACCGGCAGGCGGCGATCGCGGCGGCCGAGGGCATTTCCCCGGCCACGGTCTCGGGCATGCCCTTGCGGAGATCCATGACGTAGTAGGTGGGCAGCTTCGCCAGTTCGGCCGCGGTCCGGGCGGCGAGCCGGAAGGGCCGGTTGCCCGGCCAGTCGGCACTCTTGTGATGGTAGTACGCGCGGAGGAAGGCATGGATGCCTTGCGGGCACTGTGTCAGGTGGACGTTGGCCTCGCGCGTGGAGTAGTACCCCTGGTAGTGCTTTCGTGGATGCGGGAGCGCCGCGAGCTGCTCGGGCAGGTCCGGACCGGAGCGGATGGCCGGCGTGGGTGCGCCGGCACTGATGCCGGCGGTCGCAAAAGGAACGGTGGGCGCTCCGGCAAACGGCGCACTCATCATGACGACCGAGCGGAAAATATCCGGGCGAATCAACGCGCAGCATGCCGCGACCGAGGAACCGGCATCGTGCCCCACCACGGCGACGACGGAGTGGAGGCCGAGCGCCGAGACGAGGCAGAGGATGTCCCGCACCAGGTTGAGCGGACCGAACGGGCGGAGATCTCCGTCGTAGTTTCCATCCCAGCCCGTGGTGCGGCCGTAGCCGCGCTGATCGGGCGCGATGACGTGAAAACCCTGGGCCGCGAGCGGTCCCATGACCTTGCGCCAGCTGTAAGCGAGCTCGGGGAAGCCGTGCAGCAGAAGGACACAAGGCCGACCCTCGTTTTCGAAGCCCGCCTCCAGCACGTGCATGGTCAGGCCGTTGACGTTCGGCACGAGACGCGAGCGGATGCCGGGCGGCAGAGGCGTTAACGCGGTGATCGTGGGCATCGGATGGTCGGGCGAATAGGGACAGGCTGCTGAGTGCCACGAGCAGCCCCCATGCGGCAAGCCGCATTGACAATAGAGCAGAGAGCAGGCGCACGTCAGGGTTGGGCGAAAAACCGGAAATGCCCGTGCGGATTGAGGAACAAAGCAGCGGCGTCCGACGTATTGGCGACGTCAGTACGCGAAGGACCGCTTGGAGCAGGCGACCTTTCGGCTGGGGGGAAAGCGCACGGTCGGTGGGCGTCCTGAGCTGGGCAGCGGTACAGGTGGGGCGGCGATGCGGGTGGGTGGGCGGAGCTTCCGGGAAGGCGATCCGAAGGCAAGGTCGGTCTGGCCCGACGGCGCGCTGAACCGGGCGGACACCGCGGCAACTCTCGTTGACGCCGGGCCTTCAATCCGCCTTATCCTCTGACACCCCGCGGGATCTTTCCCGCCCCATCCCCCCATCAGCAGATTGCCGTTTACGCGTGCGCAGACCCGGATCCGCGCTCGTCTCCAAGCTTCAGATACGCATTCCGCATTCTAGAGAGGTGTCCACTCCCGCCCACCTTATTCCCCGCCATGCC
>JBBRCR010000664.1:0-3861 GCA_038204695.1 Opitutales bacterium | reverse complement strand
CGCGCCAAGGGCGCGGTTGACCGGAAGGGCGACTTTCCAGTCGCCCGAGACCGGTCGACCGAACGTACTTCGGCGGCAGGAAAGCCGCCGCTCCGGTGCGAATGCCGACGTGCTTGGCAAGAATTGTGGGGCCAGCGCAGGGCTAAGGGGGGGGTCCAATTCTATGGCTTTGCCCCCTCCCCTTAAACCCCACCCGACCAGCCCCCTGAAGAGCCAGCTTCCTTCCAATAGCGAGATTCACGCACTCTGATTCTTAGAAGTCCGAACCGTTCTTACTTTTTCGGCGGCAGATGGAAGTAGAGTTCGGTTTCGGCCACTTCGGGAACGTACGTTGAACCTTCGGGAATGTAGGGCACCGCGGAGGCCTCCGCGATGTTCGAGATCTGATTCTTCGGTGTGATGGTCTTGGACGTACCGTCCATCTCGAACACCGTCCAAAGATTGCCGGCCTGGCCCGACGGCACGTTGAACGTCGCGATTTGCGTGCTGCCTTGGAAGACTTTCACCTGCGCCGTCGACTGGTTGCTCATCACCGTGCTGGTCGTGCTGCTGCGATCGCTGAAATCGTGCACCGAGTAACGATACACGCCCGGGAGGAACTGGGTCACGGTGATCGTTTCCGGCCCAAACGAACTGGTGTCGTCAACATCGAGATTCACCCCCGTCGTGCTTCTGGACGACGACGGATAGTAGACGTGGAACCGTGCCGTGCCGGTGGTGGGACCGGTCAAATGCGAATCGAGGTCGCTCGGCGTCGCTCCCCACGTCAGCACAATGCGAAGGTCACTGCCGCTGAGCACGGGAGAAATCGAGGCATTCTGGTTGCCGATCGTCCGGCCGCCGACGGCCACGCAGACGAAGTCGGTGGTGACGAAGCCGGTGAGTGAAATTTCGGACGTATAGGTGCCGCTGTTGGCCGTAAACGAGTAGTCGCCGGTGCTGCTCGTGGTGGTGGTGGAGATGATGGCGCCGGTCGTCACGTTGACGCCGGCGCGTATCCGCACCGTGGCACCCGAGAGGCCCTGACCGGTGAGAGCATTCGTAATCCGACCAGAGATGGTACCGGTACCCGCCACATTCTGGGCAAAGAGCACGTTGTTCGCCTGGATGGTGGAATTGGCGACGATCGTGGCGGCGAGGGTGGTCGAGACGTAACCCGTCACGCTCACGGTGGCGGTGACGTCACCCGCCGGCAGCACAATCGAGTATTCGCCGGTCGAACTCGTCTGCGCGCTGCCCAACGTCGCACCGGTGGCACTGACGAAAGCCAGGGTGACTCCACTAACCCCGGCGTTCGTGACACCATCGCGCACCACGCCGCGCAAAGTGCCCGTAGAGGCGGCCGGCGCCGCAATTTCATAGGCCTCGAAAAGCGCGATGCCCGTGCCGCCATCCGAGCCGACGATTTGCACTGTGTACGGGCCGGAGGGCACCGTGGCAATGAGAGCCGCATCCTTCGATCCGCTGGTGAGCGCAAACGCACCGGCGTTTGCGGCCGCCTGCGCGATGGCTCCTGCCGAAGCACTGGCGCTCCAGTCGTCATTGGTCTGCAAAACCGTCTGCCCGGAATACAACGTCATCCTGGGGTCGGCGAGCGTGCCGGTGACGCCAAACGCGTTCAGACCCGGTCCGACCGCACGGAACAAAAAGGTTTTCGGAATGGGGCCGATGACAAATCCCGTGATCAGGATGTCAGCGCCGGTGCCGACGCGAACGCGGACCGAGGTATTGACAAGCTGGGCATGAGAAACGGGCGCCGTGAAAAAAGCCGCAGCACACGTAGTGGCGGCGAGCAGGCTGCGGAGCATGGATTTTAGGTTCATAGGCAGAGCCGATCGTTGTTCCGATCGGAAATTCGATTTTCCGGGCTCAACGCGCGGCAACACCTTCCACCGATAGCGAACACGCAGGCGCAGGACGCGCAGTGCGCTGACCCGTTTTTCTTGTTTGGGGCATAACGTGCCACGACCGGGCGGCATTGCTGCGCGCATGTTGGTCAAAATTGCGCACCCGTTGGCGCAACTCCTCCCCAGCGTAAATCCCTCTCACGAAGCCAAAGCGAAATGCTGGATGCATGGCTGAAAAGAGTCAGGCTGCGGAAAGTGATGTCAGGTGTCGCCGGGTTTCGTCGGCGCGCTGAAGGTGCCGCCGATAGTGGGGCCTCAAGAGCCGCCTTGGTCCGCTCGGCGAGCGATGATACATCTCCGATCGTTGCGGCAATTGATCACGTGATGGATTGGGCCGGTGAATGGCTGATGTCGCTGCGCTCGGCACGAGTTCGAAGCTTGCGAAACATGCCACCGATCGGCGTCCGTTCCGGGCGGTCACTGCCAGGCCGCCGTCGATCAAGTTTATGGTATGGAATGTCCCTTTCCGCAGCCTGACCCTTAGCGGACATCCGTCGTCGAACACGGCGGCCACAACTCCCAGCTTCGCCCGCCGACCGTGGTCGCGGCCATCGCGGGATTCCTCCGCCGCGAGACGCCGCCCGCGTCCCTCGTCGCGCCGCCCTTCGCCTTCATGCCGCTGATCGCGACGGAAAAGTAACCGTCGCCCACGTCCCGGCGCGCCCTTCGGCGCAAGCCTTGACCTGCGTCAAATCCGCGCGGCCGGAGGCGCGTTACACTCCCGGCCCAAATCCGTGAAAAACACCTTCCTCGCCTGTGCCACCCTCGCCCTGCCTCTCGCGCTGCCGGCTGCCGACGCGGCGGCCGATTTTCTCGCGAAGGGGAAGATCTCCGTCAACGCCCGCGCCCGCTACGAAAGCGTGGACCAAACCGGCCTGCGCGACGCGACCGCGCGCACGCTCCGCACGCGGCTGGGTTTCACCACCGCCGACTGGGCCGGATGGAAAGCCATGATCGAGGGCGAGAACATCGCCGCCGCCGCCGGCGACAGTTACAGCCAGTCCGGTCTCAACCCCGCCGCCACCGGCCGCGCGGTCGTCGCCGATCCCGAGACGACCGAGCTCAACCAGGCGTGGCTCGCCTTCACGACCGGCAAGACCACCGCCACGCTCGGCCGGCAGCGCCTCGTGCTCGACAACGCGCGCTTCATCGGCGACGTGGGCTGGCGGCAAAACATGCAGACGTTCGACGCGCTCGTCGTGCAGGACAAAACCTTCGCGCAGACCACGCTCACCTACGCCTACCTCGATCAGATCAACCGCGTGTTCAGCCGGCGTCACCCGCAGGGCCGTTTCGATTCCGCGTCGCACGTGCTCCACGCCGCGCGCGCCGGCCTGCCCGGCGGCGGCACGCTCACCGGCTACGCCTATCTGCTCGATTTCAAAAACTCCGCTGCCAACTCCTGCGCCACCTGGGGCGCGAGCTACACCGGCACGGTCAAGCTCAACGACACGTTCAGGCTCCCCTATCGCGCCGAGCTCGCCCGTCAGTCGGACCACGGCTCCAGCACGCTCAACTACGATGCCACCTACGGCTGCGTCGAAGCCGGCCTCGCCGGCGCGCCCGGCAGTCTCACCTACGGCTACGAGCTGCTCGGCTCGGACAACAACGTGGGGTTCAAAACTCCGCTCGCCACGCTCCACGCCTTCAACGGCTGGGCCGACCGCTTCCTCACGACGCCCGCCGCCGGCCTCGTGAACCACTACGTGAAAGGCACCGCCACGCTGCCCGGCGCCATCGCGCTCACGGCGTTTTACCACTGGTTCGAAACCGATCCGACCGGCGCGAGGCTCGGCGAGGAGTTCAACGCGCAGCTCTCGCGGAAATTCGGCAAGAACGTGACCGCACTCGCCAAGTATGCCGACTTCCGCCGCGGCAGCCCGGCGTTTCCCGACGTGCGCAAGGTCTGGGTGCAGCTCGAATTCGCCTACTGATACCCGTTGCCGTTCAGGCC
>JBBRCR010000663.1:0-3886 GCA_038204695.1 Opitutales bacterium | reverse complement strand
CAATCGACGGCTGTCCGACGACGAAAAAGTCGCGCAACTGGTCGCCGAATGCGGTCTGCGGGAAACGAGCGCCCGCGAACTGCTCAAGCCCGACTTCGCGGGACGGTTCGGTTTCCCCAATTACAAACTCACGAACAACGGCGCCAATATCCGGCGGATGGAGCAACGGCTGAAGGGCTTGGCCGACGAGGGCGGGCGCGGGTCGGTGACGTTGGAATTTTCCGGCGGGCGGGTGGAAGACAGCGCGGAGGAGTGTCGCGTGCGGATCTACCACGAGGCGAAGCTGCCGGCCGAAACCATCGCGAAGCTGCGGACCTTTGGGTTTCATTGGACACCGTCACTGGGATGCTGGCAGCGGCTGCGCAACGATTCGGCGCGCTATGCGGCGACGCAGATTACGGGGGTGCGCTGGCCGGAAGTGGTGCCGGTGACGCCGGTCGGACCGAGTGTCGCGACGGTCAACACTGCGTCGGTGACGCAGGGCATTCGAACCGGAGTCGCCGCATGACGGCCGCGAGCACAGTCGCGTTAGACACACTGCGGCGGATGGCCTGTGGTCACGCGGGCGCGTCCTCCGGCGAAAGCGCGGCGTGGAAAATCCTCGGCAATCTCCGGGAAGGAACGCCGGTGAATTTCGCGGACAACTTCGTGCGGCTGGATGGCTGCGGGAAGCGGGCGGTAGTCCAATTGCTGCTCGACCTCACCACCGGCGGCACCGGCTTGAGTGAACTGAATTGAATCGTGCGCGAAATGATCGAGATCGACAAACTGAATGTCTTCGTTAGCTCCGTGCAGAAGGAACTCGAGGACGAGCGGGTCATCGTCCAGAACCTTCTGAGCACGGATGTCTTTCTTGCAGCGCACTGCTCGCCCGTCCTCTACGAATTTGAGCCAGCGTCACCCGACAAAGCGCTGGCGGGGTGCCTGAAATCCCTCGATAGCTGCCAGGTTTATCTGCTCATCGTTGCGGCCCAATACGGCACGCTCGTCGGTGAGGTATCTATCACGCACGCGGAATACCGCCGGGCGAAGGAAAAGCGACTGCCGGTTCTCGCCTTTATCAAAGGCGACCGAAAAGTGACGCGCGAGGCAGGGACGGAAGTCCTGCTCGGGGAACTCGACGGCGACGGTCCGAAATACAAACGCTTCGGCAACGTCATCGAGCTGCAAAAGGAGGTGCGTGCCGCACTCGCCAAGCTTTTGAAGGAACAGTTCGGCCTCGCGCCGTCCAGTGACGAAAATGAGATCGCGGCGCAAACCATCGAGGCCACGTCGACGTTCGAGTCGCAGCCGCTGAATCGGTTACGGTGGCGCGAACTCGACCACGATATCGCCCGGCGATTGCTCGCCGTGGCGGAAGGCCGGCCGGCCGACAAGCTTTCGAACGAAGATATTCTTGCGGGCGCAACGGTGCGCGGCTTGGTCTGGCACGACGCTCCGGCGCGGGAGCACTACGCGACCGCTGCCGGGGTCGTGCTGCTGGCCAAAGATCCTTCCGCGGTTTTCCCGCAATGTCGGATTTTGGCTGACGCGTATCGCGGCACAGAGCCCGATGGCACTCCACGGGACCACGAGGATATTCGCGGGCCAATGCCGTCGGCGATTGACCGGGCGATTGCCTTTATCGACCGAAATACCCGTCATCCGATGCGCGTCGTCGGCCTCAACCGCGTTCGGCTGGATGAGTATCCCGTCGAGGCGTTGCGGGAAGCCTTGGTCAACGCCGTAGCTCATCGGCAATACGAGGATGCCGGAAGGAAGATCATGCTGGAGGTTCTGGCCGACCGAGTCGTGGTTTCGAGTCCTGGGCTGCCGCCGTCGCCGATTACCTTGCCCAATCTTCGGAAGGGCAAATACCGGCCGTGCTCACGCAATCCGGTCTTGGCGCAATGTCTGTCGTATTTCCACCGTATCGAAGAGCGCGGGAGTGGGTTTCGCCGGATGCGCGACCATATGCTCAATCATGGTTTGGAGCAGCCGTTGCTGGGCACCGACACGGGCTATTTTCAGGTCACGTTTTCCGGACCCGGAGAAAATCTTGATCGCATCCGAGTGCCGGAAACCCGGCTCATCGTCACACCGGCGATGGAAGCACGCCTCAATGAACGGCAGAAGTTAATCGTCGCCCGCGCAGCGGAAGCCGGAGAGGTCACCAACCGCTGGTGCGTGCAGCATCTGAAGGTGGTCAAGGATACGGCCCATCGCGATCTCGTGGAATTGGTTGAGCTCGGCTTGCTTGTCCGGACAGGTCAGGGCCGCAGCGTCTCTTACCGTCTGGGGGAGGCAAAGGGCTGAATCGTCCGACAATCGTCCGATTTTTCCGCCTAATCGTCCGATGGGTGTCGCGGGCCGGATCACACTTGAATTCTTCTCAGCGATCCCAGTCTGCGGGATGTTGCTCTCGAACCTGAGCAGGCCTTCCCGGAATCGCCCGACAATCGCCCGAAAAATCCGGGGAATCGTCCGATCAACCCAATCGCCCTTCTCCGCCAGAGAAAGATTTTCGTCCCCAAGCCGGATGCTTTGAGGGGGCGAATTCCGGCGTGAGGGTGAGCGTGTCCGGCGGACTCGCGTCCCTTCTTCGCATCGGATTCCGATGCTGGCCGCTCGCCGCGCGAGGCTGATAAGTTGAATTGTGAGGTCGCAGTCGCATCGCCGCTCCACCAGCCGTGAATTCTCAGAGAGCTGACGATCGCTGAAGAGATGAGTTTCCAGTCGTCGAGCATGGCCCCTTGCGTTTATTTTTACCGGCCAACATCTGTCGCGTCGATTGCATCCGTAGCCGGCGACATTTCCCCGGTTCAAACCCATTTAATGCCAAGATGACCGCCCCAACAATCAGGCCGCTGCGAAAAAGAAAGCCGACCGAGGAGCTACATGAACACAAAGCCAGAATCGGAACCATGTTACGAGAACTGGCAACCTTATCGGACGAACAGGTGTTCGCACACTGCACTAGCCCGCGCGGCAGAACCATCTCCCACCGGATTGGACCGGGTGGTGGACTATGGCCGCCGCCAACGGCGGGAGGTGCACATGGATTTGTTTGCTCGCGAGTTTCTCCTGCCTCGGGCGGTTATCCGCCCAAGCGTGCGGATGGTCGGGCTCGTTCGACGCGTCTGGTGCGCTCGGAACCGGGCCTTGACTATAACCCTCAGCCTCCGGCACGGTGACAATGCCGGATGCTCAGGGGCACTCGGGCCAATGACGATGGTTCAGCATACTCTTCGAAAACGAAGAATAATCCCGCACCGGTGAGAAACCCTTCTTTCACGAATAAATATTGCTGCCTCGTTAAAGTATTCAAGTCGGCTTGGGCGCCCATCACCGCCACCTCCGCATTTTCAGGAGGGAAAGGCGCTCCCTGTGCCGCTCAATGCTTGGTTCAAAATTCGCGAATCGGGAGCGGATTATCCTAGGATTCATCGGCAAAGCTGCTAAGAAACGTCTGAGAAATATTTCTCGACCTCTCCCATGGCCAAAAAAACTACCCTGCATGATTTGGCGCGCGCCGCCAAAGTGAGCCCTGCAACCGTATCACGCGTGGTTGCCGGCAACCCAAGAGTCGACCTGGAAATCCGGAACCACGTCCTCAAGACTGCGGAAAAGCTCGGCATCGATCTGGAGGAACGCCGGAAAGGGAAATCCCGGATCATCGCGTTCCTCCTGGCGAACCGCGATGTGCTGCACAATTTCCAGGCGCGCGTGCTGCTCGGGGCAGAGACGTATTGCTCCCAGCAAAACTGGGAGCTGCTGTTCATGTCCTTCCGCTATACCCCGGAGATTCCGCCGGAGGCATTGCACCTCCCGCAGCTGTTGAGCCCGACCCGGCGGCGGCGAGCACCGCGGCGAGGTTGTTCAGCGCCTGCTCGGCCTGGGCGGCGAC
>JBBRCR010000662.1:0-3892 GCA_038204695.1 Opitutales bacterium | reverse complement strand
AACCCAGAGTGCTTCCGTGAGATGGTGCGCATAATCGGGCGCCGCGCGATCGAGCCCGCCCACCCATGATTTTACGGCTGTTACCACCGCCGGCGCCGGATGTTTGCCGAGTTCAATTTTGGCGAGTGTGCGAATGTGATTCTCGCGCCGCTTCAACCACTCGATCAGCGCCGCGATCGGCTGGCCATCAATCTTTGGCTGCCAGGCGAGCGGTCGCCCCTCCGCCGTGATGCGGTAAATCCGGCCGTGAACGTGATCGCGGTTTGAGTCGCGCAAATGACTTTGCAGGTGACCGATGAGCGGATTGTGCCAGTCGATCAGATACAGCGCGCCATCGGGGCCGACGCTGAGATCAATCGGCCGGAAATTCCGATCGGTTGACGAAACGATGTCGGACTGGCGTTCGCCTTTCAGCCCCGAGCCATCATCGAGCAGTTTCACGCGAAACACGCCTTGGAACCCGATGCAGTTTGGATTCAAGAAGTCGCCCCAGTACTCCTCCGGAAAATGCGCGCTCGTCAGGATGATGCTGCCGGCCGAGGGCCGCGACGGCCGGTCCCAAATCGTTTTCATCTTGGGGTGCTTCGCCGGGAAATCGATTTTCCCGCTGAAGGCCGGACCGAAATACGTGTGGTTGCCCGTCGCGTCCGTGATCAGATCGTTGCCCCAGTAATCGACGGCGCGGCCATGGGGGTTCGCGAATCCATAAGATACATACGTCTCGAATTTTCCCGTGAGCGGCTCGTAACGATAGATGCCGCCGTCGACGTTGCGCACGACTCCCGCCACCGTCTCCACCTGGGTGCGATGAAACACCCCATCGCTCAGCAAAATGGCGCCACCTGGTTCGTAGATGAGCGAGTTCGCGGTGTGGTGTGAATCCGCGGAATCCATTCCCATGAGCACCCGCTCCTTCCAATCCGCTTTGCCGTCGCCGTTGGTATCGCGCACGAACCAGACGTCCGGCGCCTGTACGAGAATGATGCCATCCTTGAAGAACTGAAAACCCGTCGGACAGTTGAGGTCGGTCAGCCAGGTGGTGCACTTGTCCGCGCGTCCGTCGCGGTCCGTGTCTTCGAGAATCAAAATACTGTCGCCGATCTTCGACGTCGGTGTGCGCTCGGGGTAGTTGGGCCAGACCGCCACCCAGAGCCGGCCTTTCGTGTCCCACGCCATCTGCACCGCTTTCGCCAGTTCGGGAAACTGCTGCTCACTCGCGAACAGGTTCGCCTTGAGGCCGGGGGCGAGTGTCATCTTTTCCAGCGCGGCTTCGCCATCGAGAAACTCGTACGTGCCATCGATCTTCGGGCCCGGCTTGTTCGTGCCGAAGGCGGTGACGACAGGAAGCGGCAGCATCTCGGGCGGCGTCGGGCTGCCGCTGGCAATCGCCCAGGCGCGCCGCTCGAGGTTCGCGGTCATCACGTCCCGCTGCGACATCTCCTCGGCCATGATCTGCGTGTTCGTGATCTTCGGCGCGTCCGGATGCGAGACGTAGGCGATCTTCGAGCGTTCACCGTAGATATTGTAGCCATCCATGCTGCGGTAGCGCGAATGCCACATCTGGTTCTTGGCGTTGATCGCGGCCCGCAGGGCGGTCGCCTGCGGCGTGTCCAACGGAGGCGGGTTTTGTCCGAAAAGGGCGGGGTAGATCGTCTGCGCGACTTTCGCTTCACCCGCCTCGCTGAGGTGCACGCCGTTGATCGTGAGCGGCTGGCCCTCACGCGCGGCGGCGGCAAAAAGTTCCTGCGAGGGCGTGAACAGATCGACAAACGTCACGCCAGCCTGGTCACGCGCGACTTCCGCCATCGCCTGCGTGTAGGTCGCGAGGTTGACCTTGATCTGGGGATTGAAGGCGTAGTTGGAATCCGGATGCTTTTCCGTGGCCAGCGGGGAAAACAGGACGATCCGCGGCGCGCCGAGGCTATTGTAGCTGTTGGCCCGCGTTTCCCGCAGAAATTTTTCCAGGTCCGCCTTGAACGCGGGCAACCCCTCGGCGCCGGCGAACGATTCGTTGTAGCCGAAAAACGCGAACACGACGCCCGCCTGGACTTTCGTCAGCCATTCGTCGGGCGTGCCGAAGTTTTTTGAGCGCGCGCGGGTGGCCACTTCGTCGCCGGCGAACGAGAGATTGCGCACGACGACCTGATGGGCCGGGTGCTGGGCGTGAATCATCGTTTCGAGCCAGCCGTGATGCTGCATTCGATCGGCGAGCCCGTTGCCAATAATCGCCACGTGGTCTCCGGGATTCAGCGTGAACGCCGGTTGGCGCGGCGCGTTGTTCGCATTGTGCTGCTGATTGGCCGCCGCGTTCACAACTGCGGAGGAATCGGTGGAACCGGCGCCGCCGGCTCGTACCTGTTTCTTTTCGGCCGGCGGCTGCTTCTTCTGCTTTCCCGGTGCCTTTGTTGCGGGCGCGGGCGGCGGCGGTTGCCCTGCAGGCACCGTTTTGCCCAAAGCGTAATCGGCCGGTTTCAGCCCATATCGGTGGCCGCGGAAGCCGTACATGAGTGGCTGATACGGGTCGACCGGGCGCACATCGGCCTTCGCCGGCACGTCGAGCCCGAGGCCCCAATAAACGCCGTTTACGACCAGCCGCCGCAGCCCTTCGTTTTCCAGATCCGTGGCCGCGCCCATCGTGGTCGTGAAAATCTTATTCTGCTTGCCCGTTTCGTTGCGGTGGAGGCGCGTCCAAGCTACCGCCATCGCCGGGGCGTTGATGCCCTGCTCCTGTTTGTCGCTGGCACGCGGCTTGCGGTAATCCGCCGGTGAGTCGGTCGGACTCATGCCTTTCAGCACGACGCCGCGGAGCAGGATCGTGGCATCCGCGGGCGGGTAAGCTTCGTAGACGTCACTGTTGCCGAAAACGTCGGCCACGCTCCGGAGCAGCGGATCGTTCCTGGCCGACGGTTCAATCACGCCGCGCGTCGCCTCGAATTTGTGTTTGCCCCAGTGGGTAACCCACGTTTCGCCGAGGACATTCTTGCCGAAACCGCCGGCCCACGGCTCGTTCTTGCGATTCCACGTGTAGGTGGCCCAACGGCTTTCCGCGGGGAAATTGAACGCGTGCGTCGAAGTGCGCAGTGCGATGATCGGCACGCCGCGATGATATGCGTCGACGAAATGTTTCATCTGCTCGTCGGGCCAGTTGCGGAAGCGCAGCCCGAGAATCATCGCGTCGGCCGTGTCGAGTGCTTCGGCGCCGGCGAGCGATTTTTGGTTTTCGGGATTGATCGTGCCGCCGGGATCGAGGGCGAACAGCACGGTGCATTTGAACCCGTGCCGCTGCGAAAGGATCTTCGCGAGCATGGGCAGCGACTCCTCGGTGCGGTACTCCTCGTCTCCGGAAAGGAGCACGATGTGTTTGCCCTTGGGCGCAACGCCGGCTGGCGGGTTGAGCACGAGCGTGCTTTGGGCGGTGCTCGTGGCGACCGATGCGAGGAGCAGCAGCAGGGCAAAAAGAGGGCGAGTAATCACGAGGGTGGGACGGACTGGGTTTCGGGGGACCTGGGTGGCGACCAGCGCCAACCGCAGCACAAGCCGTCAACGATCACGAAGAGGCCGCCTCGCGCAACTGGTTTAGTGCTGGTCCGCGATTAAATTTCGTGGGGCTCTGCGGAGTGAAGCGGGCCTGCATTCCGATTCCGCGCCGTGGCTGCGAGCGCCAGCGAGTGGATTCTCATTCCGGTCGGCAAGCACGCTCCGCCACTCGCTTGGCGCTCTTGGATCACAGAGCTCAGACACAGGAGTTCACAGCACGTCGGCATTCGCACCGGAGCGGCGGCTTTCCTGCCGCCGAAGTACGTTCGGTCGACCGGTCTCGGGCGACTGGAAAGTCGCCCTTCCGGTCAACCGCGCCCTTGGCGCGACGCCATACGCGATGGCGAATTTGTGG
>JBBRCR010000661.1:0-3939 GCA_038204695.1 Opitutales bacterium | reverse complement strand
GGCGACGTCCTCGTCGCCGGACGTGGCGACAGCCACGCCATCCCGGGGCCCTGACGGGCGTCGGGCGACGTGGACGTCGCCCCTCCCGTCAGAGCGGTCGTTCTGACGCGAATTTGTGGGCAAAGGGCAGGGCTAACGCGGGCATTTCACTGCGATGTACCTGCCGCATAATCGCCATATTACACTCCGGCATTCCTGGCGCATCACATCGGCCGGACCAAACACGTGTACGGCCGACGCGACGGGGTTTCCGTCGTTATCGCCGCGTGGTCCGGCATTTGTCGTGCCCACGCCGAACATTCACTCAACGTTTCCCCAAACACCCAATGGATCATCGTTCTTCTCTGTCCACCGCAGCCCTGTTGATGGCTGTCCAGCTGATGCCGGTTGTTGCGCGCGGAGAAGACCAGCCCACCCGGCTGCCCGAGGTCATCGTGACGGCCGAACGCGCCGTGGTCGAACAGGGTGCCGATTCCATTTTCCGCTCGCTGCCGCTCCGGGACCTGCAGAAGCAGCCGCTGAGCGAATCGCCCGGTCTCGACACGGCGACGTCGCTTATTGGTGCCGAGGAAATCCGCTGGCGGAACACCCCGCTGCTCCTGGATGCGTTGCAGTACGTGCCCGGCGCGTGGACCGAGACCCGCGGTCGGAAAGAGAAGCAGTTGTTTTCAGTGCGCGGGCAGCGGTATCCGTACCCGGATTTCCTGATCGACGGGGCGTGGTTTCGTTCCTTCACGGAGACGGCCTATCACTTCAGTGCGGCCAATCTCGGCCAGATCCAGGCGCTGCGATCCAGCGCAGGCTTGTTGCTCACGCCGGAGTCGCTCGGCGGCGCGGTCAACCTGCAGCCGCGCGAATATGGCGGGCCCGAACTGCAGGTGGACGCATCGGTCGGCACGCACCTCACGACCCGGAATCATATCAACTACGGGGATGGCAGCGATCGTTTCGGCTACGCAGTGGGTGCTGGCTATTATCATACCGACGGCCCTTCGGGGCGGAATGCCCGCGAAAACGTCGCCGACTTGTTCGCGCGGGTGCACGGCAAGCCATCGGAGTCGGTCACGCTTAGTCTCACGGCGTTCGCGTTGTACGGGGATCGTGAACTCGAGCGGGCCTTGCCTCCGGCCGACCTGGTGACGCGCAACCGGCTTGAAGCCTTCGACCCGTTCCGCAGTCACATCGTGGTCGGCAAGCTGCGGATGAAGGAAAGCGACACCGCCGTCACCGAGTTGATCGCCAACTTTGCGCATCGGGAATATGTTTTCCAGCAGACGCCGCCGCTCGCGGCGAACATGGAACGCGACTGGGAGTATGGGATGCGACTGACGCAGACGCTTCAGCCCGCCGAGGCGAACACACTGCGGATCAGCGGGCTGTTCAGCCATTGGGAATGTCCGACAGGCAAACGGTTCTTCTGGCCGCGACCCGCTGATCTCTGGACGTACACGGCGGGGGTCGTGGACGAGCAGGCGTTCGGCCGGTGGCTGCTGAACGCAGGCTATCGGCTCAGCCAAACGTACTTCGCTGAGTTCGGTGGCTACGCGATCGAGGGCGCGCCGGGACGATTGAACACGGTGCGGACGACTGACACGTGGGAAGATCCGCTGCACACGGTCAGTGCCGGCGCCAAGTTCGTTTTGAGTGAACACGCCTCGCTGTTCGGCAATCTCACGTGGGGGCATGTGGCCGCCCCGCTTTCGGCGCTGACCACCACGCTTAGCCGGCCTGAAATCGAGGCCCGCACGAAACTGGATCTCGGGATACGCGGTGCCTGGTCGTCTTACGGAGAGGTCATGCTCACGGCGTTTGGCGTGTATCAACACGCCACCACGATTTATGCCAACGACACGCGCCGCGGTCCGGACGGGCAACCGGTCGCACTGGTCCGCAACGGGCTCGCGCGCAGCTACGGGCTCGAGTTGGAAACGCGCACGCGCCGCTTCGATGCGGGCACGCAGTTGTTTCTCAATGTGGTCGCCATGCAGACCGAACTACACGCCGCCGGCCAGTGGCAGCGCGATCGCGAAGTGCCGGAGATCATCCTGGGTGGCGGCTTCTCGCAGCGCTGGGGAAACTGGGAATTGACGTTCCTTGCCAAGCATATCGGCCGCTATGAAAACGATCGTTTCGTGACCGCAGGCGTGCCGATGGAACTGGCAGATTTTGTCAACCTGAGCGCGCATGTCTCCTATTGGTTTGGATCAGGGCGCCGCAGCAAAGTATATATAGCCGCCGACAATCTGCGCGACGAGCGGTATTCCACGGTGAACGGGTATCCCGCTCCGGGTCGCACGGTCAGCGGCGGGGTCTCGCTGATCTTCTGACGGCTCGGCACTGCCGCCGGGCTTTTCTTGCGGTGGCCGCGCGCGATGGCGCTCAGTTAATTTGAGCAGTTCTGCTCAGTTAAACTGATCCATCCGTTAAGAGGTGTCCTGACCGGCGGAATCTATCGCGACGACAGAAGGCACGAGGGTGCTGTAGGTCGGGCCTGAGAGTGTCATCTGCTCGATGGAAAGGTCGCTGCAGGCGGTCTCAGGATTAGAATCTGTCGGCAAGGGCAGGGTGACCACCGCAACGGTCGAGTTGGTGGTGCCGAGATCAATGCCGATAACACGCGCGCTCGGGCGGCGGCCCGCCGCCACACTGCGAAGTTTTTCAAAGTAATTCATGAGCGTGCTTCATACTGGGGAATTTGGCTGAGATGAGCGCGACGGAATTTTCCAAGCGTGCAGATGAGGTATAAGTCCGGCCAGATGGCCCCCAGCCGTGGCGTGGGCGATGTAGAATTCATCCGCCAACGCACCGACGAAGTAATTTCGCCGGCTCGCTAATTCCGTGCTCACGCGGGCCGCCGTAGGCGCAAAAGCTGACAGAACCAGGAGCCGGCCAGATGCCAGCGGCTTCCTCCAATCTTCGGGCACACGCTTTGGCACCGCGCGCGCCGGACAGATGATGATCGGTTGTGAACCGCGCAGGAGGATGCGGAGGCATTCCTTCTCGACCGACGAATGGAAGCCGCTGATGATGCAGCGGCCCGCGTCGCGCCATTGCGCGGCCTGGTCGTAGGCCCGCAGGATGGCACTGCCGGGACAGCGGGCGGAGCAGAAGAGCGCGGTCTTGGGCAGTGCGAGGATGTCGAGATTACCGAGGGCGGAAATGCTCGCGGGCGCGTCCGCTCCCAGTCGCTTGCGCAGGACTGCGGGATAGCGGGAGTCGCCAATTTCTAAGACACTGGGCTGCACGGCTTATTTCTTCCGCGAGGGCTGCGCTGCGGTCCCTGTGATTTCCCGATAGTGCGTCTCCAGGAATTTCACCAGCTCCGCCTTGCTCGGGAGTTCAATGGCGTATTTCGAGACGAAGAGCTGGTTGTCCATGCTGGCCGTGGCGTATTCGACCAGCGTGTGATCTTTCTCCGTGCAGAGCAGGATGCCCACCGGCGGATTGTCGCCTGCCGACATCATGTGCTTCCGATACCATGTCACATAGGTATTGAGCTGGCCGATGTGCTCGTGGCGGAACTCATCCACCTTCAGATCCACCAGCACGTGGCATTTCAGGATGCGGTGGTAAAAGACCAGGTCCACAAACCCGCGCGTCTTCCCGATGACGATGCTCTTCTGCTGCGCTTCGAGACAAAACCCATGCCCCAGCTCCAGCAGGAACTCCCGCAGATGCTCCACCAGCGCCGCTTCGAGGTCGGATTCCGCCACCGCATCCTTGGCCCGCAGGCCGAGAAACTCGAAGATGTAGGGATCGCGAATGGCCAGCTTCGGCTCGGCGGTTTCGATGCCTTGCTGCACCATCGCCGCCAGCTTCTCCTTGTCCTTCGACAACCCGGACCGCTCGAAATACAGCGTCACGATCTGCCGCTTCAAATTCCGCACTGACCAGTTGCCCCGGATGCACCCTATCTCGTAAAAGGCGCGCTGCAGCGGG
>JBBRCR010000660.1:0-3955 GCA_038204695.1 Opitutales bacterium | reverse complement strand
CGGAGGAAAACTCCACGACGATGGCTGCGCCGCGTTTCAGCTCCACCACGGAGCCGTCGGGGAGGATCTGACGCTCGGGGGCGGTAATCCTGCCCGATGCCAGCACGGCCGGAGTCGCGGGCGCATGCGGTACGACGTACTGCCAGCCCAAGACGCTGACGAGAACGGCGCAGGCGGCGGCAGTGATGCCACGATTCCGGCGACGGCGCCGGAGAACTTCGGCGCGGATCTCACCGGCCAATTCGCGACCAAGGCCGGTCTCGCGCGGCCAATCAAGGGCGGAGCGGGTCGGATCAGAAGAGGGCGGCGGCGGGAACTTCATCGGTCGTAGCGATCCAACACGCCGCGGCGGCGGAGGTGGTCCTCGCACTTGCGGATGGCTCGCGCGAGAAGGTTCTCGACGGTACGCTCAGAGAGTCCGAGGCGGGCGGCGACTTCCCGCTGGGGAATGTCTTCAAATTTGCGGAGGAGCACGATCTCGCGATACCGGTTCGGCAGAGAAGCGACGGCATCAATCAGGTGGCGTTTGCGCTCCTGGAGAGATGCGACATCGGCCGCATCGGGTTCACCACTGAAGACGGACAACCCGGCCAAATCCCTCCCTGCATCGATCGGCGACGCACGGTCGTGCCGCAGCGTGTCGATTGCCAGCCGGCGCGCGATTTGAAACAGCAGGCCCTTGGCACACACCACGGGCTGCACCGCGCGCGTCTTCCAGACACGGAGGAATGACTCCTGCACGACATCCTCCACATCGCGAACGGCGGGAAATGATCCCCGCAGGTAGCCCCTGAGTTGCGCGTCGTGGGGCTGCACTTCCTCGGCGAACCAGCGGGCTTGGTCGGTGTGGGGCGGCATTGCGACGTGCGCACGCGATGCGAAACCCACGGGTGGCACAAGTCCGGATTTGAGTTTGTGAGGCGCCAGGGCTATCGCGCGTCAGGACTCGCATCTTTGCGCCGGGTCAGATCGCCATCGGGAACCACGACGACATACCACGGACTGTTCTGCGCTTCGACGGTGCCCGTCCAAGTGAGTCGCCGCGTTTCCCCGCGTTTTAGGTCGATGCTCTTCGCTTGTTCGGAAAAACCGACGTTGCTGGTCCGAAGCACGAATGTGTGCGAACCGGAACCGCTGGCGACGACCTCGATCACCACCTGACCCGACGGAGTCGCCCTGCTGGTGACCGTGAAGTCGAGATGTGGGTCCAGTCGATAAGGGGCGCCCGGCAACGCGACCACATGGTGATCCAGGCCATCAGCCGTCACGATATAACGTCCCTGCGGAAGCGAAGTGTGAAATTCGCCGGTGGCGTCCGGCTGGACGTGCGACACCCTGCCGCTGGCCTCGTGGCGGACGCGCACCGCCCCGGTGGAGTGTCCGCTCAGCTGCGTCGGGCCGAGCACGTCGCTGACCAGGAGAATGAAGCGCGTGACCGTCTGTACCCATTGCTCCTTCGGTGAGGGTTCATTGGCCCCCGCGCGCCAATACGGTTGATCTTCGGCGCCGAACGATGGCAGGCCAACCGGCAGCGCCCCGACTATATTGCCGCACATCGGACTATATAGCGGCAGATAGTCATAGCCTTCACCGTACATGAAACTGCGGCCCATGGGGTTTCGGCCGAGCGTCCATTCGAGCTGCCGCCCGGCCAGTTGGGTCGCGGCGAGATTGCCGCGCAGGTGAGCGCCAGTCACCAGACCCGCGGCCTGAGTCAGCTGCAGGTGCAGCTGGCCAAAATGGCCATCGTTCGCCGGAAGCGCCCGGACGACGTGTTCGTCGCCGATGCGCTGCGCGGCGAGGAGTTGTTGGCGCAATGGTTCGCCGGTCCAGCCGGCTGGCCTGGTATAATCATCCATTCGGTAGACGCCCGCCGGCAGCATGTCATAAGGCGCAGTGTTGGCCGTTATCTGTTGATAGAGATCCCCGTACATCGCGACCGCACTATACCATTTCATCCACTGCGGATGGTCGGGAAACGCTTCGCAGAGTCGGGCCAGCGCGATGACCTGCGTGTGTTCATGGGCACCGGAGCCCGTCACCGAATGGAGAATCTGCTCCCGCTTCGGATTGGTGTAAAGGAAGCCGCAGATCCCGGGCGTGCTGCCGGGAATGAAGGTTCGTTCCTGCGCGGCTACGAGCTGCGGAGCGAGCGCCAGCGCCTGGGCGGCATATTTCGGATTGCCCGTCGCTTTCAGCAGCTCAATCGAAGCGAGCACGGTTTCGCTGGCGGCTTCGCACGTGGCGCTGCGCACGAGATCCTTTGCGAGGTACTCGACTCCATAACCCCAATCTTCCTCCGCCGTCTTTATACTTGCGGCGGCGCGCGCGGGATCAATGTCCTTGAGCATCCGGTAGCCGATCGCCTCTGCGGCCGCGGCAGACATAAACCCGCTGGCCGAGCGGCCGAACCCGGCGTGCGGGTCGTCGTTGTCGCCTACGATGCCGTTGCTCCACCAGCCCTGCACCGCCCACATCGGCCGCTGTCCGTCGTGTAGCGTGGTCTGCAAGACCCAGTCCAGTCCCCACGTGGCCTCGGCGAGCAGTTGTTGAACCAGCGCCGGGTTCTCGCGCCGGCTCTGCAAGCGTTCGGCCAGTTGAAACATGACGGTGCTCGCCTCGGCCGTGCGCTGAAGGCCTTGGGAAAGATCGCCGGCATCGTACCAGCCTCCGGTAAGACTCACGCTCTTGGCCCCGTTCGTCGCGCGCCAGTCCTGGCTGCTCGCGTCATGTACGCCGGGCACCGGAAATCCGCAGCGAAGCACATAGAAGAAGTTCAGCGCTTTCTCGAGCGGCTGCAGCCAGACTTGCCCTCCTATTCGGAAGCTGCGGGTCTGCCGGTCGCCGGCCTGAATGAAATAGGAACCCGGCGTATCCAGTTCTGAAAAATCGAGGATCTGAAACGTGCCGCGATGCGTGGTGGCGATGGTGACCGGCTTGGTCAGCACCTCCCGGCGAGTGGCCGCATCGATCACTTTGAAACTCGTGGCGGTGAGGTCGCTCGCCACCGCGGATTTCGGCGCGCCGAGGGAGTAGCCGGAATGACTGAAGGCGATTTTTCCCGGCGCGGTCTGCCAGCCCTGATAATGATCCGGCGCCACCCGCTGCAATTCGAGATGATCAATGTCGTAGGTGAACGTGTCGCTGGTGCCCGGCTCATTGCCGCTCAACCGGCCCTTGATCTCCACGCTGGTGATCCGGTTACGAGGCAGGAATTCGATCTCGGACACGATGTGGTTCCACTCCTGGTTTTTCAGGATGATATTGTCGCGCGACCGCTTCTTTCCGCCGTCATTGTTTACGACTATATAGATGGAAACCGTTTTGTGCCCGGGAAGATCGGGATAGATCCACATCGCGACCCGGTTCCACCGGCTCCAATCGTCGTCCGCGACGGATCGGACCGCGCTGCAATAACCCCACGTTCGATTGTCCTTGGTCGGGCGATCGCCTTTGGTTTTCGAGTGGAGCCGCACCGACTGCCGGCCGTCCTTCGCCCGTTCGGTGGTAAATGCCATCGTGCCGAAGTCCGTGTGTTTCCAAGTGGCGGGACTCTCGGCGTCGTCGAGCAGCCGGCTTTCGAACACCGGTTTTTGCTCCCAGGCATAACGGGCAGAGTCTTCGACCGTCTCGCGCAGCGGTAGACGCGGGCTCTCCGCGGCGCCCGATGAAACGGCGAGCAGCGCGCCCAGTAAATGAAAGCGCCAGAGCGCGCGCAGGAGGGCAATCATGGTTTTCAAACGGGAAGCATTTGGAAGAAAATCAGAATTCGTGCTCCATCCACTCGCTGGCGCTCCCAGCCACGGAGTTGCTATATAGAGCTTGTCCCAAAAACCGGCGTTTTCAAAAAACGCGAGAATTCGGCGCGCAGCATGAGCGGCGGACCGCCCCGATGAGGGAGCTTTGGGCGGAACAGCGTCTCGTGGCACCGATTTCGGGGCGCAGGGTCTGGTTT
>JBBRCR010000659.1:0-3965 GCA_038204695.1 Opitutales bacterium | reverse complement strand
CTTCTGGGACAAGCGCCTCAGCCCTGAGGCGAAGGCCGCCAGCCGCTTCTTCACCCGCGTGGAGGGTACCTGCATCCGGCACCACCTCGGCCGCCAGTCGCTGAAGATGTATGACCGCGGCGGCCGCATCCTGCGGATCGAGGCGACCTCCAATGATATCACTTTTTTCCGTCACCACCGCATCCGCTGGAGTTCTCTATCCCTTCTTCGGTCTCTTGCTCAGTCCGATGATCGCGGGTGCTGCCATGTCGCTGTCCTCGGTTTCCGTTATCACCAATGCTCTGCGGCTGAGAAAAGTTCGGTTGTAGCGCCATCCTCCCACCGCTTGGATCGTCGCCATGCACTTTCGCGAGAGCGGCATGCCCGAGCAGGCTTACTGGGAAACGTTGTTCGATGTGCCGCTGATATTGGATCGTTTCGGGTTCGGACCTTCGACTGATCGATGAGTCTGCCGACAAACGCGTGTTGCAGGTCGCGCTCAACCAATCGGCGGACGTGCAAGTTCTCCGGTCTGATGAAAATCCTCTTTCCGCACGGGGCCGCGACCGCCGACGAGATTGAGGAACTCCTCGCGTTTGCAATGGAGTGCCGCCGTCGCGTGCGGCAAGACGGTGCTGACGCGCGAGGGCTTTCTCCACTCCTCACTGGGATTCGAATTCGGTCTCGGACCGCGGCGCAGTCTGGCCGTTCGGCAGCCCGTGGCCTTCAGGCGTAAGCCAGAAGTTGGCAAAACCCGGAGTAAGCCAGAAGCTGTCATTCCGTGCCAACTTGTGAAAACCCGGACAGCCCGGTTGCGGAAGGAGCGACGAGGCGACCATGGAGGTGGGCGGTGTTGAACGCGTGTCCTCTTTGGTAACCGCGGCACCCGGCCTGCGACCAGCAGATCCGGGCGGTAAGATGCGCAACGAAACCCGCGGGGGAGCCGAAGTGAACCAGCCCCCGTGTCCAAAAGCTGAAAACGCCCGCAAATCGCGTTTACGGCCCAAACGGCAGGCGACCCATGCCAAGGTAGCCCACGGCACCCCCCGCCCCGTAAAAACGAAAATCGCCCCACCTGTTGTTCACAGGGGGGCGATATACACCGGTCATTTGTCCGGTTTTGCCGGTGTATTGTCCGCCGACGCCGGTGCTAATGTCCGGTCACATTCTCCCGCCTCACTTCATCTCGAGCTGCGGCCTCGTCGGCTCGGGCCAGTCGATGTGGTAGAATTTTCCCCGGGGCTTGTCGGTCCGCTCGTAGGTGTGTGCGCCGAAGAAGTCGCGCTGGCCCTGGAGCAGGTTCGCCGGCAAACGCGCGGAACGGTAGCTGTCGTAGTAGGCGAGCGCCGAACTGAAGGTCGGAATTGGCACGCCGCATTCCACCGCGACCGCGATTACCTTGCGCCAGTTCTCCTGCGCCTTCTTCACCGTCTTGTTGAAATACGGATCGAGCAGCAAATTCGCCAGGTCCGGCTTCCGCGCATAGGCCTCCGTGATCTTCTGCAGAAACACCGCGCGAATGATACAGCCGCCACGCCAGATTTGCGCGATCCCCCCGAAGTTCAGCTTCCACTTGTATTCTTTCTGCGCCTCACGCATCAGCTGAAAGCCCTGCGCATATGAACAAATCTTAGAACAATATAGCGCGTCGTGAATCGCCGCCACCAGCGCCTTCTTCGACCCTTTATATTTCTTCGACGGACCCTTCAGAATTTTCGAGGCCGCGACCCGCTCCTCCTTGATCGCACTGATGCAGCGCGCGAACACCGACTCGGCAATCGTCGGCGCCGGCACGCCCATGTCGAGCGCGTTGACCGAGGTCCATTTGCCCGTGCCCTTCTGACCCGCGGTATCGAGCACGATGTCGACGAACGGCTTCTTCGTCATCGGATCCTTCTGCTTGAGGATGTCCGCGGTGATCTCGATCAGGAAGCTGCCGAGCATGCCCTGGTTCCACTCGCTGAAAATCGCGCCCATCTCAGGGGCCTTCAATCCCAGCAGACCCTGCATCAACGCATACGCCTCACAGATCATCTGCATGTCGCCATACTCGATCCCGTTGTGGCACATCTTCACGTAGTGGCCGGCGCCGTTTTCGCCGATGTAGGCGGCGCAGGGCACGCCACCGACGATGGGCTTGCCGGGCGCGGCGCCGCCGAGCTGCACGCCGGTCTTCGCGTCCACCTTGGCGGCGATCGCGTTCCATACGGGCTCCAGCTCTTTATAGGCCGCCGGATCACCACCGGGCATGAGAGCCGGACCAAAACGCGCGCCTTCTTCGCCGCCGGAAACACCGGAGCCGATGAACCGCAGGCCTTTTTCGCGCAGCGCCTTCTCACGGCGAATCGTGTCGGTCCACAGGGCGTTGCCCCCGTCGATGATGATGTCGTTCTGCTCCAGCAGCGGCACGAGGCTGTCGATCACCGCATCCGTCGCCTTGCCGGCCTGGACGAGGATGATCATCTTGCGCGGCTTCGCGAGCGACTGCACGAACTCCTCCAGCGTCTTGGTCCCAATGAGACCACCCGGCGTATTCGGGTTTTCAGCCGCGAACTTCTCGGTTTTTTCCGTTGTTCGGTTGAACACCGAAATTTGGAAACCGTGGTCGGCGATGTTGAGCGCGAGGTTCTGACCCATGACGGCGAGGCCGATGAGTCCGATGTCGGAATGCGTTTTAGCCATGGCGGAGAAAAGAGCGCTGAGGACTAGACGAATGGCGGGGAAAACCAACCCGATTCTGAGTTCGGACGTGCGAATCGCGTCTGAGCGTACTCCCGGCGCAACGGCCAGCCGTCTTCGTAATGCTTGGCGAGCGGTGAGTGGGTGGCGGCAGCGCGTTTGGGAAATGCTGGTGCTTCCACTCGCTGGCGCTCGCAGCCACGAATCCGTTAGCACCGGCAAGACGGACCACTCCACCACCCCATTATCTTCGCATACTCCCCTTTGAGGGGAAAAAGCCGGCCAGCCAGTTCACCGCTGGAGTCGCCCAGGCGGGTTCGTTGCGTTCGTAGATCCAGTTGAACCCGACCATGGCGCCAACAAAGAGGAGCACTCCGATGATCGCGAACCGGTTTGCGACGGCCAGTTTGCGACCGATGACCACGATCAGCACCAGCGCGGCGACACCCACACAGACCCACATCCAGAACTGCGGCGAGATTTGACGCAGCCCAGCCGGTATCTGGAAATATTGATTGGCAGAAAGGTACATCTCGGCTGCGGAATAAATCCTTCGCGCACCCGGGCCAAGCTAGGAACACCCCGCCGGTCATGGCGATCTTTTAAGCCTGGGTCGGTCCGGCGGTATTCACGTGCTCGCCGCGGGTCGCACAGTTGATCCACGCCGTGGCACCGTTCGCATAATGTTCTTTTTTCCAAATTGGCAACCGGGCCTTGGCTTCGTCGATCACGAATCGGCACGCGTCAAATGCCGCGTCGCGATGCTCCGCAATCACGCCCACCCACACGGCGGGTTCGCCGAGCTGCAAATGACCCACGCGATGAACCGCCGTCACGCCGACGAGCGGGAATTTTGCACGAGCCTCGGCGAGGATCCGGTCGCCTTCCTTTTCCGCCAGTGGCGCATACGCTTCATATTCGAGCGAACACACGTCTTGACCCTCGTTGCGGTTGCGCACCCAGCCCTCGAAGGTCACGCACGCGCCGGCGCGGGGATCCGCGAGCGAGCGCTGCAGCGTGGACGGATCGATGGGCTGGGCGGAGATGCGGAACATAGCGTGAAGAATTTGAGCGCGAGCGCGTGAAGGGACAGGTCAATAAGCAGCGGCGAGCGGCTGAGCGGAAAATTTCGCTCCCTCTGCCCGCGTTTTCGTCCGTAACGCCAGTCTCAGACCTCCTGACCCCCACCTGAAGAGAAGTTGGGGAGAGTGGAACGAAAAAGAGCCGCCAACGGGAGCGGGGCCGGTCAGTATTGAAGACGGGAGGCGGAAGTGGCAGCGGTGGGGATGCCCCAAATTCAATTACCG
>JBBRCR010000658.1:0-3980 GCA_038204695.1 Opitutales bacterium | reverse complement strand
CCGGATGCGGGCCCGCGGCGGCTGGCGCCGCCGCGCCGGTCTGCCGCCGGACCAGCGACGCGCGAAGATAGGTATCCGGAACTAAATTACGAGAGGCAGTGAGCCAAATCGAGCCGAGCATCTGGCCGCCCACGAGGAGCTGTCCCTCGATCAGCGCGCGCCCCTCCGGCGTCACCGGGTTCTCGCCGTTGCCCAGCCGCCCATCTTTTTCCAGTCGATAGAGCGGCTCGACCAGCGCGTGTTGCGCCTGCAGGTACGCCACGACGGCGACAAACATGGGATCGCGTCCATCCCCGCGGGCGGCGAGTGGCATGGGTTGCGCCGGGGTGACGCGGGGGGCGAGTGTTGCCGTGTCGATCCCCGCCTTGGCCACAAAGCCGCCGTCGATCCAGAAATGCAGCCCGGGCCACGTCGTGTAGCCGTGGGGATTCGGGCCGACCCAGCCGTTGTGATGTTTGGTGGTATGCAGCGGCTGCGCGCAGTCGGCGACATGATGCGCCATCACACCCATGAGGTAGACGATGTTGCCCTGCGCGTTCGCGATCTCTGCGGGTGTGCCGAGTTCCTCGAAAACCTTCAGGTACGAAAACGCCGCGCGCAGTTTGCCGTAATATTCGGTGATGGCCCACGGTGCGAAGCCCGGCCATTCGCGGGTGTGATCGGAGTTTTTCGCGGGATCGATGGGCAGGAAATTCTGCGCATGGGCGGCGCGCCCGGCGGCGAATTTCACCACGAAGTCATAGCGGAACGACGGCACCGTCGCCCAGTCCAGCCCCGCTTCCGGGATGTATTCCATGTCACAGTAGTGATCCAGACTGTTGTAATGTTTGATCGGCAGGTCGGGCACGTTGCGCCACCGATCCGGCTCTCCCGCGAGAAACGCGATCCGCTCGGCATTGGCGACCGCGTGGACGAAGGCGGGATATTCGGGCGGCAGTGAGGCGAGCGCGAGTTGGTTCACAATCCGGTGGCCGTCGTAATCCCACGCCTGCGCCGCCGGCGCGCCGGCGACCATCAGGGCCATCCATGTGCTGACGAAGATAAGACGCGAAAGCATCGCGCGAGTGAGGCGAGTTTACGACCGGCTGGCGAGCCAGCGGTGACGAGGTCGCGTCACGAATTCGGAGAGTGAGCCACAGAGGACGCCGATCGGCAGGGATTCAGAGCCATGCCGCTCACTGTTTTCCCCCGGCCGTCGCCCGCCTGCCGGCTGCGGCGAGATCCTCACTTCGCCGACGCCGTCGAGCGGAGTCTGTCGACGGTGCCGGCATAATCGCGGATGCCAGCCGCGATCGCCTCGGCCAGTTGCTGCCGGTATGAAGCCGTCGATATTTTTTTCGCCTCGGCACTACTCGTCAGAAACCCGCATTCGACGAGCACCCCCGGACAATTGAGCGAACGCAGCACGCCCCAGTGCGCGAGTTTCTTCCCGCGATCGAATGTCTTCAAGTCAGTGACAAACCGTCGGTGCACCGCCTGGGCGAGCACGACATTCCAGTGATCGAAGCGGTTATTGGGCTCGGCATGGTTGAAAGTATCATCGCGCTTTCGCGGGCTCCAGGCATCCGCTGAACGCTGGTATTGGGGTGCGAACGTGAAGATCTCCACTCCCGACGTCTTCGTGTCCTTGGGCAGCGCGTTGAAATGAATGCTCACGAAGACGTCCGCCCGCTTTGCATTCGCGATGGCCGGCCGTTCGACGAGTTCGAGGTACAAATCCTTCTCGCGCGTGAGGACGACGCGGTAGCCCGACGCCTCGAGTATCTTCCGCGCCCTTAGAGCCACATCCAGCGCGTAGACCTTTTCGTTCTCGCTGGTCCCCGTATCCCGCCCGCCGTGGCCGGGATCGAGCACGACGATTTTCGGTGGCGCCACGGCGGTGACGCCAAATCCTGGCCGCAGGAGTGGAGTGAGGCAGCGCTCAAAATCGATCTTGCTGACAAACACCTTGCCGCCTGCCCACACGGCCGGATGACCGAGAAAAACGCGGAGCCCGTTAATTTTGCTTTCGCGGCTGTCGGCCATGACTTCGGCGGAGACTCTTGGTCCAATCAGCCGGCTCTTCCGGCCGCGGTCGCTCGATGCAAACTTCAGGCCCAGACGCGGAGCGCCGTCGGCGAGGCTCACGTACTCGGTCGCTCCGAATTTCCGGGTCGCCAGCGTGGCCGCCGCGCTACTGCCGCCGCTGACCGCGCCGGGACGCGAGGGAGACGTGCGAGCCGGAGGTTCCGTGGCGGCCGGGAGTGAGCACAACGCCGCCAGAAATACTCCGAACCCGCGGCGGGCGGATGGACCGAATGCCGCCGACATGATGGCGGCAACCCCTCAGACGGCCGGCGGCGGAGGATTGCCACTGGAGCCTGTGCTCCGGCTGGAATTTCCCTGCGGCGCGCTGGCTTCGACTTCTTCCTCGTCCTCGTCTTCCGGTTCGTCCGCGTGAACGAACTTTGGCTTCCGCTTGTTCGGCGGCAACGGAGTGAGCATCACGTGGATGTTGCGGCCAATCAGTTTGGGCTCGGCGTCCGGAGTCCCCATGCCGACAAGATCCGCCACGGCGCGCTTCATCACGCTGAATCCAAGTTCGGTATGCGCCATTTCCCGGCCCCGGAACTTGAGCCGCATCTTCACCTTGTTGCCGTGATGAAGAAATCCTTCGGCGTGCCGCAGCTTCGTCTCGAAATCGTGCTGCTCAATGCGGGCGGTAAATTCGATTTCCTTGATCTTGCTGCCTGTGGATTTGGCGTGGGAGTGCTTCTTCTGCTCCTCGTACACGTACTTGCCGAAATCCATGATGCGGCACACGGGTGGATTCGCATTCGGGGCGACTTCCACCAAGTCCAGGCCGACCTCCAGCGCGAGATTGATGGCCTTGGGCGTATCCAGAATTCCCAGCTGTTTTCCTTCGGGCGAGATCACGCGCACCTGCGGGACCTTGATGCGATGATTACGGCGAATGGCCGCGAACGGGTCGTTATTGCGACGCTGGAATGTACCGGGACGATTACCGCCGCCGGCGGGAGGAAACGAAATGGCCATCAATTAGTTGGAATTAGGTCGGTGGCTTCTTGCCGGGAAGTGTCGTGGGCGGCAAGGGTTATTTGAATAGGGAAACGCCTGAAAAAATCAGACGCTGAAGCTCTCCCCGCACGAGCAGCTGGCCTTGGCGTTTGGATTGGTGAATTTGAACCCGCCACCGACCATCGCATTGGAGTAGTCCACGTGCGTGCCCTTGAGGTAAAGGGCGCTCTTGCTGTCCACCACCACGCGAACTCCCGCCGTCAGCACGACAATGTCGCCCCGTTTCGGGACCGCGACGAACTTCATCTTGTAGCTCAGGCCGTTACACCCGCCGCCGCTGATGGCCAGCCGAAGAAACTCGCCTTGCTCTTCCCGGGCAATCAGCCCGGCAACCTTGGCGCCCGCCGGTGACGTCAGACGCACCAGATTTTCGTTACCTTCCCGCACGCCCTCGGGGAGCTGACGCGTGACCAGACCGCCGATCGGCGAGGGCGGCGGCGCCGGGGAGGTTTGGGGGGCAACGGCGATTTCAGGCATGAATACGGGCCGAAATAAGGAGTGCCCCCGCCCAAAGTGCAACTCCCACCCGCAACGAAACGGCGCCCACCGCGGATGCCACGACGTTTAGCGCGCCCGGGCCGCCAGGAGTTGTCGCGCCACGGCGACCGCGTTGGCGAAACTCGCACCGCGCGCGATGCCTTTTCCGGCAATCCCAAACGCGGTACCGTGATCAGGGCTGGTCCGCACGCACGGCAGACCAAGCGTGACGTTCACCGCTTCGTCGAAATCGATCACCTTGAGTGGTGCGAGCCCCTGATCGTGATAAAGCGCGATCACCACGTCGAACTCCCCGCGAAGCTGCCGCGCAAACAAAGTGTCGCCGGGCTCGCAATGCGACAGCCCGGGAAAATCGCCGCGCAGCCCATCGAGGATTGGATCCAGCTGTTCGATCTCCTCGCGCC
>JBBRCR010000657.1:0-3982 GCA_038204695.1 Opitutales bacterium | reverse complement strand
GCGACGAATTACGTCGTGGCCGGTGCCGATCCGGGCGCGAAACTCGAGCAAGCCCGCCGGTTCGACGTGCGGGTAATCGACGAGGCCGAGCTGCGCCGGTTGCTCGAGCCGCCTTGAGCGAAGACTCCACAAATGGCTGTCGCGTGGCACCGCGTGGCGCTGTCGTTCCACTGGCGAACGTCCTGGACCCGGCGGCCGGGCGGAAGGAGGTTTTCTACTAACGCGTGTCAGGGTGATTAACGAATGCGCCCAGCCGCGTTGCGGCGCTGGCGTGGCGCGGGAGTCTGCGCCACATTGCCGCACGATGGCACCTATTTTGGAACCGCAGGTGCGCAGTTGCGGGCCCGACTGCCAGTACGCGGCCGAGGTTTCCGGCAGCTTTGGAGAATGGTACTGGTGCAGCCGGCCGGACGCGGCCCGTCGGCTGATTCGGTCGCAGCAGGAATGCATGGTGCCGCATGCCTCCAACCGTCCTCGTCCGCCCCCAATTTCGACCGATGAGCCGCGTTCTTTGCGGCCCGCCATGTAACGTCGGCTGCGCTCGCGTTCGCGGCTTGGGACCAAGCCGCTCCACTTCGACGACATTCATACAGCCTGGAGTTTCATCGCCGCTCGCGATTTCCCCAGGTCTCCAACCCCAAATCCCGATGAAAGCTTCCATCCTGCTCTTGTGCTTCGGAGCGCTGCCGGTCGCTCCCACGTTTTCTTTTGCCGCTGAGCCTTCCGCGCCGCAAACAGCCGAACCCGCGTTAACCTCCGTGCTCGTCGATCCCGAATCTCCTGAGGTGGCGGAAATTCGCGCGCACGGCGAACGCGCCATCAACCGCGTGGGCTACTCCCTCGTCACCGAGGTGAGCTCGGCGATTGCGAAGGAGGGAATCGAAAGGGCGGTCGAGATGTGTCACCTGAAGGCCCTGCCCCTCACCGGTGAAATCATCAGTGGCATGCCTCGCATTACGGCGGTGAAACGAACGAGCTTGCGCGTGCGCAATCCCGCGAACGCGCCGGATGCGGCGGAACAACTCGTGCTCGATCGGGTGCAGAAGGACGTCACCAGCGGCGATGATCCTCCGAAGGTTCTGGTGCAGCGGATCGATCTGCCCGGAGGCAAACGCGAGTGGCGCGTCTACCGGCCCGTTGGCGTGCTGCAACAATGCGCCGAATGCCACGGTCCATCGGAAAAACAGTCAGCGGCGCTGCGTGAGACGCTCCAAACGCGCTACCCGAACGACAAGGCGACTGGATATGCCGTTGGCGAATGGCGCGGGCTGATTCGCGTGACGGTGGCGGACCCACCGCCTCCGACACCGCCGAAAGCACCGGTCTCACCCGCGACAAAAACGAAGCAGTTGCCCTCGAAGAAAGCCTGAATTCAATCCACGGGCATGAAACTACTCGGCATTCTCGCATCCCTCGCCGCCCTTGCGACCCTTGTCGCCGCTGAGGTCACGACGCTTGCGCCCAAAGAAGCCGCCAAGCTCGTGGCGCAAAACAAGGCCGTGCTCGTCGATGTGCGTGAACCCGATGAGTGGGCTGCCACCGGAGTCGCTGCTCCCGCCGTGCTGCTGCCGAAAAGCGATTTCGATGGGGAGCAGAAACAGTGGAAGGAATTTCTCGCGCGCAACGGTGACAAGCAGGTGCTCGTCTACTGCCGATCAGGGAGGCGATCCGGTGTGGTCGCGGAGGCACTCCAAAAGCAAGGGGTGAATGCGGCGAATGTGGGGGGCTTCCAGCAGTGGGCAGACGCCGGGCTGCCGACGCGGAAGTTCAAGCCGGCTAAAAAGAAATCGTCGGGAAAGTAGTGCGGTCCGCGGAACCGCGGCGTGTGGCGCGGCGGTTGCGGTCTATGGAACGGCGGCTTTCCAGCCGCCGAATCACGTTCGGCCGACCGGTCTCGGGCGACTGGAAAGTCGCCCCTCCGATGCGAACCCACTGCGGAACAACACCTGAGTCGGATGCTCAGTGTAGCGCCGTCTCGGCTTTATTTTATGGGCATATGCACTTGTCACTACTCGGCCCGCGGGCGTCGGGGGGGGCTTCCCCCGCAAGTGGCGTCAAGTGCATACCCCGATTATTTTATTCCGGGACCCCGAAATTTCACAGGGCTATCGCAGATGCGCCGCTTGGAAGAGCACAACGCAGTCGGCGCCATCCGCTGTGGGCAACCAGTGCGGTTGAAGGGTCGCGAATTCGCGGTCGATGGCCGCACGCAGCCCGCCCACTTCGATCGTGATAATCCCATGCGGCTGGAGGCGATCATGAGCCTGTCGCAGAAGTTTGCGGACGATGGCGAGCCCGTCCCGGCCGCCATCATGTGCCATGCGCGGCTCAGCCGCGAATTCCGGCGGCTGCGTGTCGACGTGTGCGCTCGGTTCGTAAGGCGGGTTGCTGAGGATCACGTCGTACCGCGCGGGCGGCACCGAGTCCAGGACGTCACTGGCGAACAGGTGCACGCGTCGCGTCATCCGATGCTCACGCACGTTGAGTCTGGCCACCTCGAGCGCGGCTGGAGACAAGTCGCAGGCATCGATCTCTGCATCGCGAAAATGATGCGCCAGCAGCAGGGCGAGACAGCCCGAGCCGGTGCACACATCGATCACGCGGCGTATCGGCAGGCGCGGTGGGAGCCACTGCTCCAATTTGCCGGGGATGAGTTCCAGGAAGTAGCTGCGGGGAATAATCACCCGCTCATCGACATAGAAACGGTGCGGGCCCAGCCAGGCTTCGCGGGTCAGATAAGCCGCCGGCACGCGGTCGAGGAGGCGGCGCCGAAAAACTCCCTCGACCTTTCGGTGTTCTTCCGGCGTCAGGATTCGCGTGAGGACGCGTGCATCGCTCTCGAGCGGCAGGTCGAGCGTGCGCAACAGCAGGTAGAGCGCCTCGTCGTGGGCATTTGTGGCGACCTGGCCGAGTGCCACCTTTTGCCGGGCATAAAGCCGCTCCGCAAATCCGAGCCATTCGCCGACTGTCGTGAGGTGCGCGGCGCTACGAAACGGATCAGCCGGCCTTCTCATCGGCGGCGACCACGTGCGCGTGGTTCTGAATATGCTCCGGGCAATAACACTGGTCACCGGCACATTTGGAGCAGTACCGGAAGTCGAGCTGCGGATGCGAGCGATCGGTTTTGCCACACACGTGACACACGTGCCGCGGTACAACCTCTTCGCGCGCTCTTTCCGTCTGGCGAGTCTGGGTGCGTTTCCGCTGCCGCAGCCTCCGCACGATGTCCGGGCCAAAGAACAGGAGGAAGTTGGCCACCGAAGCGAGGACCTCGAAGCGCGTTGGCCAGCCACCCTGGACGAATCGCACCGCGTAAAGCACCCACGTCACCAGTGCGAGCCACTTGATCTTGAGTGGCAGGATGAAGAACAGCGACAGCTCGAAATCGGGATTGAGATACGCAAACGCGAGGAACACCGAGCCCGCGAGAAAGATGTTCGTCGCGGGCGAGTTCGGGAACAAAAACGCCACACCGACGCTGAATGCAAAACCGATGAAGAGGAATAGATTGTAACGAAATACTCCCCATGCCGCTTCGAGCGCGCTGCCCATCAGATAGAACAGGTACCAGGCGAACGCGACGAAGATGATCCCGAACGTGCCGTTCACGGGCGGGGGAATGAAGAGAAACGTGAGTACGCGCCACCACTCGCCCTCACCGACCCAGGCCCCGACCAGGATCAGAGACTCGAGTTCAATCCGCCCGAGCATCGCGGCGAACAGAACAAACACTTGTCCGATGACGATATACAGCGACAGGTTGGGAATCGCGAGACGGCCAAAGGTGCGTTCGAGCTTGTCGAGGAATGACATCGGAAGCCGAAATCCTGCGCGCAGTTCTTGGTCGAGCGCAAGCGAAGCCGATCGAACACCGCGGGTCTTTGTCTTTGAGCGAGTGTTTGGCGTTTCAAGCCCGTGGCGTGGGCGCGCGCTCTTGCCGCTATGGCCCTGAAAGTGGCGGGGGGGGGGGGGGCGGGGGGGG
>JBBRCR010000656.1:0-3984 GCA_038204695.1 Opitutales bacterium | reverse complement strand
TGTGGGATGTTATCATAGGAGCTGTGAATTTTCCGGCCTAACGCGGTCGATTCATTTGGCTGAGCGGCACCGGGCGGACGCGGACATTCTTGAAGAATTCAGTGTCCGCGATCGTCCCGGTGCGCGTATCCGCTTTTCCCTTCCACAACAGGGAGGTGGTCCCGTCGCGATGTCGGATGCGGAGATTGTCCAGATATACGGTATAGGTTCCGGCCGTTCCGCCCGAAAACACGAGTCCATGCCGGCCCAATGAACCGGGCGCGTAGCTGCTGAGGCCGATGACGCGGTGCTCCCATGCCCCCGCGCCGCCTTTGATTTCCGGACCGATCGCCTGCTCGCGTCCGAACTGATCGATGCCGTCACCCCGTTTGAAGAAGACCTGCATGGAGGCGCTGTCGTTGCCCTGAAACGGCGAATAGTAGAATCCCCGCGGCAGACTGCCCGGCGCGACGGTGAGATCGTATTCGACCCAATCGGTCGCCTCCTGAAATCCGTCCCAAGAGGCGATCGGCACGACCAGCCTGTCTTTCGGCTTCGCCTGCGCGGTCACCGTGACGGTGACTTCGAGGACTTCGCCCTCCGGTGCGGGCCTGACATCGAGCCTGGCCGGAGCGGGCTGGTGCGAAAGCGCCGTGCCTATCGACTCAGTCCACGCATCCATTTTCCCCACGAGCGACCGCACGACCGTGGGATTCGCATCGGCGAGATTGGTCGTTTCGCACTCGTCCTTGCGGATATCGAACAACTCGTAGCGATCGAAGAAGCGATGAAGTTTCCACTGCGCGGTGCGTATCGCGTCCTGCCCGCGCCAACCCCAATAGTAGCTTTCGACCGGGCTCTCGGTGCGTGCGCGAAGAGCGGGCCAGATGTTGCGACCGTCGAGCGGGCGGGTGGGCGGCATGTTGGAATCCGTCATCGCCATCAGCGTCGGAAACAGGTCGAGCGCGCCGCAGAGCCCCTCCCATTTCGTGCCGCCGATGAGCCCGCCCTTGGGCCAGTGCACGACCGTGGGCAAGCGCACGCCACCTTCGTAGATCGTGTGCTTCGCGCCCCGCAAAGGCAGGCTGCTGCCGGCCTCCATCGCGCCGTTGTCACTCGTGAAGACGAGGATCGTGTTCTCGGTGAGTCCGAGGCGCTCGAGTTCGGCGACGATGGCGGCAACATTCTGATCCAATGAGCGCAGCATGGCCGCGTGGATCCGTTTTTGCTCGGCGGTCGCACGCGGACTTGCGGCGGGCAACGTGTCACCAATCTTCGGATCCATCATCGCCAGATCCTCCGGCTTGGCCTGGAGCGGTGCGTGTACCAGGTGAAACGGCACGTAGCAAAGGAACGGTGCGTCCTTGTTGCGGCGGATAAACTCGAGCGCGTGCTCGGTGATGAGATCTTCGGTATAGCCCTCGTCCTGCGGCCGGAATTCGCGGTTGTGCCACCAACTCACCGGCCCGCGGTTGTTCACCGTGCGGCGCGTGAAATAATCCGCGCCGCCCCCATAATATACCCACGCTTCGTCGAACCCATGTGCGTTGGCGCCGAGTCCGCCTTTGAGCTTTTTGTTCGGCATGGTTTGCCATGCGCTCTCAAAAGCCCGGCGATATTCCGGCGTGTCGGGATCGTCGCCATTGTGCCATTTGCCGAAGACGCCGGTGCGATAACCATTCGCCTTGAAACCTTCGGCGAGGGTGGTCTCCTCCGCCGCAAGCTCGCCGCCGACTTCCGGACCGGTGCCGACGCGAAACGGATGCCGCGCCGTGAGCAACATGGCACGCGTTGGCGAGCACACGCACCAGCCCATGAAGTTGCGCAGCTCGACCCCGCGCGTGAAAAGCTTGTCGATCGCCGGGGTCGCAATCTTGCCGCCGTTCCGGCTCAGGTCGCCCCAGCCGAGATCGTCGGCCAAAAGATAGACGACGTTGGGCTTTTTCTCCGCGGCCGCGCTGAGCGCCCACTGGGCGGCCAAAAGCAGGAATGTAATGAGGACGCGCTGGATGGGCTTCACTTTTTCCCTTTCGTTGGGCGTTTTGTTTTCGCGGCTGAGGCCGGCGGAGTCGCTTCGGCCGCCTCCGGATCTCCGCCCTCGCCGCGGTCGGCGAGATTGCTGGGATCGTAGCGCTTCGCGTTGGGATCAGCGTTCGGATTCGGCTTGGGAAAATAGGCCCCCACCCGCTTCAGTTCGCCCATCAACTGCGCGTATAACTGTGCGGCCCGCTCGGGGCTCCGCGGTGCGATGTTGTCCTTCTCGCCGAGATCCCGCGCCAGGTCATAAACAAAGCGGCTGTCCGGCCACTCGTACCAATGCACCAGCTTCGTGTCGCCCACCACCAGCGCGGAAGCCGGCGGCGATACGCGGTAGTGCGGGTAATGAAAATAGAGTGGCCGGTTGATTTCAGCCGCCGTCGCGCGTCCGCCGAGCAGCAGGTGCTTGACGCTCACGCCATCGATGGGCTTCGGCAGGTGGCGTGTTGCGCCAGCGATCTCCGCAAACGTCGGCAGAAAATCGTAGCCGACAAAATTGACGGCGTTTCGCGAGCCGGCGGCGATGCCCGGCCCACGGACGATCATCGGCACGCGCAGACCATTATCCCATAGCCACCATTTTTCGCCCCGGAGTGGATCATGCGACTCGTTCCACGAGCGATAGCCGTTGTCCGCGGTGAAGAAAACGTACGTGCTGCCGGCGAGGCCGAGAGATTCAATCTTCTGCAGCACCATGCCAATGGAAGTATCGAGGTCCTCCGCCATTGCCGCACCGATCATCGTGGTCGTGCGCTCGCGCGGGTTCTCGATTTTGGCGAACAGCGGATTCTTCTGATATTTCTCCAGCGTCCGTTTCGTCGCCTGATAACGCGCATGCGTGGCATAGTGCGAGAGCTGCAAGTAGAACGGTTTTTTCGCGCGGGCCTGCCGCTCGATGAAGCCGGCGCCTCGCCCCGTGATGCTGAACATCAGCTTGGGATCATCGGAAGTGTCGGACGGCTTGCCGGTCACCGAATCGATGGGCTGGCACGTCTTGTTGTCGGTCTCGCCATCACTCTCGTCGTAGCCGTGCTTCGCGGGGCCGCCGCCGTAGAGGTGCCATTTTCCAAAGTGGGCCGTGGCGTAACCCGCCGCCTTCAACACGTCACCGATCGACGGATACCGGATATTGCCTTGCGGCTCGGGCTGGAGCAGGGGACGCAACGCGTCCTTTCCCCGGTCGAGATATTCCACCGTCCCGTCGGTTTTTGGGCCGAAGCCGCCGTTGCCGCTGTAGAGATGCCGGGCGGTCATCATGCCGGTTTGAATCGAGCAGCGCGCTGGAGCGCACATGCCGGCGGCGGCGCGGGCGTTGCGGAAGGTCATTCCCTGTGCGGCGAGTTTATCGAGGTTGGGCATGGGCCGGAAGGCCATCGCGGACTCCGGTAGGTCGGGGCTCATCCGCACCGACGTGCCGAACCACGGCATGTCATCCACCAGGATGAGAACGATGTTTGGCGGTGTGGGGATACGATCAGCGGCCAGCGCCGAAGTTGTCACGGGCACGCTGATGGTCAGAAGCAGCAGGAGGCAGCGGGGGATTTTCATGAAGTTGATTTCTGGACGATGGGAGGAATTATCCGCGGCAATCGCCGCGTGTCATGATCGGCGCGGCGCCGCTGCATTCATGGCTTTCGAAAAAGGAAATGTGGGCGACGCGTCCAATTTGGACATTTTTTTTTGGTCCAAACTGTCGTTGGAACGGGTATTACTTGGAAACAACGCACTTTCAACGTCGCCCATCTTTGCCGCGCGTGGCACCCCGTGGTCAATCCTCCCTCGATGCAATTCAGCCATCGCCCCATCGCTCTCCTCCATCCCATGCAATCCACCCATAGCCTCAACGCGCCGGTACAACCGTGGCGCCTCGCCGGGCTCACCCTGGCCGTGGCGTGCCTGCCCGGTCTGATCGCCGCGCAGACGAGCGGCCCCGCCGGCGCCAGCCCACTGCCGACCTCCGCGGAGATC
>JBBRCR010000655.1:0-3988 GCA_038204695.1 Opitutales bacterium | reverse complement strand
TCTCACGATGTGCCTCGTCTTCGTATTCGGATTGCTGGTACTTCCTTTCGCCCCGGAAACAAAGGGCAAGCCGCTGCCGGAAGACGATTCAGCCGACGCGCGTCACGCGTAAGCAATCGGGCGTGCGTCACGCGAAGGGAGGTGCCGCCCATGTTTCCGCGGCACCTCCGACCGCTGTGCTTTATCGTCGCGACCGATCAATCAAGGCACCGACGGTCAAACCGACGACGCCGATCATGAGTGTCCATCCGAGCCAGTGCCGGGTGAGGAGGCCAAACACGAGGCCAAATCACACCTCCCACCAGCGTGCCCCAAGCGGCGAACGCAGACGTGTCGTGCGGTGTTTTCTTTTCAGAGTTTTCCTTGGACTTCATATAACGTGATCCGGAGCCCGTTACGGGCCAATGACCTGATTTTGCCCGGCGCGTTAGCCGGGTGTTGTTCACTCAACTGCGCAGACGGATCGGGTGTCTCTCCTGCCAGGTATGACCACCGGGCAGTCACGCATGCGTGTTGCCGGAGCGTGAGCACGCTCATGGGCATGACCGAAAACTTCGGCTTGGCCGTCGGAGCGGCCGTAAGCGCTTCGCTGCTCTCTTTGCGGAACAGGCAGTGGAGCGGAAAATATTCCCGCGGGCGACAAACCCCGCCCCGTCTCGATCGGCGACAAGGCGATGCAGATCCCGACACCCAGCGCTACGATCTCCGCCGTCGTCGGCGCTGTTCAGCCGGCCGGTACAACCCAGCATCACGAGAAAACCGGCACGGGCGTGAAGTGAGTGGTCGCGCGCACCATTTCACTTGCTCGAAGCGACCTGCTGCGACGTCATGAAGCCGCCGCGGGACGCAATTTCCGCGGCACATGATCCTCCAAGAAACCCTGCGCGCCGCCGGCCGTTTTGACGGCGCGTTTCAGCCCCCCGAACTACCATGCGAAATCCCCTCCCGTCCTCGCGCCTTCGTCGCTCCGCCTGCCGACTTCTCGCGTACTGTTTCTCCGCCCTCGCCCTCGCCGATCTTTGCTTCGCCCAGACGCCCTCCACCGGCGTCATCACCGGCACGGTGAGCAACGTCGCCACCCGCGCCAACCTCGAGGGCGCCGAGGTCACTCTCATGCCGGGCAACCTTACCGTGCTGACGTCGCGCGATGGTCGCTTCGTCCTCCCGCCGGTCGCTCCCGGCTCCTACACCCTTGCCGTCAGCTACTCGGGCCTGGATCGAAAAACCGTCGAGGCCAGCGTGGCGGCCGGTGCCACGGCCAACGTCGAAGTCGGCCTCACGTCAGAGGTCTACCAGCTGGACAAATTCGTCGTCGAGGGCGAGCGCGAGGGCAACGCGCTCGCGATCACCGAGCGGCGCAACGCCGGCAACGTGAAGGATGTCATCTCGTCCGATGCCTTCGGCAACGTGGCCGACCTCAACCTCGGCAACTTCCTGCAGCGCATGCCCGGGATCAGCAAGGAGGAGTCCGAGGGCGAGATCTACCTCATCCGGATTCGGGGCGTGGATTCGAACATGAACGCCGTCAGCATCGACGGCACCCGCGGCTCCAACGGCACCACGCGCAGCCTCAACCGCGGCTTCGAAATCGACAAGATCCCGGCCGACTTTATCGAGACGATCGAGGTCACCAAGGCCGCGACGCCCGACATGGATGCCGACTCGATTGGCGGCAGCGTGAACCTGAAGACGAAGAGCGCCCTCGACCGCAAGGGCCGGCGCATGACCTACAACGTCGGCAACACCTACAACATGGATCAGAAGTCGTTCCGGCCGCTCCTCAGCCTGAGCTACTCCGACGTAATCAAGGACAAGGTCGGGTTGCTATTCACGGCCAGCTACAACGAAAGCCACAAGCCGCGCGATCGCAGCAACCTCGTCTACGAGCAGACCACCGCCACCGACCGGCCCGTGTTCTTCGGCGCCGCCAACTGGGGACAGGACCAACTCAAGCACAAGCGCCAGGGACTCGGCCTCCGGCTGGACTACCGGCTGGGCGAAGCCACGAAGGTCTACTTCAACACCACTTACTCCTACTACGTGGACCAGCTGAACCGCCGCCAGCCTACGGTCAATACGCCCACCGCGGCCATGATCGTGTCGGTCACGAACAACGTCACCGAGACCCGCAACCAGACCTTCACCTTCAACCAAAACCGCCGTGAGCGCGACGTCCAGACGCTCAACTTCACCCTCGGCGGCGAAAGCGCGCGGTTCTTGGGCGGCAAGCTGGACTTCACGGCCAACTTCTCGCCGTCCAAGGGCGAGGAGGAACGCTTCATCCCGGCGCGCGCCGTCGCCGGCGTGGGCTTCCGTTTCGACCGCTCGGCGACCCACAAGTATTTCACCGTCGCCCAAATCAGCGGTCCCGACATCTACGATCCCCGCAATGCCACCATGACTTCGTTGGATCTGCCGGAGATTTCCAGCCGCGACCAGATCCTCGGTGCGCAGGTGAACTACCGGAAGTCGTTCGCCGCCGCGCTACCACTTTCCCTCAAGACGGGTGCGCGCTTCCGTGAACAGGTCCGCAAGCGGAATCAGACCCGCAACGTCTACAGCTACGTCGGAGACAATGGCGTGGCCGGCCCGGTCGGTGCCGCCAACGATGATGATCTCGGACGCTTCTTCGATCCTGGCTACACGCACGTCGCATTCACTTATCCCAAGGGCCTCCAGTTCATGAAGCTGCCGGAATTGAAGGAGACGCTGCGCAACCAGCCGCAGCTTTTCCGGCGGAATATTGCAACGAGCGTTCAGGACACCATTCGCAACGACACGCGGGCGGAGGAAACCGTCACCGCCGTGTACCTCCAGGGCGAAACCCGCTGGAAGCGGCTCGGCGTGGTGGGGGGCGTGCGGATGGAGGAGACCGAGTTCTCCGCCTCGGGTTACAAGCAGGAACTGTCCCCGGCAGAAGTCGCCCGGCGCGCCGCGTGGGTCGGCCCCGTCACCGACGAGGAAACCATCCGCCGCAACCTCGCCCAATACGGCAACCCGACGCAGGGCAAGGGCGACTACCGCAACTATTTTCCCAGCCTCCATCTCAAGTACAACGCGACTCGCAACCTGCTAGGGCGCCTCAGCTATTCGACGGGTATCGGCCGCCCCAACTTCGGCCAGATCATACCCACGATGAATATCAACAACGACAACCTGACGATTACCTCGAACAACCCCGATATTCAGCCGCAGCATTCGAAGAACCTCGACCTTTCCCTTGAGTACTACTTCGAGCCCGCCGGCCTGGTCTCGATCGGTGCCTTCGAGAAAAAGCTGAGCAACTTCATCTACCGCGCCAACGTGGGCCGCGTCGACGACAGCAACAACATCTTCGGCGAGGAATACGACGGGTACACGCTCACCACCGACCGCAACGGCGGCTCGGCGACCATCCGGGGGATCGAATTCTCCTACAGCCAGCAGTTCAGCAACCTGCCCGGCATCTGGCGCGGCTTCGGCGCGTTTGCCAACATGACGTGGCTGCGCACGCAGGGCGACTACGGCACGCCGGGCCAAAACAACAGCGGACGGACCATCCCGCTCTTCACGCCGCGCACCGGCAACGTGGGCATCTCCTACATCGCCCACAGCTGGACCGTGCGCGTGAAGATGAACTACTCGTGCGACCGGCTGGAGTCGTATAACGCCGACCCGTCGCGGCGCGTGTACGACAAGGGCAGCACGCCCGTGGACTTCAATCTCGCCTACGCCTTCTCCCGCCGGCTGAGCGTGTATGCCGATGTGATCAACGTCTTCAACACGGGCACCAATCACCAGTACACTTACATCAAGGACCGGGCGACTCGGAACGACCTCTACACGACCGTGATTAAGTTCGGCGTGAGCGGGAATTTCTAATACCAACGTCCCGTAGGTTTTGGACTTTCCTGATGTAGGCCTGCCCGGTGGGCGGGCAGCCCGGTCAACGCCCGGGCCTATGATGGCGAGCGTCAAGTGGGAAAGAAGCGTCGGTTGAGGTTGGGGT
>JBBRCR010000654.1:0-3996 GCA_038204695.1 Opitutales bacterium | reverse complement strand
GAAACGCCCAGGAACGGGCGGGTGCCGCCCGGCGGGGGGGGGGCGGGCGGGCGTGTGTTTTTTTTTTTGAATTTTTTTTTAATCCACGCGTGGGCGCTCGCCCCCACGGATCCACTCTCTCGCGATCGTGCAAATGAAAATGAATAGAATTGCGCCGCCCGGCTGTTCGAAGTCGCTGCCTGAAATTCGCGTCTATTAGCGTCCATTCGCGGTTAAAACATCAGGCTGTCTGTTTTCGTTCGGGTGCGGCTGCGCTGCGCCGCGCTGGGTCCTCTGTGACCCATGCCTTGGTCCGTCCGCCCCGGCTCACTTCTCGCTGAATTGAATTTCGGCGATCGTCGGACCTTCGGTGGCGTCGAGGATGTTCAGCCGAAACTCACGCGCGCTCACCGGCGGGAAAGTTTGCGTGAACACCCGGCCGATCTTTTCGCCGGCGAAAATCGTCGTCCACCCGTCGCCCGCACGATACTGCAATTCAAATCTCCGCACGCGTTCGCCGATCGCTTCGTTGATGCGCACGCGGCCAACCGTAACCACTTTTTCCATGTCGCGGGCAATCCATGCCTGCTTGGTGCCCGCATCCGTGGCCCAGCGAGTCGAGGGATTGCCATCGAACGCCTCCTGCGGTCCATGGTCCGACAGATTGGCGTGAAACACATTCGAGGCCGTTGCCTTGATCAACGGCGCCATCGTGATGGCCGGAATGTCCATCGCCGAGCCCTCGAGTTCGATCTTCACGACCGTGTCGATCGCGTCGCGCGCCGCCGGATCGACCGCGACCCAAAGTCTGCCATTCTGCTGACGCACCGTCGCAGCGCCGCCGCCGAGCAGCGCGGCGGACTTCACCGCGCGCGGCAACGCCGGCAATTCGACCCGGTCCTTTTCCCACCGCAACACGTGCAGATAAACCGTGTTTCCCTTTCGCGTGCTCGCGACCGCATTCGTCGGATGCCACGGTCCGCCGCGCGTCGCGTAAATGCTCTCACCATTGCGCGCGAGCCACGCCCCCATTTCGCGCAACCGATCCACCTGGCGCGGCTCGATCCGTCCATCTGGCATGGGACCGACGTTGAAAAGCAGATTGCCGTCACCGCCGACGCAACGCACGAGCGTCTGCACGCATTCTTCCAGCGACTTCATCGTGTCGCCCGGTTTCCACGCCCACTGTTTGCAGATCGTGATGCAACTTTCCCAAGGTCGATCGTCCTGATATTTGCCGACCCGTTGCTCGGGAGTGTCGAAGTCCTCGGGCCGTCCATTGCGATTGTTGATCAGAAGGTGCGGCTGGAGTTCACGCGCCATTCGATTGATCGCCCCGCCATCGTAGTCCTCCGCCGTCTTGCCAAGTCCGTCGAACCACAGGATGTCAACGCGTCCGTAGTTCGTCAGCAGTTCGCGCACCTGGGTCTTGAGATAAGCGAGATACCGACCGTGACGGCCGGGCGTGAACGCGTCCGGATGATGCCAGTTGGGTTGCGAATAATAGAGACCGAACTTCAGTCCCGCCGCATGGGCGGCATCGGCAAGTTCTTTGACGACGTCCCGCCGAAAAGGACTGAGCGGACTTGTGATTTTATACTCGCTCGCCGCGGTATCGAACATGCTGAACCCGTCGTGATGGCGGCTGGTAAAGACCACATATTTCATGCCGGCCGCCTGCGCAAGCGCGAGCCACTCGCGGGCATCGAAGGCGACCGGGTTGAATTCCCGGTAGAGATTATCGTACACCTCCGTCGGCACCTGCGTGCCGGGGCCGCGATAGCCGCGACGTTCACCGGCGCGCGACCAGCCAATCTCGGTGCCCTGGAGCGAAACGGGGCCCCAGTGGATAAACAGTCCAAAGCGGTCGGCCCGCCAACCGGCGAGTGGCGCGGCGTTTGGCGCGGCGGCCGCGGTGGACGGCGCTGTTGTCGCGGCCGCCGCGACGGATGCATCGCCCGCACGCAGGCACGGGACCAAGACGACGCCGGCGATAAACAGGCCGAGGGTTTTCATGTTCGCAGTGATTTTCGTTCGCGTTGATTCGCGCGCGGGCGACTGAAGATGCCCACCGATGGAGGTCGCCCCCGAGTACGCGGGAGCACACGTGAATTCAACGGCTTCGTCAATTCGCCGGCGTCCCTCGAGGCCGGTGAGCGGCCGCCGCGGCTATCGATGCGAGTTGGCGCGCCGCGGGCGCGGGGATCCACTATTGACCGTCGCAGCCAGCCGGCCTCTGCTTCGAAACCCCGGGCGTTCGTGGTTCGCCTTCGTCGGCCGCCGGAAAAGCCAGCTTGCCGATTACCCGGGCAATCCGCCACATTTTCACCGTATGACCACCCTGCGCGTTCTGACCTTTCTGCTCACCGCTTTCGGCCCCGCCATGCTTCCGGTGCGCGCCGCCGCGCCCGCCGCCAAGCCCAACATCGTGCTCATGATGGCCGACGATCAGGGGTGGGGAGAAACCGGATACAACGGCCATCCCAACCTCGAGACTCCGGTGCTGGACGAAATGGCTCGTACGGGGCTGCGGCTCGATCGGTTTTACGCCGCGTCGCCGGTGTGCTCCCCGACTCGTGCCAGCGTCATGACCGGCCGGCACGCGAATCGTTCGGGCGCCTTCGCCCCGAACTGGTCGACGCGACCGGAGGAAACCACCATCGCGCAGGTATTGAAGAAAGCCGGGTACCGCACGGGCCATTTCGGCAAGTGGCACATCGGCCCGGTGAAAAAGGAATCACCCCTCAACCCGAACCGCATGGGCTTCGACGAGTATTTGTCCCACGACAACTTCTTCGAACTCGATCCGCCGCTGAGCCACAACGGCGCCCCGCCGGAAATCCACCGCGGAGAAAGTTCCCTCATCGTGGTCAACGCCGCGGAACAGTTCATCCGGCAGGTGCGCTCCGAGGCACAGTCGTTCTTCGTCGTGGTCTGGTTCGGCTCGCCGCACGAACCCTACCGCGGGCTGCCGGACGACGTCGCCCGTTACGGACATGTCTCCAGTGCGGCACTACGTCATCGCTTCGCCGAGATTACCGCGATGGACCGTGCGATCGGACAGTTTCGGACGACGCTGCGCAGTCTGGGGGTGGCGGACAACACGCTGCTGTGGTTCAATTCCGACAATGGCATCACCCACGAAGGCATCAAGGGTGACGAGTTGAAGGACCTCTACAACGGCAGCTGGCGCGGCCACAAGGGCGAGATCTATGAAGGCGGATTGCGCGTGCCCGCGGTGATTGAGTGGCCCGCCGTAATCCGGAAACCCCGCGCATCGAGCGTGGCCTGTGTAACATCGGACATTTTTCCGACGCTGCTCGATGTGCTGCAGCTCAAGACGCCCACGCCCAACCGCCCGCTCGACGGCATCAGCCTCCGCACGCTCATCGTCAACGGCACGATGCAGGAACGACCGAGTCCGATTGGTTTCTGGAAATACGGCGGCGCCGACGAGAAGAACAATGGCTCGTGGATTGAGCCCAGGCTGCTGGAGGGCACGACGCCGACGGCACGCGTCGCGGCCCCGATCTTTCGCAACTTCAAGCATCCGGTGCCGAAGACGAAGGATTTCGACGGCAGCGCGGCCTGGACCGACAACCGGTACAAGCTCGTGACCGCGGCCGGTCGACGGGGCGCCGCCGCGGTTGAACTCTACGATTTAAGCAGCGATCCGAACGAGAAGGCCGATATTGCGGCGCAGCATCCGGAGATCGTGCAACGGATGACCGCCGAACTTCACCAATGGCAACGGTCGGTGGAGCGGAGCCTGAGCGGCGCCGACTATTGAGCGATTGGCACTCGCTGGCGCAGCCACTGAGTCAGCAACTCCCCATTTCCGTCCGCGTGTTCCAATAGCCCGTCAGTGGCTGCGAGCGCCAGCAAGTGGACTTCATGAAGGAATTCCAAATTTCTTCCACTCGCTGGCGCTCGCAGCCACTATGAAAGTCAGTATTTCGATTGCGACAAGCCGCCGGTCGGAGACACGGCGCTACTTCGAACAGCCGTCACACACCC
>JBBRCR010000653.1:0-4036 GCA_038204695.1 Opitutales bacterium | reverse complement strand
CCTGCCAAGCACGTCGGCATTTGCCGGAGCGGCGGCTTTCCAGCCGCCGAAGTACGTTCGGTCGACCGGTCTCGGGCGACTGGAAAGTCGCCCTTCCCGTCAACCGCGCCCTTGGCGTGACGCCATACGCGGTAGCGAATTTGTGGGGCAAGCGCCTGGTTAGCGGGGCCAAATTTTCCAACCGAGGCCCGCGCGCGCTGGCAAGAATCTATAAATGAGACACAGAGGTCCCAGCGCGGCGCAGCCGCAACCGAAGGAGAAAAGCCAAGGCTGATTTAACCGCGAATGGACGCTAATAAACGCGAATCGGAATACCCCGAAGTGGAGCGAGTCGCCATTCCGTGGCTGTGAGCGCCAGCGAATGGAAAGGCATGCGCTTGTGCGCTCATATTGCCCCCTACAAATTCGGGGTTCACGCGAAGGCGCGAAGATCGCGAAGTCGGAAGGATTGATTGGCGGCTGCGCGTGAGGGAATTTGCTCGCGGGAAAACCAGGGTGTCATGTTCTTCCGCTGAACTCCTGCGCGCTTTTCGCGTCTTCGCGTGAGCCGGATGGGTCGGGATGTCAGCCCTCGAAAGCTGCTCGACGGAATTTCTGGGCCGTTGGCCCAGGCCTCGATGAGATCGCGCCGTTGGCGCTGTCGGCCAAATTGGCCAAACTCCAGACGCCGGTCAAAGACCGGCGCCACTCCCGGCGGCTGCGCCAGCGTTTACCAAAACTGTCATAGGCCGTGTGCTGATATCGATCCGGATCGTGCATGTTTGCGACGATTTTGAGCGCCCAATCCTTTGGTCACAGAGCGCACCCGATGAAGAACGCGAGACTCGGAAGACTTCGGAATCTTCCGCGTCTTATTCTCTTCCCCGTCTCCCATGTCTTCATCCTCTGGGCTCCGTGACCTCCATTCCCCCTCTGTGCCCTCTGTGTCGCATCTACAGAACTCCAGTTGTTCGCCCTTGGCGAGGTCAGCCGGGAACGCCTCCACCCCCTTCGGGAAAGCTGCGGGCATCGTGTTCCGCATGGCGCGAGAGCAACCGCACCTCGTGTCCCGCCTGGAGCAGCGCGGGTATCGCCGCCGTGCCCACCACACCTGTTCCTCCGGTGACCAGAACTTTCATCGCACATCCTACGGTGCGAAGCCGCGAGTCAATGCGCCGCCGGCCGAAAAGCGCGGGTGGAAGTCAGAAAACTCGTGTAATGGTATTCCCGATGCGCCCCGCCACTAAAGCATTCGCGTGAGAATCGCGGACCCTATCCGTGCGCGAGCTTCCGAAACTTGATCCGGTGCGGCTGGTCGGCCTCTTTGCCTTTCCGGCGGCGAAAATCCTCGAGGTAGCTCGTGTAGTTGCCGTTGAACCACTGGACGGCGCTGTCTCCCTCGAAGGCGAGGATGTGGGTTGCCACCCGATCGAGAAACCACCGGTCGTGCGAAATAACAACGGCGCAACCAGCAAAATTCTCCAGCGCCTCCTCCAGCGCACGGATCGAATTCACGTCGAGATCGTTGGTCGGTTCATCGAGCAGGATCAGATTCGCGCCGCTCTTGAGCAACCGCGCGAGATGCACCCGGTTGCGTTCGCCACCCGAAAGCACGCCCACTTTCTTCTGTTGATCCGGACCGGTGAAGCCGAACTGGGCGCAGTACGCGCGCGAGTTCACCTCGCGTCCGGGCAGGCGCATGATCTCCTCACCGCCGCTGATCGCCTCCCAGATTGTTGCCGTATTCGGTAATGTGTCACGCGATTGATCCACGTGGGCGATCTTCACCGTGTCGCCGACGCGCAACACGCCGGCGTCGGGCTTTTCCGCGTCGAGGATCAACCGGAACAGCGTGGTCTTCCCCGCTCCGTTCGGCCCAATCACACCCACGATCCCACCCGGCGGCAGCGAGAAGTTCACGCCCTCGAACAAAATGTTGTCCCCATAACTCTTCGCGATGGCTTGCGCGTCCACCACCAGGGTGCCGAGCCGCGGCCCGGGCGGGATCAGGATTTCAAACTCCCGTTCCTTTTCCGCCACGTTTTCCTTCAGCATGCTCTCGTACGCGCTGATGCGGGCCTGCGACTTCGCCTGCCGCGCCTTCGCCGATTTCCGGATCCACTCCAATTCGCGCGCCATCGCCTTCTGCCGCCGATCTTCAGTCCGCTGCTCGATCGCCAGCCTCCGCTGCTTCTGCTCCAGCCACGAGGAGTAGTTTCCCTTCCACGGGATGCCGTGGCCGCGATCGAGTTCGAGAATCCACTGGGCGACGTTGTCGAGGAAGTAGCGGTCGTGCGTCACCGCAATCACGGTGCCTTCATAGCGCGCCAGGTGCTGCTCCAGCCAGTTCACGCTTTCGGCATCGAGGTGGTTGGTCGGCTCGTCCAGCAGCAGAATCGACGGCTTCTGCAACAACAGCCGCGCCAGCGCCACCCGCCGCCGCTCGCCCCCGGAAAGCCGGTCCACCCCCTGCTCGCCCGCCGGACAGCGCAAAGCCTCCATCGCCATTTCCACCTGCGGCGCGACGTCCCACGCGTGGAGCGAATCGATCTTTTCCTGCAGTTCGCCCTGCCGCGTCATGATCACCTCCTTCGCGGCGTCGGTCGTGGCGTCGTTCAACTCATCCCACGTCGCGTCGTAAGCGGCCGTCAGCGACGTGAGATGCCGGACTCCTTCCTCCACGGCGGCGCGCACCGTGGCCCCGGGCGTGAGGTGCGGCTCCTGCTCGAGCAACCCGACGGTGTATCCAGATTCGAAGTGCACGCGGCCGTCGAACTCGTGATCGCGGCCCGCGAGAATCCGCATGAGCGTCGACTTGCCGGAGCCGTTGAGCCCGAGTACGCCGATCTTCGCCCCATAATAGAACGAGAGCGATATATCGCGCAGGATCTCCTTGCGCTCGATCTTCTTCGAGACGCCGAGCATGGAAAAAATGATCCTGGGTGCTTCTTCGGTCCGGGCCACGCGCGCCACTCAATGGCGCACGGTCCGGGCCGCAAGCTCATCCGGCAGCGCACGTTTTATGGGCGGGGTCAGAGGTGTCCCGATCCGCGTGTGGTGGGAGGGAACTGCCGCACTCTGCGCCGGTCCACCGACTCCTCGCGCGCACCCCGTATTTTCCCCGATGGGGATTTAGGGAATCCGCGGGCAGATTCACTTTGCCGCATGACTTGCCACCTTCATTCCATGTTTCATCCCGAAGTTTAAAACTATCCAATGTCGGAACGCTTTTTAATTGTTGATGATGATGCGGACAGCACGTTCCTCGCGCGCCGCAACTTACAAAACGTCTTCCCCCACGCGGTGGTGGATCAGGTGCAATCGGGTCATGCGGCCCTCGAAGCGCTGCGGCAGCACCAGTATACGGCGGTGGTGACCGACTACCGCATGCCCTGGATGGACGGACTCACGCTGGTCCGCAAAATCCGCGAGTTGAATCTCCAGATGCCGATCGTCATGCGGACAGCGATGGAGGATCTGGAAAACGCTGCGCGGGCCGCCGGAGTCGATTACGTCCTGCCCTGGTTTCGGTGGCGGGATCTCGGTGACGTCGTGAAGGAGCTGCTCCACTGCAATATCACCCGACTTGATTCAACCCAGTGACAATAGCGCACACACGGCCCATTCTGATTGTCGATGATGATCCCGATGCGATCGCGCTGACGAAACACGCGCTCGCGAAGGCGGGAATTCGCACCCCAATCGACGTGATGGAGGATGGCAAAGATGCGATTGCCTACCTCAAGGCCAGGCTCGCGGAAGGTGAACACGCGCTGCCGTTGTTGCTCTTTCTGGATTTGAAGATGCCCGGCACCGACGGTTTCCAGGTGCTCGATTGGATCCGCGGCCAGCCGCGTCTGCGCCGGCTGCTGACCGTGGTGCTGAGCTCGTCGACGAACCATCGGGATGTCGACCGGGCGTATTCACTCGGGGCGAAGACGTATTTCGGGAAATATCCCGTCGCCTCGGACGTGAAGACGCTCTTCCAACTGGCGAATGCGATGCTGACGGTGGACGAGATTGAAAAATTTGTCCTGCCCGGGATCCGTCCCCTGCC
>JBBRCR010000652.1:0-4058 GCA_038204695.1 Opitutales bacterium | reverse complement strand
CGTATGGCGTCGCGCCAAGGGCGCGGTTGACCGGAAGGGCGACTTTCCAGTCGCCCGAGACCGGTCGACCGAACGTACTTCGGCGGCAGGAAAGCCGCCGCTCCGGTGCGAATGCCGACGTGCTTGGCAAGAATTGGGGGGCCAGCGCAGGCCCAGGCGGCATCGCGCGCGGTGGCGTTGACGAACAGAGCGAAGCGGCTGCGCGACTCCTTCTCAGCCAGATGGCGGACCTGCACGTCGTAACGCCCCCGGGCCTCCGCATAGGCCTCGAGGAAGCAGTGCGTATCCGGCCGTCGGGCACATCACCAAGGGCCACGTTCAGCCGGTGCGAGGCCAGACGATCGTTCCGGTTTTCGAGCGCGAAGCCCTCCACACATGGGCCACGTCGATGCCGGAAACGCCCGCGCAGAGCGCGCCAGCCGGGCAAAAAAACCCGGCTCAGTCGAGCCGGGCCTGCCATCGCCGTCCGTCGCATCGCTCAGTAGCGGTAGTGCTCCGGCTTGTACGGACCTGCGACCGGCACGCCGAGGTAGGCCGCCTGATCGGGGGTGAGCTTGGTCAGCTTGGCGCCGATCTTGTCCAGGTGCAGCCGCGCCACTTCCTCGTCCAGGTGCTTGGGAAGCCGATACACGCCGACCGCATAGCTGTCCCGATTCTTCCACAGGTCGAGCTGGGCCAGGCACTGGTTGGTGAAACTGTTCGACATGACGAAAGAGGGATGCCCCGTCGCGCAGCCGAGATTCACCAGCCGGCCCTCGGCGAGCAGGTAGATGGTATTACCAGCCGGAAACGTGTACTGGTCGTACTGCGGCTTGACGTTGATCCGCTTCGCGTCCGACTGATTGAGGCGATCGACCTGAATCTCGTTATCGAAGTGACCGATGTTGCAGACAATCGCCTGGTCCTTCATCTGCCGCATGTGCTCGAGCGTGATGATGTCGCGATTGCCCGTCGTGGTGACGTAGATGTCAGCGGTGCCGAGCGTCGACTCGATCGTGTTGACCTCGAAACCTTCCATCGCCGCTTGCAGCGCGTTGATCGGATCGATTTCGGTGACAATCACGCGGGCGCCAAAGCCCCGCAACGAATGCGCCGAACCTTTGCCCACATCGCCGTAGCCGCACACGCACGCGACTTTGCCGGCGATCATGACATCGGTGGCGCGCTTCAAACCGTCCGCGAGCGATTCGCGGCAGCCGTAGAGGTTGTCGAATTTCGACTTCGTCACCGAGTCGTTGACGTTGATCGCGGGCACGCGGAGCTTGCCCTTCTCGAGCATCTGATAGAGCCGGTGCACGCCGGTGGTGGTCTCCTCGGAAACGCCGCGCCACTGCTTGGCGTAGCCGGTCCAGCGCAGGGGATCCTCCTGGTGCACCCGCTTGAGCAGATTCTTGATCACCTGTTCCTCGTGCGAGGAGGAAGGCGTATTCACCCAATCGCTACCCTCTTCCAGCTCGCATCCCTTGTGCAGGAGCAGGGTGACATCGCCGCCGTCGTCGACCACGAGTTGCGGCCCCTGGCCGCCGGGGAACGCGATGGCCCTGAGGGTGCAATCCCAATACTCCTCCAGCGTCTCGCCCTTCCACGCGAAGACGGGGGTGCCCGCCCTGGCGATCGCCGCGGCCGCGTGATCCTGCGTCGAGAAAATGTTGCATGAGGCCCAGCGCACATCCGCGCCCAGCTCCTGCAGCGTCTCGATCAGGACGGCCGTTTGAATGGTCATGTGCAGCGAACCGGTGACCCGCACGCCGGCGAGCGGCTTCTGCGGGCCGAATTTCTTGCGCACGGCGATCAGTCCGGGCATTTCGTGCTCGGCAATGCCGATTTCCTTCCGTCCCCACTCGGCGAGAGTGATGTCACGGACCTGGTAATCGCGGGTTTCGCGGTCGGACGGCGCTTTTAGAGTAGTGGACATGTGGAATCAGGCTTTGACGGTTTCGCGTTGGGTTGGTCTGGCCCCGGTGAGGCCGGCGGCGGCGCGCAGTTCCGCGACCTTGTTGGTTTGCTCCCAGGGAAGTTCATCCTTGCCGAAGTGGCCGTAGTTGGTGGTGCTGCGATAAATCGGCCGCAGCAGATCGAGGGCCTTGATGATGGCCGCGGGCTTGAAGCTGAACACCTGCCGCACCGCGGCCGAAATCTTTTCCTCCGCGACCTTCGCGGTGCCCATGGCGTCGACCCAGATGGAGACCGGCTCGGGATGGCCGATCGCATACGCGACCTGCAGCTCGCAAATGTCCGCCAGCCCCGAGGCGACGATGTTCTTCGCCACCCAGCGGCACATGTAAGCGGCCGATCGATCCACCTTCGAGGGATCCTTGCCCGAAAAGGCGCCCCCGCCATGGCGGCCCCAACCGCCGTAAGTATCCACGATAATCTTACGGCCGGTCAGGCCGGAGTCGCCTTCCGGGCCGCCGACAACGAACCGGCCCGTCGGGTTGATGAGGAACTTCGTATCGGCGTCGATCAAGCTGGCCGGGATGACTTTCTTGATGACGTTTTCGACGAGAAATTCACGGATGGCTTCATGCTGCACGCTCGCCGCATGCTGGGTCGAAATCACCACGTTCTCCACTTTCACGGGCTTGTCGTCGACATAGCGAATCGACACCTGCGACTTCGCGTCGGGCCGGAGCCAGGTCACGACTCCCGATTTGCGGAGTTTCGTCAACTCCCGGCCGAGGCGGTGCGCGAACATGATCGCGGTCGGCATCATCTCCGGGGTTTCGTTGCAGGCATAACCAAACATCAGCCCCTGATCGCCGGCCCCCTGCTCCGCCGTTTCCTTGCCGACGGCCGCGCGCTCATCCACGCCCTGCGCGATGTCGGGCGACTGGCGGGTGAGCAGATTCGTGATGAAAACCTTGTCGGCGTGAAACACGTCGTCGTCATGCAGGTAGCCAATCTCACGCACCGCCTCGCGCACGATCGACTCGTAGTTCACCTTGGCGGCGGTGGTGATCTCGCCGGCCAGGACGACCATATTGCTTTTGACCAGGGTTTCGCAGGCAACGCGGCTCTTGGGGTCCTGCGCCAGGCAGGCGTCGAGCACGCTGTCGGAAATGAAATCAGCCACTTTGTCGGGATGACCTTCGCCGACGGACTCGGAAGAAAACACGAATGATTTAGCCATGAGAGATGGGGATGAGGGTGAGGAAGAAAGGCCGGCGAGAAAGCCGGCGCAAGCAAATATCAACATATTCTGATGTCCTGATGCGAGTTTTCAGAAAGTGCGTAGCCGGGTCGACGTTTGGCTGCTTTGCCACCCACCGGAGATTCACGATCGGCGAACGTGAACCTCCTGCCGCGCGCGGCGGGTTTGCTCGAGGCAAACCGCGGCGCTCAGGAGTCAAAAATCTGTGGAACTGATCAGGGGTTCCAAGAATGCATTGATGCCGATTCCCCACGGGGCCACTCAGCAGAGACACCGCATGCCCTACGCGCCCGTCATCGACCCCCACGCGCTTGAAAACCTGCGTTCGCTCAGCGCGGGAGATAATGACGAATTTCTGCGCGAGATAACCGGCATTTTCCTCGAGGACACACCCGCGCGAATCATCGAACTCACGCAGAGCCTGGTGCGGCACGATCTCGCGTCGTTCACCCGCGCTGCGCACAGCATCAAGGGAAGCGCGGCCAATCTCGGAGCGGTGAAGCTCCGCGCGGTGGCCGAGAAACTCGAGCACCAAGCCCGCGTCAAGGGACTGGACGGCGTCCACGAACTCGTGGCGCAATTGAAAGCTGAATACGCGCGCACGCAAAGGGCGCTCGGCGAACTGGTGGGCCGCTAGCCCTGCGCTTGCCCCACAATTCTTGCCAAGCACGTTGGCATTCGCACCGGAGCGGCGGCTTTCCTGCCGCCGATGTACGTTCGGTCACCCGGTCTCGGGCGACTGGAATGTCGCCCTTCCGGTCAACCGCGCCCTTGGCGCGACGCCATACGCGATGGCAAATCTGTGGGGCAAGCGCAGCGCTAGCCGGCGGCCTACGCACGCGCCGGCCGGCGGCCCGCCCGCTTGCTTTGCTGCCGCGGTGAAGTTCGTCGCCGTTTCCGACTCGAC
>JBBRCR010000651.1:0-4075 GCA_038204695.1 Opitutales bacterium | reverse complement strand
CGGTGGGCACTCACGGGGCATTCCCTGTCCATGCTGATGGCCTCGCTCGACACGAGCATCGCCAATGCGGGTTTGCCAACGCTCGCGCGGGCTTTCAACGCCTCCTTTCAGGAAGTCCAATGGATCGTCCTCGCCTATCTGCTCGCCATCACGACCTTGATCGTGAGCGTCGGCCGACTTGGTGACATCGTCGGCCGCCGCCGGCTTTTGCTGGCCGGGATCGGGGTGTTCACGGTGGCTTCGCTCTTGTGCGGCATCGTATCAACACTCTCGTTGCTCATCGCCGCCCGCGCGGCCCAGGGCCTCGGCGCGGCGATCATGCTGGCCCTCACCGTGGCCTTTGTCGGTGAGACCGTGTCGAAGGCAAAGACCGGCAGCGCTATGGGGCTGCTCGGAACGATGTCTGCCATCGGCACTACGCTCGGCCCCTCGCTCGGCGGCGTATTGATCGCCGGGTTCGGCTGGCGAACCATATTCCTCATCAATGTGCCGTTGGGCACCCTGAATTTTCTGCTCGCGCATCGCTACCTGCCCACCGATCCCCGGACGGCGAAGATGGATCGGACGGGCTTCGACCCTGTGGGAACGCTCCTGCTGGCGCTGACGCTCGCGGCCTACGCACTGGCCATGACCCTCGGGCGCGGCAGCTTTGGTTCGCTCAACCTGGCTCTGCTGCTCACCGCGGGCGGCGGCCTCGCTCTCTTCGTGTTAGCCGAGGCGAAAGCAAAATCACCTTTGATTCGATTGGCGATTTTCCGCGATCCCGTGATGAGTGCGAGCCTCGCCACGAGCGCGCTCGTCTCGACGGTGATGATGGCCACGCTGGTGGTTGGTCCATTCTACCTTTCGCAGGCGCTCGGGCTCGAAACCGCAATGGTTGGCCTCGCGTTGTCGGCCGGTCCTCTCGTCGCCGCGCTCAACGGGGTGCCGGCCGGCCGCATGGTAGATCGGTTCGGCGCACAACCCATGACCATCGTGGGACTGGTCGGAATCGTGGCCGGCGCCATCACATTATCCCTGCTGCCGGCGAAGTTCGGCCTCGTGGGCTACATCGCCCCCATCGTTCTCACTACCGCCAGCTACGCGTTGTTCCAGGTGTCCAACAACACCGTCTTCATGACGAATACTCGCGCCGAGCAGCGGGGCGTTACTTCCGGTATGCTGAGCCTGTCGCGCAATCTCGGACTCATTACCGGAGCATCCGTCATGGGCGCCGTGTTTGCCGCGGCCTCGGCGACGAACAACATAACGACCGCGCACCCCGAGTCCGTCGCTGCCGGTATGCGGATCACATTCGCGGTCGCAGCGGGTTTGATCGTCGCCGCCCTCGCCGTCGCGGTTGGCAGCCGGGCGCTCGCTAAACGCGCTGCGCTTCGGGCACGACCGATCAACAACGCAGCCCATGAATCCTGCGAGCTATCGGCTTCGTCCCGACGCGACTGAAAACCCCGAACCCATCCCTTTCCGCCGGATTCACCGGCCGGAGTAATCAACAAAATCCGCAACTAGTGTCTGGCCGGAAACGCGTGCTTTTGCAGCGCGAGCGTGTTTTGCCGGCAGCGGGCCGGCGAGGGTCACGCCGATTTTTCCCGGCGGGACGGCCGGGCGCGGTGAATCGGCCCGAAATCGCCGGCGACAAAGACACCGCTCCCGTCGTGCTTGAGGTTCCGATACTAGGCGGGCCGCTTTAGGCGGCCGCGCGCGCTGGCGCCAGCCGCGTCCGCGCCCGCGCCAGCAGCTCCCGTCCGATGACGTGCAGGTTATACGCCAGCACGCCGTAGCCGACGTAGCGCTGGTCGCCCGCCAGCCCGACATCCAGACAGCGGTTCAACCCATGATGCTCGAGCGCGTTGATGGCGCTCTCCACCGCGCGGTGCTGGCGGCGCAGCGCCACGAAGTTCTTTTCGTGTTCGCGCGCCGTCTCCACTTCCGTCTTACGGCCGCGTTTGGGCATCACGACCGTCGGCACGTAGAGGCTGAGCAGTTCCCGGTCCGCGCCGCGCGTGAAGCCTTTGTCGAAGCTCAGGCTGGCGAGACTGCCCGCGCCGTAGCGGTGCAACAGCCGGTCGGCCACGGGCACGCTTTGGTCCACGTCGACGCCGCCCACCGGCACGTCGTAGTCTTGGATCAACTCGTGTTGGTCGGTGGCGATCAGCAGCCGGTGGCCCAGCTCGACGTTGGGGCGTGCTTTGCCTTTTTGAATCCATTCGGGGTGCGGCTCGAAGAGCGAAAACACTTTTTCCGCGGCGGGAATCGTCTCGTGCCGGAGCAGGCGGCGTGCGACCAAGTCGAGGTGTTTGACGAGCATCGCGTGAAAATAGGTCAGGGTTTCCCAGTGTGGCAGCGCAATGGGCTGGTCGCACAGGCCGAGCAGGCTCGCCTGCACTTTGGCGGCGAGTTCATGTCCGGAGTTCAGATACGCGCGCACGGCCTGAAGTACGCGGGCTTCCTTGCCGGTGCCGCCGCCGTGGACGGCCTTGCTGGTGGTCCGCTCCAGCGTCTTGAGGCGGCGGCGCCAGTCCTTGGCTTTGCGCCAGCCGGGTAGGGCGTAGGCGCACTGGTCCCAAAATTTCTCGATCAGGTCCACGCACTTGCGGCCCGCGTCCCAGAGCAGATTCAGGTCGGTGGGGAAATGCACGTCGGTCTCCAGGACGTAGGTGTCGACTTTGAGCGCGAGCGGCTCAGCGGCGCGGCGGCGTTTTTTTTGAAGACGGCGCGGCCGGCGGCGGCCACGCGGGCGTTGATGGCGTGGAGCAACGCATCGTCGAGGAGGGCGACGTTGTCGCGCAAGGTCTGGTGGGCGAACACGCGCGGGTCGGCGCCCCAGGGGGTGGCGGCCACGCCGAGCATCTCGCGCAGCAGGGTGTCGTAGTTGGCGAAGTGTTCGAGACGGTCGTAATCGGCGTCGAGGCCGAGCCGCACGGTGCCGAGGACAAGGATTTGCCACAGGTCCATGCCGGTGCGGCCGGTGGCCTTTTTGCCGTTGATAATTTTCGCTTCGAGCAGGGCGAAGATCTCGGTCTTGAGCGTCGGGTGCGTCCAGATCCACTGGAGCCCGGCGAGGATCGGCGGCAGTTCGTCACGGCTCGTAAGCGGCAGCACGATGTTTTCAATCGGCACCGTGGCGAGGTCGGGCTGGGGGGAATAACGTTGGCGCATGACGAATGTGGCGGGGGGAAACGCGGGGTTCCCTCGTAGGGCACCTGCCATGCCGTCGGCATTCGAGGCGCGCTTTGCTCCACGAAATCTGGATTTTACCTCTGGGCCGGAGTGCTCAGGCGCGTTTCCGGCCAGACACTAACTACACCAATCACGTCGCCCAGCCGGTCGTCGATTTCCCGAAGGCCGCCGCGCTCCTGAGCCGCGCTTAAGTCGCATGACGACCACGGCGCTAAAGAAGTTCTGGGTGATCGGTGTGTGCGCGATTGGCGTGTTCGTCGGCGCCAACCTCGCGTATGGCGAGGCCTTGACGCCGGTCGCGCCGGAAAGGGCGGCGAGCACCAATCGCCAAGGCGCGATGAAGCCAGGCAAAGATGCCCCAACCCCCGCCGATCCCTATCCGCTGAACGCCGCCGGGTGGGGGCCGGAAGCTGGGAACGGCTTGCTTGTCAGCCGTTGGGCTGACGACTGGACGGGAATGCGCGAGGCTGGGAAAGCGCCACCCCTCAAGGCCATCTTACTTGGCGGTGAGGCCTTCCTGACGCTGAGCGCCGAAGCACGGCTGCGCTACGACAGTTACGACAATGCGCAGCTAACGCGGGGCGATGACTATCGGCAGAGCCTGCTCCGCGGCATCCTCGGCGCGGATTTGCGCCTCAATCCGAATTTCCGCGTCTATAGCGAGATCGGCTCGGGACAGGTCGAAGGCCGGCGCGCAACCGCTCCCGGCAACTTTCAGAACAGTGTGTCGCTGCAACAGGTGTTCGCGGATGCCCGCGGATATGTCGGTTCGACCTTGGTCGGCGCCATGGTCGGCCGTCAGGAATTCGCGGACGGTCCTCGCCAGCTCGTGAGCTTGAGCGACGGCCCCAACCTCCACCGCACCTGGAACGGCGTGCGCCTCTACGCCCACGGC
>JBBRCR010000650.1:0-4116 GCA_038204695.1 Opitutales bacterium | reverse complement strand
AGCGCGAAGAACAACGGCAACAAGGCAGGCGGGGCGCGTCATGGCTGATCGTGGCGAGTCGGTGGTGGGTGGTGTGGGTGTGTGTGCCTGCGGAGGAGGTGAGAAGGGGCAGCGCTACGCGAAGCAGAGGCAGGAATTGCGGCGGTGCCCTGCAGAAAAATCAAACTCGGTGGAGTGCGTCTTCGGTCGTAAAAAGATTCCGCTCTCTGAAAGCCGGAGGCGAATCGCGGAGCAGGGTTGCACGGGCCCAGGTATCGGGCAGCGCGAACCACGGGTGTTCGAGCCGGCGATATTTCTTGTCGGCCCAGACGGGCGGTCGCAGCCGGAGTCGGTATGAGAGATGCGCCGCCACGGCGGCCAGATAGGCGTCCTGCACGGCGTTGCCCGTCCGGGGAGGTTCGGTCCGCAGACTTGCGGTCACCCGGGCGGCCGCCATCGGTTGCTTGGCCAGCAGGTTTACGTGATCGAGGAAGTCGGCCAGATTGTAGCCGATATCCTCGGTGGTTGCCGCGTCGCGGACGACTTGGAACAGACTTCGGGGCCGCCGCCACGAACGCTCCGACGCTTTAACCACGGCGCACCTCCTGCAGGAGTTTTTCTACCAACCAGCGCTTGCCCGGCTCCAGCGCCGAGGTGCCGTAAAATTCGGCGGCGATGGCGTCGACCTCAGCCATGGAACGGATCGCGAGTTCGCGGAGCAAAAAAGCGATATCCGCCGAATCGCCGGAACGGAACGGCGTCGGCAGCCGCCCTGCCCGGCACTTCATGGCGAGCAGGTATTTGGCCGAGGGGCGGGTGATGGCGAGACCGGGAACCTGGAGTTGAGAAAACAGGACTCGCTCTTCCCGGCCAGCGACGAACGCACCGACGCCGCTGTTCATCCAATCCTCTGGCAGTTTCTGTTCGCGGGCGACCTGTTGGATGAGGGGCTCGACGACTTCCGGCGGATGGAAGACGGCGTCGATGTCCTTGGTGGCCTCCCGGCAGTTGTAGGCGAGCATCATGACGGTGCCGCCGTAGATGGCGATTTCGACCCGGCTATGAGTTTCCGCGCAAAGTTTTCCGAGACGGGTCAACGCACGGATGATATCGGCCCGCGAAAGGCGTCGGGTCGGTTTGGGCATCCGCGCAGATTGCGGAACCGTCCGGTTTGATGCAAGCGGCCGGTGGCTGGGCACGGTCCCTGAAGCGGCACCGCTTTGCGTGAGGGCGACGGGAAAATCAAGAAGCGTCGATTCCGACAAAGTTTTATTAGCGAGCGATGACCGGCCAAGAGAGTCCGCGGATGGGGAATCCGGGAGCAGTTTCTTCAGTGGTTGAATTTATTTTCAGGCCGATCGACGGCCGGCCTTGAAGGGTAATCGTCCAAGCATCGGGCCCATCGTTCCGGACGTTGGTCACGGGATTTCCGGGTGGGCCGCGGTGGAATGAAAATGGGGTCAAGAGTGACAACGGTGTCCGGTATCCGGATGTGGTGAAAACGTGACATGCTATACAGCATGGTTATAGTGCTCGTGGCCGCGAAATGACGCTGTGATTATAGCAGAAGGCGCAACGGATCATTGCGGCTATAAACTGCTAGGAAACTGGATCTTCCGGGGTCGGGTCGGGAGGGGTTGGTCGACCTGAAAGAACCGCTCGAAAACCTTGGGCAGATTCTCCTCGGCTATGCCGCAACCCGTATCGGCCGCCGTGATCTCGACCGAGCCGTCACCGAGGACGCGCGTTTCGAGCGAGACACGGCCGCCGGCCCGCGTGAACTTCAGCGCGTTGGCGACGAGGTTGCTGATCGCGCGGCGCACGAGCGCGGGATCGCCGCGCAGCGACGCTTCGCCGGAGCAGAATACGACGACCTGCCGCTCGGCCGCGAGCGCTTCATAAAACTCCCGCACCGCATCCATCTCCTCGCGCACGGGAAATTCCACCCGCTCCAATGCGGCCTGCGGATTGTCGGCGCGGGCAATGAACAACAGCCCCTCGATCAACCGCGACAGCCGCTCGAGTTCTTCCAGGCTCGAGCCGAGGGTCTGCTGGTATTCGGCGGGAGAACGCGGTCGCGTGAGTGCCACCTCGATTTCGCCGCGGAGATTGTTGATCGGATTCCGCATCGCGTGGGCGATGTCGGCGGAGAATTCGGTCAGCCGGTTGAACGAATGCTCCAGTCGATCGAGCATGCCATCGAACGCTCCCGCCAAGTCGCGCAGTTCGGCCGGCCATGTTGGCGCGAGCACGCGTTCATCCAGCTTGCTCGCGGTAATGCGATGGATTGTCCCCGTCATGACGCGCAACGGGCGCAAACCGGCTCGCGTGAGAACGATGCCGGCGATGGCGGCAAATGCCGCGCCGCACGCGAACACGGCCAGCACGTGCCGGCGGTAATCGCCGAGAATGATCCGGTTCATCGACGTATCGAGCGCGATGTGCAGCGTGCGCGTCTCGCCGCCGGGCGCGAAGCTGTGCGCCCAGGCGACCAGGAGCAAAAACTCGCGGCCATTGGTGGCGTCGCGATATTCCCGCACGGTGCCGGTGGCGCGCGGCGCATCGGCGTCGGTGAACAGCCTCAATGGCAGCAGCTCGGCCATGCGGGGGGTCTCCACCAGCGCATGCCCATCCGCTCCCACGACCCGCAGGTAGTATTTCAGCAGCTGGTCCTCACCGGCTTCATGCTCAATTTCGCTTTCCAGCGCCTGCGAGTTCTGCTCCTCGACCAGCAGGTGCCGCAGCACCCGGATCTTGCTGGCGAGCAGATGCTCGTCCTGGGTGCGCAGGCTGCGCGCCAGACCCACGTACAGGAATGCCGCCGCCACCAGCAGGAGCACCGCCGTGGCCGCGAGGTAAAAACAGGCGAGCCGCGTTGCGATGGAAACCGGCCGGGTTTGCAGTCGCATGGCCAAGGTTCAGGTTTCGTCGAGGACGTAGCCCACGCCCCTCACCGTGCCGATGAGTTTGCGTTCGAAGGGGTCATCGACTTTGGCCCGCAACCTTCGCACCGCCACATCGACAACATTGGTGTCGCTGTCGAAGTTCATCTCCCAAACCAAATCGGCAATGAGTGTTCGGGACAGGACTTCGCCCTTCCGCCGGATGAAGAGGGAGAGCAGGGCGAACTCTTTCGGCGTGAGATCCAGCTTCTGGCCCGCGCGTACGGCCTTGTGCCGCGCCAGATCCAGTTCGAGATCGGCCGCGCGGAGGGTCTCGACCTCGCGGCCGGGACCGCGGCGAAGGATGGAGCGGACCCGGGCCAAGAATTCGGAAAACGCGAACGGTTTCACCAGATAATCGTCGGCGCCGAGTTCGAGCCCCTGCACGCGGTCCGACACCGCATCGCGCGCGGTCAGGAACAGGACCGGGGTCTGGCGACCGGCGCGGCGAAGGGTTCCCAGCACCGACCACCCGTCGCGGCCGGGCAGCATTACATCCAGTACAATGAGATCGAAGTATTCGGTCAGAGCGCGATGGAGACCGTCGTCGCCGGTATGCACGGCTTCCGCGACGAATCCGCTCTCGGAGAGGCCTTTTTCAAGGTAGGCCGCGGCCTTGCGTTCGTCTTCCACAATCAGGATCCGCATGTTCATGATATGAAGTCGCGGGAGCATGTCGCGCGATGGTCTTTACCCTGTCGCGCTTGCGAAATTCGCTGCATTTCTTGCCACGATTCGCGGGTTGCTATGTAAAAAACAGCGCGGGCAACCCAGCCCGCGCTGTTGAGACCATTACCTGGACCTGACCAATTAGAAGCCCCAGGTGACTTGGGCGAAAATGCGCTGGTCGGAGAACTTCGTCGTGCCGCGGGCATTGATGCCGCCGCCGAGGTAGGAATCCTTCACCGAATACTCGACCTGCCAGCGGGCGCCCGTTTTCTCGTTTTGGAACAGGAGCCCGTTCAAGCCGACGAGGACCATTGAAGTCTCGTTGCGACCGATGTCCTTGTTGGGATCGAGGTTGTCGTAGCGGATGAACGCACCGAGACCCTCCGTGAAGTTATAGTCGAGCACCGCATAATAGCCCTGGTTCTTCGCCTTGGTGCGCGCGACGTTGATGGTCTCCTCGCCGATGAAGTACGTGCCCACAAGCCGCCACTTGTCGCGGATGAACCGTCCGAGCAGGCCGCTGCGG
>JBBRCR010000649.1:0-4128 GCA_038204695.1 Opitutales bacterium | reverse complement strand
GCCCGCTGGAAACATCGGTAATTGAATTTGGGGCATCCCCACCGCTGCCACTTCCGCCTCCCGTCTTCAATACTGACCGGCCCCGCTCCCGTTGGCGGCTCTTTTTCGTTCCACTCTCCCCAACTTCTCTTCAGGTGGGGTCAGGAGGTCTGAGCCTGTCGAGCAGGCCGAGCGCGCACAGAAATCTGGCAAGGCCCCCAAGCCCTCTGCGATCGCCGCCACGGGTTGGACCGAGGCGCAGGTGCGCGAGGCCCTCGCCCAATACTACGCGTCCATTTCGTTTCTCGATGACGGGGTCGGACAGATCCTCGACGCGCTGCAGGAGACCGGGGCCGACCCGAACACCTTCGTCGTGTTTCTCGGCGACAACGGCTTCTCCCTCGGCCAACACGGGCGCTTTGCGAAATCCGATCTCTACGAAAACGGCGGCATGCACATTCCGCTCGTCATCGCCGGTCCCGGCATCGCCCATCGTGACAGCACCGCGTTCGTCCACATGATGGATATTTTCCCGACGTTGTGCCGCCTCGCCGGCCTGACCCCGCCCGCACGGATCGACGGGATGAGCCTCGTGCCCATCCTCCGCGGCGAACCGACGACGCTGCGCGAGGTCGCGTTCACTCATTTCTGCCACGAGCAGTTCGCCCTCCGCGACGCGCGCTGGAAATTGATCCGCTACCCGCTGCACGCCCGCGTCGAGTTTTTCGACCTGCAGAGCGACCCGCGCGAACTCCGCAACCTGGCCGCCGATCCGGCCCACGCCGCGCGCATCGCCGACTTCACCGCGCGCATCGAACGCGAAAAAATTGCCGTCGGCTACGTCTGGCCGATTCCCCTACCATGAAAACTTCCCCTTCCGTCTGCGTCATCGCGCTCGCGCGGCGCGGCTGGCTACGTGACCGACGCACGGATCGACTGCGCGATAGCTCTGGCACGTGAAGTATGATTCGTGGAGGGAAGGACGACCGCGAAAGGGCCCCGTCAGCTCGGTTGGGTGGGAAGTTTTCGGACAGCGTAAGATTATCAACCTAACCCAGCTTTTGCTCGATGACCTCGTTTTTTCGTCAGCGCCTATCCAAGTAGGCCGCAGTCCCGTGCGGCAGCGGCATCGGCGCCGCCTACTCCCGCGACCGCCTCGCGCCCCCGATCCGACAACGCCCCGCCAGCAACGTGGAGGCAGGCGAGACAGGTAATCCCCGCACCCGCCGCTCGATCATGCTGACCAGCAAGTCGACCGCGGCTGCCCCGATCTCCGCCGGCAATTCGTCGATCCCTCCGACAATCAGGCTGCTGCGGCCCGACTCGGGCCCGACACTGGTCGTCGCGAAAGCGACCGGACCCGGCACCCTCAGTTTTAAGATGCGGCCATAGTCGCGGACGACGGCTTCCTCGGATGCGACGATCACATCGGGCTGCTGTTGCTTGAACCAGTCCGGTAAGACCAACGAGGCGTCCCGGTCGAAGATCAGCGGCGGCACAAATTCCGCCGCTTCGTTCAATCCGTGCCAGGTCACCGCAGCGCTGAAAAGGTGATCCACTCGCACATCGTGGTCGCGTCCAATCACGAGCCCAATCCGCCGATAGCCTCGGGCCGCCAGATTGCGGCAGAGCAACAGGGCATTCCCAAAATGCTGCGGTGTTGCCCGGTGCACGGCCGGAGCGATGGCACTGGACGTCGCCGCCACCACGGAAAACTCCGTCCAGTCGAGCAATCGCGTCAGGTCGACGGGCTGTTGCTGGGGAAGGAGCAAGACTCCTTGCACGCCACGACTGCGAAGGATGCGTTGCGCGCCGCTCCAGTCGCTCGCATCGGACGCCACCCGCAGCAACATGAACCCATAGCCCCGACGCTCCGCTTGAGTCCGGGCGCCCCCCGTCACGGCTTCGCTGTAAGGCTCTTTGGCGCTGGCTGCACGGGTCGTCACGCCGCAGATCAAACTCTGAAAACTCGGCAGCTTCCGGCCGCGCAGGTGATGCATGAGTTTGCTCAACTCCGGGTCCGGGCGATAGCCGATCTTTTCTGCGATCGCGTGAATTTTCCGGCGGGTCTCGTCGGCGATCCGCCGACGATTCCCCAGTGCGCGCGACACCGTCATCGGGCTCACGCCGGCCAACTCCGCGATGCGGCGCATAGTCGGAGGCGCGTCGGCGACAGAATTCTCGGCAGGAAGCGGTTTCACCCCGATCTGCGTTACGCTAACGCACCAAAGGAGTCGAACCCTTTGGTGCTCCCCGTTGCAGTCAATTCCCCAAACCACCATGAGCAACCCCACCGCGCCGCGCATTGCGGCCTTCGTCGTCGCCACTGCATTGATCATCGCCGCCCTGCCTGGCCGTGCTCAAAACGCTCCTCCCAACCCTGTCCCGCCGGCCGAAACCATCACCGTCAAGCTCTCACCTTTCGAGGTGAATACGAGCCGCGACCAAGGCTTCGTCGCTGCCAGTTCCCTCGCCGGCGGCCGTCTCGCCACCGACCTCGTCGACACGCCCGTCGCGTATTCGGTGCAGACGCGTGAGTTCCTCGACTCGCTCAATCTCAGCGACCTCAACGAGGCCATCAACTGGACGGTCAATGCCACGACCACGCCCGACGACGGCGGCGGCCAGCTCTTCGGCGGCACCGGCAGCAGCACCATCCGTGGGGTCAGCGCCAATGCCAGCAACCGCAACTTCTTCAGCGGCGGCTCCAATCCCTCGACCTACAACCTCGAGCGCATGGACTATGCCCGCGGTCCCAACTCCAGCCTCTTCGGCACCGGCACCATCGGCGGCACGGCCAACGCCGTCGTCAAAAGCGCCCGCATCGGCCGTAACGCCACCGAGCTCCGCGCCGAATACGGGTCGTGGGATTCCTACCGCTCCACCCTCGATGCCAACTACTCGCTGAAGAACCGGGTCGCCGCCCGCGTCGTCACCACGTGGCAGGACACGCAGACGTGGCGCGACTGGGAACGCACGCAACGCAAAGGCGTCTCGCCCTCCGTCACGGTCGACCTCACGCGCAACACCCGCCTTTCCGTCATCGGCGACTATTACCAGCAGCAGGTCACCGCGGGCATGACCTCGCTTACGGATTCGCTCTCGGGGTGGGACGGCGCGACCGTTTACTCCGGACTCCAACCCGCGACTCTTCCCAGTCAGACACGCTTCGGCGCTTCGCGCATCGGCACCAATTCCTGGGTCATCTCTCCCGCATCCGGCCGCGGTTTCGACACTGCGCTGAGCTACACCGGCACGATGCAGACCGTGGCGTTTTCCGGCCAGCGTCTCATCAACGGTGTATCGACCATCAGCAGTTCCCAGCTCGGCTACACCGGCGCCGCCCTCATCGATCAACCCGCGACCACGCCGGGCATCTACGACGCCGCGATTCGTGGCTCCAGCTTCCAAACGCCGGCCCGCTCGTTCACCAACATCGGCCCGACCCCCACCTCGTCCAACCGCTTCCGCGACGTCACCTTGTTCCTTGACCAGCGCGTCAGTGATTCGCTCAACCTCCAGCTCTCCGGTGCGGTCAATCGCGCGAATAACTACGGTCTCATCAATTATTTTCAGGGCTCCGGCAACATCGTCGGCTACAACAGCGTGGCGATCGATCTCAACCGGCTCCTGCCCGACGGCGCGACCAATCCCACTTTTCTCCAACCCTACAACGAAATCGGTCGGCAGGAGCGCCAGAAAACCGACACCACCAACAAAGCCCTCCGCCTCGCCACCGCCTATGTGAAGGACACCCGCTGGGTCGATATCCGCCTCAACGCGATCGGCGCCATCGAGAACCAGGAACTCTTCCGCACCCGCGAGTATTTCATGCTGCCGTTCGACGCCGACCCGCGCGCCTGGGGCCTCACCTCCAGCACCCGCACGCAGACGCTGCGCTACCGCTACTATTGGAATCAGCAGGAACGCGCCATCGTCGATCCGAAGGAAGTCACCCTCATCGATCCAATCGCCGGCACCTCCCGCACCTACAATCCCCTCTGGGTCCTCGCCTCCAATCGCAACGACGCGACCAGCCTGAGCGACGCGACCACCAAGTATTTTCAGACCTCTGCCAATCTTTCGTTCTGGAAGAAACGCCTGATTCTCCTCGGGGCATTTCGCTCCGACACGATCGACCGGAGCCAG
>JBBRCR010000648.1:0-4146 GCA_038204695.1 Opitutales bacterium | reverse complement strand
ATAGGCCGGCGGCGCGAAGCATGTCGTGACTGTGGCAATGCCGCGTGGGCCGGCAAATGCTAAGCTGTGCGCGGGCAGCCCATGACCTGGCGGCGCTCCGCGCTGTCCACTGGCGGGACGCCCCTGCCACTTTCCAGAGTGCTCAAAAGCTGATTTGCGCCGCGTCGCAACTCTCGCATTGGCTAAACTCGCTCTTCGCTTTTTCCTCCATTCCCGCCCTTTTACCATGAAGAACTGTACCATTGCCTGGCTCGTGTTTGCTGCTCTCGTTTTTTTCCTGCCGCTGGCGCCCGCGGCTGGGGCGGCCATCGCGGCTTACGACGTAACCATCGCGGCCGGTGACGTGGCGCGGGAGCAGACGATCGTGACGTTCCGTTTGCCCGCGGCGGGCGCGAACTGGCGGCTGCGCGACGCGCGCGGGCAGGACGTGCCGTTGCAAATCACGGATGGCGAAGCCGCCTTCATCGTCCGCCAGCTCGCGCGCGGAACGAAGGCGGCCTACCGGCTCGAGTCCGCCGCGGCGCCGGCGGCGGCATCCGGCGGAGTGGTGTTGCAGCGCGCCGGCGGCAAAATCACCGCGCGTGCCGGTGACCAGGTGATTCTTTCGTTCCAGGAGGAAAAGAGCACGCCGCCCGATCCGAAGATTCCTGATTTTTACCGCCAGGCGGGTTACCTCCATCCGGTGTTCAGTCCGTCCGGCACGCTCGTCACCGGTGATTACCCGCCCGATCATTTCCATCACCACGGCATCTGGTTTGCGTGGGTGAAAACCGAATACGAAGGCCGCCATCCCGATTTTTGGAACGTCCAGGACAAGCTCGGCCGCGTCGACTTCAAGGGTGTGGAGCAGTTCTGGAGCGGTCCGGTGCACGGCGGACTGACGGCGCGGTTCAACTCGATCGACATCCTGGCGCCAACGCCGAAAGCCGTGATCGACGAGGGTTGGGAAGTGCGGATTTATCCGGTCGGCGACGGCGCGCGGCGCTACTGGATGTTCGATCTCACCTCGACGCAGCGGCTGATGGGCGAGAGTCCGCTCAAGCTGCCGCAATACCGCTACGGTGGGATCGGTATTCGCGGGCATCGCGGCTGGGACGGCGAAGGCGACAAAACGCGTTTTCTCACCTCGACCGGCGAGCGCGATCGGATCAAAGCGCACGAGAGCCGCGCGACCTGGTGTCACATGGGCGGCCTCGTCGACGGCCGGTTCACCGGAATCGCCACGTTGTCGCACCCGTCGAATTTTCGTTCGCCGGAACCGATGCGCGTGAATCCGAAGATTCCGTTTCTCAACTTTGCCCCGTCGCAGGCGGGCGATTGGGAAATGGTGCCGGGGAAGACTTATCAATGGCGTTACCGGTTCATCGTCCAGGACGGCGACCCGGATCAGGCGTGGCTCCAGGCGCGGTGGGACGATTACGCGCAGCCCGCGCCGGTCACGGTGGTGGCGACAAAAACGCGATGACTCCAATTTTGCGCGGGGCGGATTCACGCGCAGCCTTGGCGGACGCGCCAAATTGCGATTGATCGCCCTGGTGAAAGCTTCCGATTTCTTCAGCCTGCCGCCGTCGCTCGCCCAGTTCTCGCGCCACTTTCGCGCCGATGTCGCTCCGTGGGAATGGTTGAAGCAGATCGGCGCTGCGCTGGGGACTCTCACGCCGCCGGCGGAGCGGCCCAACGTGCCGCCGGGCGTCCAGCTCGAGGGAACGGTGTGGCTGCACCCGAGCGTAAAACTTCCGGCCTATGCCACTTTGATCGGACCGGCCTGGATCGGGCCCGGCACGGAAATTCGACCGGGGGCATACCTCCGCGGCAATGTGATTGTCGGCGAAGGCTGCGTGCTCGGCAACGCCTGTGAGTTCAAGAATTGCGTCCTGATGGATGAGGTCGAGGTGCCGCACTTCAGTTATGTCGGTGATTCGATTCTGGGTAACGGCGCGCATTTGGGGGCAGGCGTGATTTGTTCAAATTTGCGGCTCGATCAGCAGCCGGTCGTGGTGCGAGCCGAATCCGCGACGTTTGAAACGGGATTGCGCAAATTCGGCGCCATTTTCGGGGACAATGCCGAAGTCGGCTGCAACGTGGTCCTGAATCCCGGCACGGTGTTGGGCCGGCGGTCGCTGGTCACCCCCGCGATTGCGTTTCAGGGTTTCCTGCCGGAGGCGACAATTGCCCACGCGCGGTCCCTGATAAAGTTCATCCCGCGGCGCGATTGAGAAAAACGCTTGCCGGCCCCGGCAATCGCACGCGTGCTCGATCGTTCATTTCCCGCGCTTGAGCACCACCACTACGTCCACGCCCTCGTCGATGCGAACCCTGACCGGTATCCAGCCTTCGGGCACCCTGCACCTGGGTAATTACCTCGGCGCCATGCGGCCCGCGATCGAGGCGCAGACGCGCGGCCAGTGTTTTTACTTCATCGCCGATTATCACTCGATGACGTCGCTGCTCGATCCGCATGAACGACGGCGTCACACGTTGAATGTGGCGCTCGACTGGCTCGCGTGCGGCCTCGATCCGAAGCACAGCGTTTTCTGGCGGCAAAGTGACGTGCCCGAGGTCACGGAGCTCACGTGGATGCTCGGTACGCTCACGCCCATGGGGCTGCTCGAGCGCGCGCACAGCTACAAGGACAAGACGGCGAAAGGCATCGCGCCGAACTTCGGCCTGTTTGCCTATCCGGTGCTGATGGCGGCCGACATTCTGCTCTACGACACCAACGTGGTCCCGGTCGGCCGCGACCAGAAGCAACATGTCGAGATGACGCGCGACATCGCGATCAAGTTCAACCAGACGTACGGCGAAACGTTCGTCGTGCCGGAGTCCGACATCCGCGAAGATCTCGCGGTGGTGCCCGGACTCGACGGTCAGAAGATGAGCAAGAGTTACGGCAACACGATTGATTTGTTCGGGGACGAAAAGGCGACACGCAAGCGGATCATGGGTATTGTGATGGACTCGCGCTCGCCGCAGGAGCCCAAGCCCGACGCCGACCGCAATCTCGCCATTCAGCTGCTGAAACTCGTGGCACCGGCCGACGTGGCGCGTGACCACGAGGAGCGGTTGCGGGCGGGGGGGATGGGTTACGGTGATCTGAAGAAGGCGCTTTTCGAACACTACTGGAACCACTTTTCCGAGGCCCGGGCGCGTCGTGCCGAGCTCGCCGCGAATCGCGATCACGTGGAGGGGATATTGCGCGATGGTGCCGCGAGAGCCCGGGCCGTGGCCAGCGTCGTTCTAAAACGCGCGCGGAAAGCGTGCGGGCTGGAATAGCGCGGCCGCGCGGTTTCGCCTTTGCGCGTCTGGTGTTTGGGGCTGCGCCAGCGCGACAGTTCGAACGCTCGAGAGCAAAAATTCGATCGCGGGCCGCGACGATTCAGATCACCCGGTCCGACGGCGGGTGCAGTTTCGCGATTTCCGCCATGATTCGCTCGCTCGCAATTTGCGCCCGCTCCTTGCCGGCTTTGGGTTCGTCGTAGACCGCGGGCGGAAGTGGTTTTCCGAATACAACCGTGACCGGCGTGCCCAGCCGCAGGCGGCGACCTTTGCCAAAGGCTTCGAACGAGCCGATAATCCGGACCGGCACCACGGGAACCTGGGTGCGGCAGGCGATGAAGCCCACACCAGCCTTCGCACTTTTCAACTGGCCATCCGGCGACCGCGTGCCTTCGGGAAACAGGATCAACCCGCGCTCCTCCTTAATCGCCCTCAGCACGCGCTTGATCGCACTGACATCCTGACCGCCGTCACGGTCGACCGGGATCGTGCCCACGGCATCGAGCCACCACGATGCGAACCGGCCATGCCAAAGGGTCTTGCGGGCGAAGTACGCGATCTGCCGCGAAAGATGGCAGCCAATCAGCGGTGGATCCAGGAAACTGGCATGGTTGGCGGCCAACAGAAAACCGCCGGTTCGCGGCAAGTTTTCCACGCCATAGACCTCCCCGCGGAACAGCATGTCGAACGCCACCCGGATCATGTAATGGCAAACGCCATACACGGGCTCCATTTCGACCTGGGGAAAAGCGAGACTCATGGGCCGCCGAGTCGCGCCGCGATCGGCTCCGCCATCGCCTCGACCACCTCCAGCAGCGGCCGGTGAGTCGTATCGATGGAGACGGCGCCTGGTGGGCAGGCACGCGGCGA
>JBBRCR010000647.1:0-4146 GCA_038204695.1 Opitutales bacterium | reverse complement strand
GGCGTGGGTCAGGCCTTTGCCATTGTGGTCGCAGATGTCATGCGCGGCCTCTTCAACGGTGTCAGAAAACGTGAAATCCACGTTCGCCTGCCGGTATTGCCAGTTCCCCTCGCTGACCCAGATCTGGAGATGCTCTTTCGTGATGCGAGTCGGCGAAGCATTCTTCTTGATCAGCCGGATTGTTGTGACGACCGCCTGGTCTATATTGGCGGGCAGATCGTCAGTGCGACGTTTGATTCGCAATTCCGGGTGGTCCCGCACAAACGGATCCAGCCAGCCCAGCCGTCCGCCGATGTGCGGCAGCAGGCCCATGGCCCTGGCTTCGGGACTCCCTTCGGGGAACAGCAGGCCGGTGCCGGTCTCGTAGGGCTTGAAGTAGCCGTAAACTTCCAAGCCATGCCGATGACCGGCGTCGACCGCCGCCTTCAGCGGGTTGCCCAAGCTGCGGCACGTGTCGTCGTAGTGTTTCCAACCGCCTTGGTAATCCGCGGTGAATCCGGTCGGGCATAGCATCCCGCCGTGACCATCACCGTAGTAGCCCCAGCTCACCCGCTGGACGGAGAGTTCTTTCAGCCCTCGCATCAGCGAGTCGAGGTGTCGCGGTGTAATGGTTATCCCCGCGGCGAGCGCGTCGTCCGGAAAATCGACCAGAGCTTCCAGCCGGAAAGGTCGCGATGCCTGGTTTTCCGTTCGGACTGTGCGCGTGCTCTCTCCGCCCGCGTCTCCTGCCCGCAGTCTCTGCAGCAGGATCGTCAGGGCGCCGGCACCGATCTGGCGGCCGAACAGGCGTCGATTCATTTCAAATAGGTGGTCAGAAAACCGTCCGGATCCTTTTGCAGCGCCTCAATGGCGGCGTCCATTTCCTTCCAAGTCGCGTTTTGCCGGGCCCCCGTCGACGTGAGCGGCGCCTGGGTCATTTCCTCCTCGAAATTCGCGCGGTCCGCACGCAGCACCTTCAGCAGTTCCTGGCGCGCCCGCGCGACTGCTTCGGGGCGCTGCGAGTTCGAGCGCATCAGCCGGGCAAGATTTGTTTCACGCGTGTGGAAGGCCATGCCCGCCGCCCGGCGCCGGATGCGGCCCGTGTCCATCAGAACCTGCCCGAAGGATTCCGCGAGGCGAGCGGGCACGTGCGGCGCAATCTTCCGGCCCACGTCCTCGGCCGCTTGCCAACGCGCCGCGGCGATCTCGAGCCGCAATTGCATGTCCTCGGTCAGCCAGGGATGATCGCGTTCAACCGGGGCGATTCGTATGAATACCGACTGCCGGCTCGAGAACCACGACGGCGTCGAGGGCGGGAAAGGGCGCAATTTGGCTTCTTGATCCACCCGGTGAGAGGGAAGTTTTTCTCCGAACCGCCGTATATACCATGTAGCCTCCCAAGGAAAAAACTCCATTGCGCTGCCGCACAGCCGCCAGAATTCCTGGACGTCAGTCGCCGCCCGCTCGTAAGGTGCAGCCAGCCGCTGCAGGGCTTCCGATTCCGATATGTTCGGCGCGCCAAAAAACAGCCCCGTCATCCGCAAATTCGGATCCTCGCGCTCGGGTGCGAGACCGTAGTACTCCTTCACCCCGACCACGCCCGGCAGCGCAGCGATCGCCTTGAGTCCTCGCAGCGTCACCAACGGACTGGCCAGGGTCAACGGCTCTACCTCCTCACTGGTGCCGCCCAGAAAATACTCGACGATCACCGGCATGCCGCGTTCGACGGCCAGCGCCGTCGCGTTCTTCAGCCAACGGTCCACCGCGAACGTCGCCATCACTTCCGCAATGTTTACGTGCAGAACCAGCCCGAACCCTTCCGGCTTGATCCGCTCCTGGCATTTGTAGACCTCGCCGGCCGATAATTCCCACGGTTCCCACCAGAGCCGCCCCTTGGGCTGCAACCGGCGCCACGTGGCCGTGAGGCGGTCCAGAAAGCCCGGCAATCGCTCGTGGAGTGGCACGGCCGCGCAACGCGGGCAGTTGGCAAACTCGCTGCACAGCCAGGCGTCTTGATCGTAGGTGTACACCAGGAGGTCGTCGACGGCCGGGAAGTCGCGCGCGAAACGTGCCATCAGCAGCTCGTAACGCCGGACCGTTTTTTCATCCAGGATGCAATTGGGTTCCGTGCCCTGAAACTTCGCGTGGGCGTTGTACGGTGCGCCGAAATGAAACACGGTGTGGAATCCCATCGCCTGGCAAAGTTCCGAGCGCATGCGCAGGTCCGCGCGACGCTTCCGGTAGGCATCCTCACCGGGCTGGGCGCGAAGCTCGACCGGCTGTGGATATTCGACGGCGAGCGCCGGCTCCAGTTGAACGACATCCTCGAGATTCAGGGGCTCGTCTGCCGGTCGCCGGCCCCAGGCGACGTTAAGCTGGATCGAGTTGAACCCCAGATCTCGCAGCCGCTGCAGATTCTCCCGCGTCCACGGAACCGGGCGCAGCATTTTGAACTGCACGGTGGAGCTGGGAACGCCCAGAAATCCCATCCGGTACTGGATCGGCGCCCCCTCCGCGATGCTCGGCGCGGGAACAAGGGGAGCGCGGGCCGGTTCCGCCGCCGCCCCCGGGCCCGCCGCAAGACCCAGCCCGATGATCAGAACTCCCAACAGGGCCGGGGGCGGCGCCCTTTGCGCGCGCCGAACCCGCCGGGCATTCGTATTCAATCCGCTGTCACTCCTGGGCTTCATCGCCGGCTAGTAATCGCCCTTGAGGCCAAAGTTGAACGACGCACCGGGAAACTGCAGCGCATCGATTCGGGCGTAGACCGGCGTATCCGGCGAATAATTTCCCCCGCGGAGCGGAATCCCCCACAGATTGCGGGCCGAAGCATACAGGGTATAGCGGCGCGAGAACATGTAGGAGATGGATGCGTCGGTCTTGGTTTGCGGCGCAAAGTAATTGTAGCTGTTCGGCCGAATGGAGGCGCTTGCGGCCGTCGGCTGTCGCCTCGTCCATCCGACTTGGTTGACGCTCACCCGGATGTCGATCTTTCGGTTCGAAAAGCTGACGCCCCATTGCGACGTCCTTGGCGTGAAGAAGACCAAGTCGTCGGCGTTCGGACCGCCCAACGACATGCTGGTGAGCATGGCAAATGCCTGGATTCCCTTGCCCCAGGCCGGCAGGAACGGAGCAAACGACTGCCGGTAGGATAACTCGATTCCGCGCAGACTCGCTTTGCCCGCATTGCGCTTGGTCAGGATATCATATCCGAGGTAGTCGTCGTTCAATCCCAGTTCAGCCAGCCGCTCGGACGTGGCCGGAGTCCGGGTGGAACCGAAGAAATCAGTCAGGTCCTTCTGAAACAGGCTCACGGAGGCCACCGCACCTTTTACTTCATACGTTTCCAAGCTGAGATCATAGTTGTTCGCCGACCACGGTTTCAGGGCGGAATTAATCACGGTGACCGTGCGATTGCCGACGGTCGCGTCAGGGTCGGCGGCCGTAATCCCGGGAATTATCTCCGGAAAATTCGGCCGTCCAATGGTCCGCGCATAGGCTGCCCGGGTGACGATGTTCGGGGTGATCGAATAACTGGCGTTGAAACTCGGGTAGTAGCCATGGTAACTGCGTTTCGTGTGGGTGCCTTTCAGGGTGTATTGCAGTTGGGCGATCTGCAGCGCATCGGTCGAGCGGCGAACCAGCCGCCCCGCGGCGTCGCGCACCAGATTGCCGCTGGCGTCCTGGACATACGTGCCGCGTACATCGTTGAGCGGGCCCCAGCCTTCATCCGAAGTGCGTTCGAAGCGGACCCCGCTGACCAGCCACAGCCGGTTCTGGAACAGTCGAACATCACTCCGCACAAAGGCGGCCGAAATGGTTTCTTCGATGGTTTTGGTCAGCGTCGCCTGGCTGATGTAGGCGGCCGGCGCATTGAAAACGAACCATTCGGGGTGAGTGTCGTACACGTTCTTCAACTTCGCCAGATTCACCCACTGCACGGGGATGGTTGCTCCATTGACGTCCGTGAACTTGCTGCGCGCCGACACCTTTTCGGTGATGACATCGTAATTCCTCGCCACCTGCGCGGGCGCACCTCCCGGGGGCGTAAAGGTCCAGGCGCTCGTTCCCGCTTCGGTGTCGTTATGCCGGCGGCTGATGACGCCGCCCGCTTTCAACGCGACCGGAAACGAAAAATTGAAGTCGCGTCCAATGTTCACCGCCCCC
>JBBRCR010000646.1:0-4154 GCA_038204695.1 Opitutales bacterium | reverse complement strand
ATGCCACGCCGGACACGGCCCGCGCACCGAATTGAATCAGTCACCGGCCGGCCGCCCGACGGTTCGAGGTGGCACGGGCGTCCCGCCCGTGGGTTTGATGTGGCATGGGCGTCCCGCCCATGGACAGTGCGACTTGTGTATAAAGGTATGGCGGAACGCCCGTGCCACTTTCAGTTCAGGCGCGTTTCGCCCAGCGCCGATCCTGCTTCAATTCGAGTAGACGCGTTTCAATCTGTACGCCGGCGACAGCCGGGTGCTCACGCAACTGCTGAAAGGCGGGAGCATTGAGTTTCCAGGTGAGGGCGCCGCTGGCCTCTGCGACTGGCGCCATGCGGTCTTCAAAAACGAAGCCAAACTCCACGCGCGTATCGCCCACCTGCCGGTTGAGCGCTTCACGAAGAAGGCGCAGGAAGCCGCCCAGTTCAGGGTGCTGCGGATGCAGCAGCCACGTCACTTTCTTAACGAGTCCGGCCACCTGGACGTCGAGCGGATAACATTCCTTCACGTTGATGCGCGCCCCTTCCTGGTTCACAAGGATCGTGCCCTGGACGAGCACCAGCGCGTTTTCGGCCAGCGTGTGACCGTACGCCGCGAAGCCGTCCGCAAACATGTTCAGTGCAAGCGAGGCGGTCTTGGTCGCGAGCGTGAAGGCAACCCATGGCCGGTTGTCCTTCTTCGAAAGTTTTTTCACCAGGTTGCTCGCGATGCCGCACAGGCGAAATTCCGTGCGGTCCGGCTGCGACAGGAGTTCATCGACGCCGAAGGTGTCGATCGCATCCGCCAGTCCCGAATACGTGTCCATCGGGTGGCCGGAAACGTAGAAGCCGAGCAGTTCCTTTTCGAACGCGAGTTGCTCCGCCGACGAGAAGTCTTGCGAGTCCGATGCCGACGCCACCGCGGCTGGCGCGCGGCGAGCGTCCCCGTTCGCGCCATTGCGTCCATTCTTCGCCGGCGGGGCTTCATCGGCCAGCAGATCGAGAAAACTATGCTGCCCGGCGGCGCGATCGCGTGCCTGGGCCGCGGCGCCGGCGAGCGCTGAATCGATGCTCTCGAAAAGCTGGCGACGCGAGGCGCCACTGAAGTCGAACGCACCCGTTTTGGTCAGGTGCTCGAGCACGCGCTTGTTGATGGCGCGGCCGTCGACGCGGGACACCAGGTCCGCGAAGTCGGCATAGGGCCCGTTCTTTTCCCGCTCCTCGATGATCTTCTGCGCGGCGAGTTCGCCCACGCCTTTCACGCCCGCCAGGCCGAAACGAATGCGGCCGCCGACCGGGACGGCAGAGTTTTCGGCCCGAGCGCTCGCGTCTGGCGCTTCCGCACCCAGACCGCCTGAACCCGGACTCGAAGCCTTGCTTGTCACCGGCGTGAACATCTCACGGGACTCGTTCACATCCGGCCCCAGCACCGTCAGGCCCATCGCGCCCGCCTCGGCGATAAAGTGGGAAACCTTTTCCGCGTTGCCCAGTTCCGCGCTGAGCATCGCGGCCATGAACTGCACCGGGTAGTTGGCTTTCAGATACGCGGTCTGGTAGCTGAGCATCGCGTAGGCGGCCGAGTGCGATTTGTTGAAGCCGTAGCTCGCGAACTTGTTCAGCAGGTCGAAGATTTCGTTCGCCTGCCGCTCGCCAATATTGTTCACGCGCTTCGCCCCTTCGACGAATTTGAGCCGCTCCTTCGCCATCGCCTCGGCGTCCTTTTTGCCCATGGCGCGGCGCAGCATGTCGGCGCCGCCGAGGGTGTAGCCGGCGATGATCTTCGCGCACTCCATCACCTGCTCCTGGTAAACGATGATGCCGTACGTTTCCTTCAGCGACAGCTCGAGCAGCGGATGAGGGTAGGAGACGGTCGACGGATCCTTTTTGCCGCGGGCGTAATCGGGAATGAACGCCATCGGGCCCGGCCGGTACAGCGCGCCGATGGCGTTGATGTCATCGATATTGGATACACCGACGAGTTTGCAGGCGTTCTGCATGCCGGGAGATTCGAGCTGGAACACGCCGACCGTCTTGCCGGCGTTGAGCAGCGCGTAGCTTTTCGGATCGTCGAGTGGAATCTTTTCGATATCGAACGCCGGGTCCGCCGTCCGCCGGACGTTGTCCACCGCATCGGCGATGACCGTGAGCGTCTTGAGCCCGAGAAAATCCATCTTGAGCAGGCCCAGCTTGCCCACCGCGTTCATGTCGAACTGCACGGTGACGTCGCCTTCCTGCAACGTCAGCGGCACGAATTCATCGAGCGGCCTGTCCGTGATGATGATGCCGGCCGCGTGTTTGCCCGTATTGCGCACCATGCCCTCCAGCACGCGGGCCTGGTCGAAGATCTTTTTTGCGACCGGGTTCTTGTTCACCTCGTCGCGCAGCTCGGCGCTCTTCGTGATTGAATCCTCGAGCGTGATGTTGAGCTCGTCGGGGATCATCTTCGCCAGCCGGTCGGCGTCGGCGAACGGAAGGTTGTGCACGCGCGAGATGTCGCGGATGACCATCTTCGCGCCGAGCGTGCCGTAGGTGATGATGTTCGCGACGCACTGGTCGCCGTATTTCTGGCGCACGTAATCGATCACCTCGCCGCGCCGGCGCATGCAGAAATCGATGTCGAAGTCCGGCGGCGACACACGCTCGGGATTCAGGAATCGTTCGAAGAGCAGCTTGAAGCGGATCGGGTCGAGATTGGTGATGCCGAGCAGGTACGCGACAAGGCAGCCCGCGCCGGAGCCACGTCCCGGGCCGACGGGCACGCCGTGCTCCTTCGCCCAGTGGATGAAATCCCAGACGACGAGGAAGTAGTCGACGAATCCGGTGACACTGATGATCGACAGCTCGTAGCCCATGCGCACCGCGAGTTCCTCGTCGAGTGCGAGACCATTGTAATCGGGAGGCTGCGGCTTCTGGCCCGCCGGCAGATCGATGAGCTTCGCGAGTCGCTCGGCCACGACGGGCCGCTGCGAAACGGCGTCGAAATCGTAACCGTAGCGCGACTTCAACCCAACGACGCAAAGATCGTGGAGGTAACCGGCCGGAGTCTTGTGCGACTTCACCTCCGGCGGGAGCGGATAACGCGGGTAACGCTCGCTGCCCTTGGGAAATGGAATCGCGAGGTCGCACATTTCGGCGACGAGCTGCGTGTTCGTCACGGACTCCGGCACCTCGATGAACAGCCGGTTCATCTCCTCGCGCGACTTGAGATAGAATTGCGTGCCGTCGAAGCGCATCCGCTTTTCCTCCTCGATCTTCGCGCCCGTCTGGATGCAAAGCATCGCATCATGCGGGCCGGCGTCCTGCGCGCGAACGTAGTGAACATCATTCGTGGCGATGACGTTCAGCTGAAACTCCCCGGCGAGTTTGAGCAGCCCGGGGATAATCTTCTTCTGCTCGGGAATGCCGTGGTCCTGAATTTCGACAAAAAAATTCTCGCGCCCGAAGATTTCGACGAAGCGGCCACAAGCCTTGCGCGCCTCCTCGTAACGATCGTAAAGCAGGTGCTGCGGCACGAGCGCCGCGAGGCAGCCGGTGAATCCGATGAGACCCGCGGAATGTTTCGCGAGCAGCTCAAAGTCGGTGCGCGGCTTGTAATAAAATCCCTTGAGATGCGCATCCGACACGAGCTTCAGCAGGTTCTGATAACCGGTGAGATTCTTCGCGAGCAGGCCGAGGTGAAAAATCGTTTTTCCCTCGTCGGAACGCCCGTTTTTTTCGAGCCGCGAGGTCTCGACCAGGTAAAGCTCACAGCCAATCAGCGGTTTGATCCCCTTCGCCTTGGCCTGATTGTAGAAGTCAATTGCGCCGTAGAGATTGCCGTGGTCGGTGAGGGCGAGCGCACTCATCCCCAACTCCGTGGCGCGTTCCATCAACCGGTCGATGCGACAGCAGCCGTCGAGCAGGCTGTAGTCGGTGTGGACGTGGAGGTGGACGAAAGTTTTGTCGTTAGAAGCCAAGACAGGCCAAACCAATTCCGCCGCGGAGGCGGCGCAAGAGTATTAGCGGTGGAGTCGAAATTCGGTGGCTGTGAGGTTTGGCGTGGCACGGGCGTCCCGCCTAATGTCACATAGATTTCGTTGCGCTTTCGACCGTTTGACGGACGGAAAAAATCTCTGAGGGGGTGGCGTTTTTAGCGGGACTTACGGCCCGGCCTTCTCCACGGTGCCGCGATGGACTGTG
>JBBRCR010000645.1:0-4154 GCA_038204695.1 Opitutales bacterium | reverse complement strand
GCCGATTCCCGCCAGGATCAGGAAGAGTTGAGTGGCTTCAGAAACGGGAAGTTTTTTTGCAGCCGCGACGATCAGCTCGGCAGCTTCGTCCGGGGAGGAGTGTTTCGCGGCGAGACGTCTGACGGCAGTTTCCAATAACGGGCGGCGGCTCGCTGGCACATCGTGGTGCAAATCGAGCACCGCTCCGAGGTCGTCGCCGGAGCCAAGGGACAAAAGCGCATCGGCCGCGAGTGCGCCGAACGCCTCGTCGGCGTAAATCTCGGCGTGCAGCAACTCCTTCAGCAGCGGGCGGTGACCACGGCTCACCAGCACCTCGAGCGCAGCGGCGCGCACCTCGCCTCCGCCGAGAAACGAATCGAGCAGCAGGGAGGTCGTCTCCTCTCCGGGGATACGAGCGAGCGCCAGGCGCGCCGACGGGGCAGGTTCCTCCGCGCCAATCATCATGCGAACAAGGGCGGGCGCATCGGCTGGCTCGCCCACAACGGAAAGCAGTTGGGCCGCCGCGGCGCGCACGGCCGGAGCGCTGGCGGTCAGCGCGGCGCGCGCAATCGGTGCGGCCGCGCGGTCGCCGCGATCACGCAAGACCGAGAGGACTTGCACCTGGAGGTCGAGGGGAAGCGACGGACGTGCCGGCCCCAGTGCGGCGGTCAATTCCGGACCCAATTCGCCCGAGCGAATCAGGGCGAGTGCGGCGACGTTCATTGCCCGGTCTTCGGCGGTTAATGCCGCCACGACCGCGGCGGCGGGCTGAGCGGAATGACGCGCGAGCGCCATCGTGGCTGCGGTGACTTGAGGCGGTGGTCCTTTCGCGAGGACGATGCGCAATAATTCAATCGAGCGGTCGCGGTTCGGCGGTGGTAATGATACCGCGACTCGCACGAGCGCGTCCGCCCATTCACGGTTCAATGTCGCGGGGGCTTCATACACCGACAGCGCATGTGCCGCTTCAGCAGTTGCAATGTTGCCCAACGCGTTGAGCGCCGCGCTGACCAGGGCCGGATCGGGCGAACTCAGGGTTTTCGCACAGGCAGGAACTGCGGCGGCGGAGCGACGATTTCCGAGGGAATTGATCAGCCCCGTGCGCAGCGTTGCATCGCTGGCGGACTCCATTGTTGCGAGCAGCGTGCGTTCGGCGGCGACTCCCGGCATGACCTCGAGCACCGACCGCGCGGAAAACGACCACGCTCGATCGTTCAGCAACGAGGCGAGCGTCGGAATCGCGCGATCCGTTGCCACGGCCCGCAAGTCAGCGAGCGCGCGCGTACGCTCGACCACGCCGGCTTTGGCATCGCCGGCGATCTTCAAGAGGGCGTCTTCAGAAGGCGGCGCGGCACGCAGCGAAAGGGCGAGCAGCGCCATGATCGCGGCGAGCGAGAGACATTTCAAAGTTTGGGAATGCTCTTCTCCTGCTTTCATATTAAGCGGCGCGCCGAGGTTAAGACTTTTCCTGCGGCGAGCGTGCGCGAGTGGGTTCGTGGCTGCGAGCGCCAGCGAGTGGTGATGCGTCCACTCGCTGGAGTTCGCAGCCACATCCGGCCCTTTGATTCGCGTTCATTCGCGCTTGTCGCTGTCTCGTTCATTTGCGTGAGCAGCGCTGGTTACAGATGCCAGGGTTCCCGCATGGCGCGCGCCCGCAACCGGTTCGCGGCGTCGTCCGCGACAAATTCCTCGCGATCGGGATTCCAGTCCAGCTTCCGTCCGAGCTTCAGGCAGATGTTGCCGCAGTGCAGCAGCGAGCTCAGCCGGTGCAATTTCTCGATGGGGAAATACGGGTCGCGCCGCGAACGCACGCAATCGAGGAAATTGCGATGCTCGCGACCCGGTTCGGTATAGAGATGCACGCCGTGCGGCGGAATGATCGCATCGAGAATCGCCGGGCTGCTCGCCTCGACCGGCCGGCGCCATCCGGTGTTCCCCACCCAGCCATTGTCGCCCTCGAAGCGCAGGCCGGTGCCGGTATTTTCAATCCGGAGACGCACGCCATTGCGATAGATGTAAGTGAGATCGAAGTCCCACGCCGTGTCGTAAAGTCCCTGGCCGAATACGCACGTTCCTTCCACCGAGGTGGGCCCGGTCAGCTCCGTGTCATTCGCCCACTGGGCGGTGTCGACCTGGTGACATCCCCAGTCCGTGAGCATCCCGCCGGAGTAATCCTGAATCCACCGAAAGTTGAAATGCACGCGTTCCGGCTGGTACGGCGCGTAGGGCGCCGGCCCGAGCCACATGTTGTAATCGAGCTCGGGCGGCACGGGAACTTCCCGTACCAGGACGAGCTTCCGGTCGCCGGGCGGAAGCTGGACGCGAATCGTGTGCAGCCGGCCGATCACGCCGTTCCGCACCAATTCAGCCATCCGATGATACATCGGCAGTGCGCGATCTTCGGTCGAGGCCTGGTAAATCCGTCCGTAGCGGCGCACCGCAGCGGCGAGCGCCTGTCCTTCCTGAATCGTGAGCGTCGGTTTCTCACACAACACATCCTTCCCGGCGCACAGTGCCGCCATCGCGATCGGTGTGTGCCAGTGATCCGGCGTCGAGATTACGATCGCATCGATGTCCGCCCGGGCAATCACCGACCGCCAGTCGCCGTGCAGGGCGCTCGCGGGTAGCGCCGCGCCCGTGCGCTCCGTGACCATTTGGGCGCCAAGCGCGAGATGCTTGCGGTCCACGTCACAGAGCGCCACGACCCGTGCATCTGCCTGCGTGAGCATGGAAGCGAGGTTCACGGCGCGGCCGTGGTCTCCCACGCCAATGAACCCCAGCGCAATCGTGTTCGACGGTGATACCGCGCCGCCGGAACCAAACACGTGCGACGGAAGAAACAGCGGGGCCGACCCCGCGGAGAGGACTCCCTGGATAAAATGGCGTCGTGACGTTTTCATGACGAAGTCGTATGTATCATCGGGATACGTCCGGGTTCATCCGTTTCCACGCGGCCATTGTTTTCGCCAGCACTTCGCGGGGCGGCGCCTTGATGCCGTAACCCTGAAACCCGATCGGGCCGGTGTAACCGGCGGCGCGGAGTTTGCCAAGAAAGGCGCCGACATCGTAGGTGCCTTCGCCGAGCGGCTGAATGAGCCGTGACCAAGTCATGGTTTTCGTGTCACCGGTGTCGGCTCCATTGATGGTGACGAAATTCAACCGCGGGAGCGCGGCTTTCAGCAGCGGGGCCGGATCGCGTTCGGAGCCTTCGACTTTCAACCAATGACAAAGGTTGAACGTGACGCCGAGGGCCGGGTGATTCAGCCGGTTGGCCATGCGGAGCGCGTCTTCGAAGTGTTCGAAATACTGCCCGGTATGTGGATACAACGAGACCTTCACCCCGTGGCGGCGGGCGTGATCGGCGATTTCCTTCAACCGCGCGGCGACCACATCTTCCTCGGTGGGAGTTGCCTTCGGCCGTTCCGGGATCTCGCGCTGAACCTTTGTGACCGCGAGCCAGAGGGTGGTTTGGTGGCCCTGCATCGCTTGAATCTGCGCGGACAGCCTCTCGTTCAGACCGGCAAGATGAGCATTCAATGCCAGCGTGAGATAGCCGTTGAAAAACGTCAGCCCGGCGCGCTTCAACGCCTCCGCCATGGCACGATCGCCGGCCGCGCCGCCGAGGCCGGCGTAGCCGAGTTCCTGCAGGAGAGGCACGACAACCTCGGGCTCGCCTTTCGCAATCGTGTTCATTGCGAAAAACGGATTCGCCTCGGCGCATCTGCCAGGCCCGCCGACGTTCATGAGGCAACACAGCAGGGGAAGCCGGCAGATAGTCATGATGCGAAGCGAATGAACCAGGCGACGCGGCCAAGCCAGCCAGGTCTTCACGCTCTCGCAATGAGAATTGATCGGCGATTCCGGACGACGGAGGACGGAGGGCGGAGGGCGGAGGGCGGAGGGCGGAGGGCGGAGGGCGGAGGGCGGAGGGCGGACGACAGACGGGACAGACAGCTTAGAGCACCGGCGTCAAGGGCGCGCCCACCGTTTTGCAGAGGCGGGTGAGAATTTCCTTCTGCGAGAGCGGACCGCCGGTGCCAGGAAGCGATCCGACCTCACGATAGTGGGCGTGAAACGAAGGATGATCCGGCAACACGGCAGCAGCGCCAGGCCGCAGTTCAAAGCTGCTCGTATTTTGGATGGGCCACACGTCGATTGGACTGAGGCTCAGAATC
>JBBRCR010000644.1:0-4167 GCA_038204695.1 Opitutales bacterium | reverse complement strand
GTGACCTCGACGGGGTTGTCCATGCCGCCGCCGGCGTGCACCTGGATGTCCGTGCCGTCGGGCCGGAACGACCAGATGCGCGCGCCTAATCCTTTCGAAACGAGCGCGCCATCACCGTTCTGATACACTTCGTGGCCTTTGCGTCCGTGGGTCCAATAGAGCCGCCCGTTGGGATGCAGGAAGGGGCCGTGCACATCGGCGGCATTGCCCGTGGATTTGAACCCGGTGGCGATCTCGGTGCGAGAATCGGCCCGGCCATCGCCGTCCCTGTCCTCCACCCGCCAGATGGCGGGCGCCGAGGAGACGTAAAGCGCGCCGTCGTGCCAGAGCACGCCTTGCGGAAAGGCGAACTTGTTCGCGAAGACAGTCGAGCGGTCGAAGATGCCGTCGCCATCGGTGTCCTCCAGCATCGTGATGCGACTCGGAAGCTGCTCCGCCAGCGCCTTCTCGTCGAGGTTGACGCCGGCGTTCTCCGCGATGAACAACCGCCCGCGGTCGTCGAAGGCGCCCAGCATGGGAAAAGTCACGAGCGGCGACGTCGCTACCGGGACAATTTCGAAGCCGGGCGGGACCTCGATCGTCGCCGTGGGCGCGGGCTGCGAGGGCTGGGCGGCGATTGCCGAGATCGCGGCGCTCATCGCCGCAAGCGCGAATGCGATCTGCAGGCGGGCGGCGTGGCGGCGTGATGCTGCGCGGTGGAAATGGTTCGAGGATGGCATCGAGAGAGAACTCTTCGGGCGAACGCGGAAGCTGCGCGTGCGCGTTGAACGGTCGGCGGTGAAAACGGGAATCATGATTTTGAACCACCGCTTACAGCGCACGGGCGAGGCCCACGGCGCACCCAATGAGGAGCAGGGTCGCCAGCATGGCCCACGCGAATCCCACCAAATCGCTGCGGTAGCGGCGAAAGGAGAAAGTGCGCGGCAGCGAGAGAAAATCGACGACGAGGAGGCCTTCGCCGTTGGCTTCGGCTTCCAGCGCCCGGGCCGGCACCTGGTCGGCGGGGGCGTCCTCGACCGAGGCGGGAGTGTGGAGACGCTGCTGCAGCGCCACCCACGCCGCGTCGGGTTCCCCGCGGGTGAGCAGACTGCCCGCGACCAGGCCGACGATGCTCCCGGCCAGCGAATAGAGAAAAATATCCGGATGCCACTCCGTCACGTTGCCCTGGCGGTGGAGGCTCAAGCCGATGTTCAGCGCCATCCCCGTGGCAAAGGCGCAAAACGCCCCGACGCGGTTGGCACGGCGCCAGAACAGGCCGGCCAGAAACGGGACGCCCATGAACGCCGCCAGACTGTCGCTTTGTAACAAGGCATCCAATACGTTGGGCATCCCATAGACAAGGGTCATCGAGGCGAGGGTGAGGACCACGCCGGAGACGCGGGCAAGGCGCAGGTAGTGCGCGTCAACCGCGTGGTCGTTCACATACGGCTTATAAATATTCTGCACGAACAGCGCCCCGAGATCGACCATCATGGCCGAGCAGGTGGACATGTTGGTGGCGAGCACGCTGGCGACCATCAGCCCGAGAAATCCCGGGCCGAGCAGCGTCTGGCAAGCGATGCCGAAGGCCGCCTCGGGATCTTTTAGTGGCGGGATGATCTTCTTCGCCGCCATTGCGATCACGATCAGCCCCACGAGCACCCAGCCGACGGTGCACAGGCGTTTCAACATGTTGCCGTAGGTGAAGCCGACCCGGCAGTTCAGCTCCGTCCGCCCGCTGCCCACGGTCGCTATCTGATGCGGCTGCGCGGCGATCGCGCACATGCTCTGCAGGCTGAGGACGGCGATCAGTCCCAGGGTGAGGCCGCCGGGAATTGCGAGCGAACGCTGTTCGGCGGCGAGGGCTCCTTTGAATTCGCCGAAGCCGCCGAGGATCGAAATCCCGAAGGGGACAATGAGGAACGAGAGAACGATGATCAGCAGGCTTTGGAAGAGGTCCGTGGCCGCGGCCGAAACGCGCCCGCCGAACACACTGTAAGCAATGAACATCACGGTCATGGACCAGATGACCGCCGCGTGTGGAATCGCGCCGCCGGTGGCCTGACTCACGACCTTGGCCGCGCCGTTTTGCATCGCCGATATGGTGATCATGAGGAAGACCACGGCGTAGATTCCATAGAGCAGTCCGATCCCGCGCCCGTAACGGGCGCCCATGTAATCGGCGCTTGTGATGTAGCGCAGCCGGCGAAAGACGGGCGCAAACAGCCAGTAGAACGGCGTGCAAAAGAGAAATTTCCAGCCGAACCACAGGCCGGACAATCCCCATTGATAAGACTTCCCCGCGGTGCCCACCGGTTGATCCGCGTGCGTGCCGACACCAAATGCCGGCCGATCATCAGGAGCTTTCCGAAGCTCCGGTTACCCATGAAAAAGTTGTTCGTGTCTTTGATGCGGCGGGCAACGTAGAACCCAATCATCGCGATCACGATGAGATAGCCGACAATTACGGCGAGGTCGTAAGGGTGGAGTCCAAGCATGGGTTGTTCGAAAAAAAGCCGGGGCTAACGATGGTTTCCGTCCGCGCGGCGCTTGGGTTGCGCCCGTGTTTCGATGTCGATCAGGAGCATTTGCTCGGCGTCCACGCCATACGGACCGCGCAAAGCGACTTTGCCGCCGGGTGCGACCACGAGCGAAGAACCGATGCACTGCCGTCCCTGCCAGGGGCCGTCGTTGATCCAGCCCACATTGCTGCAGCCTGCAATCCAGAGGCCGAAGTCGCGTGCGACCGGAGCGTAGTTTTCGAGCCACAGCGCGCCGTAAGGCTCGCGACCGTTGTCATGATCCGCGGGCATCGCCCATGCGCACGGGGAGAGGATAATGTCCGCGCCCATGAGGCCCAGCGCACGACTCACCGTCTGGCCGGGAACGAAGGCGTCGGCGCAGATCATCAGTCCCATGGTGCCGAACGGTGTGGACGCGACACCGAGCCGGTCGCCTTGCGCATACAGGTCGTGGGCGATCGCGAGCTCGTTCAGCTTCCGGTGCACCAGCAGAAGTTCGCCGCCGGCTCCGATGAGCACTGCGGAGTTGTAGCGTTGTTCACCGTCGCGCTCGACGAGCCCGGCGCAAACCCACATTCCGTGCCTACGCGCGGCGTTGCACAAACGCCGGCAGGTTTCGCCCTCCGGGATCTCATCCGCGTCGCTGCGGGCCGATCGATGCGTCCAACCGAGGTTCAATGTCTCCGGCAACAGCACGACCTGCGCGCCAGCCGCGTGGGCTCGGGCGATGAAATCTTCCGCTCGCAGCAGGTTGGCTTCCTTCGCGCCGCCTTCGACGCGCATTTGAATCAGCGCCAGTTTGAACACTTGAGTGCGTGCTTCGCGGCAAGTTTGGTTGTGCGGGGCTGGCTGGCCGGAGACAGGACATGCCAGCCGTAGCTTCCCTATGGCCGTGCCGCCATGCTGCGGTTGGCACCACGCGGCTCAAACACCCGCATGGACCGTCAGGGATGTTGCGATAGCGCGACCTGATCTGACCGGCACCCCACCCGGAGTTGACGGCGCCGCCACGGAATCGCGGTGCACGAGCTGGGTCGGAATGGTCAGCTCCTGGGAGGGTGAGAGTGGATCTTGCAGCCGCCTCAACACAAATTCCGCGAGATGGCGTCCAAGTTCCTCCGGAAACTCCCGCACGCTGGTAAGCTGGGGAGATAGAAAGGCGCCTTGGGTGTCATTGATGCCGATAACGCTCATCTCATCGGGGACCGAAATATCCAGTTCGCGCAGGGCGCTGTAGACTCCCGCCGCCACTTGATCCGATCCCGCGACGATGGCGGTCAGCCGCTCATTTTTGGCGAACAGGGATTTGGTGGCGAGATAGCCCAGCTGGCTGCCGTCGGAGCGAAAATCCGAGCGCCGCGCTTCGAGGCCCGCGGCGGACATCGCCCGCCGGTAGCCCGTTTCGCACCGTTGGAACCAAGGCAACTGGCTGTTGCCGATGAATCCGATCGCACGGTGACCTTTCGAGATGAGGTGGGCGGTCGCCTCCTGCGCGCCCGCGACGTCGTCGGAGTAGGCTACGTCGCAATTCTCATGCTTCCATTCGCCCATGACGTTATTTCCGAGCACGGCGAAGGGAATTCCGCGGGTATGCAGGGCCTGGAAGAGATTGGGCGAGTTGCTGCCGCCGAGGATTACGGCGCGGGCATTCGTCTGGCTGCTCAAC
>JBBRCR010000643.1:0-4171 GCA_038204695.1 Opitutales bacterium | reverse complement strand
TGAGCGCACGGGCAACGGTGAGGATAACGCAGCTGAAAACGGCGAACAGCGGAGCTGAGCGAATTGGTTTGGTTGCTTACACCCAGGCTGAGCCAGGGGTTTTTGGGTCCAAGTTCCCAAATGAGCTGAACGCACGGCGAGGGTCGTTTCTGTACGTCGTTGGAATCCACGCGCTAAACTGATTGCGAGCGGGTTGGCACGAGCGCTGCAATACCAATGGCCGAACCAAAGCTTCAATGAACAAAACACAACGCATCATCATCCTCATGGCCCTTGCCCTCGTGGCATCGACCGGCTTGCGCGCTCAGACCACGGGAACCACTACGGGCACCCCGACGGGAACCACCACCGGAGGCACGACCACCGGAGGCACGACAACCGGCGGGACCACAACGGGAGGGACGACCACTGGCGGAACGACGACAGGTGGCACGACGACTGGCGGAACGACTACGACAACGCCCGGCGGTGGCACGACCACGACGACGCCTGGCACGACGACCGGCAAAGCCAACGGCAAGGCGAAGGGCCCGAACGAGAACGCGTCGGACCGCGCCAAAGAGGTTCATGACGTCATCGCCCAGTTCCAGCTGCAGCGGGACAAGTACCTGGCGGATCGCAAGCTGCTGCTCGACAGGCTGGCCACCGCGACGGAAGCGCAGAAGAAAGAAATTCTCGAACAGCTACGAAACGACAAGGCGGCGCGTGAGAACGAGGAGCGTTCCCTCGGTAAGCAAATTCGCGAAGAGCTGAAAGATCTGCGCAAACGCGGCGGCAGCTGATTAACCAACAATTTCCGCATTGGCCGGAATGCGGCGAGAGCCAAGGCAGGGCAAAGCTGAGACACTTTGCCCTGCCCCTTTTTTTTTATCGTACGGCGCAATGCGGCACCCCTGTAGAGCCGCCGGCCTTTGCCCGCGCTTGATCGTCGCGCTGTGATTGCGAGGGAACTCCACGCCCGCGGCCTGCTCTTTAGCCGACACGAGGTTGGGGGCCGTTGGATTGTCTAAGAAATAAGAAAGCACATTTCGTGGAGCGTATTCATTGCCCGCCCCTGAAATGCAGCCCAGGAGGGTCGGCCCGAATCTCCTGGCCCTTTTTTCCGATATGCTAATCCGATTTGCCATAAATTTTGCCGCGGTCGCGACGTTCACCGTCGTCCTGAGCGCGCAAACGGCGGCTCCCACGACGGCCGCGGCGGCGGGTGGGCTCCCGCCTGAACTGCAGGCCGAACTCGACGCGTTGCAGTCAGCGGTGTGGCAGCCGACCGCGCAAGTCCGCGCGTCCCTGGGATGGCGCGACAATGTTCTTCTCTCGCCCTTCGCGCCCATCGAGCGCGCATTTGTCCGCGGCGAAGTCGAGGCGATGCTGTGGCGGCCGATGCACAACCGCTGGGAGTTCCTCTCGTTCTTGAACGCCGATGTGCTCCGCTATTTCCCACCTCCCGTCGAAACCGGCGGTGAACAGCAATGGTCGCTGCACCTCGAGGAACGGTGGCGCGCGGCGGATAGTTTGCGCGTGTCGCTCAAGGCGACGGGCTACCAGCACGACATGGTGATCGATCTATCCGAGACCGAAGCGACCCGCGTCGTCGCGCCGACGCGGGTCCGCGGTGGCTTCATCACCCTGGTATCCCGGTTCACGTTGCCCGCGGGATTCACGTTCGAACCGCTCGGCCGGGTGAAGCGCACCGACTATCGCGAGTTTGCCGGCGACTACGACGAGAGCATGGCCGGTGCCCGGATGGAATGGCGGCGTGGCGCTGACTTGGTGCTTTCGGCCGCGGTCTTCGAGCACCACCGACGTTATGCGGAACGCGTGCAGTATACGGCCGGCGGGCGGGCCCTGCCGCGCACGCGGCTACGTTTTGAGCAGCGAGTAGGCGAGTTGAAGGCAGGCACTGGCTGGCAAGCGCGCGGTGATTGGAATGTCACCGGGACGGTGGGATGGCTGGAGAATCGCGACGAGGCGTCCGGATATTTTGATTACGATCAGAAGAAGGCGCGGCTGGAGCTTGGATGGGCGAGTGGGCCCTGGCGCGTGACGTTCGATGGCGAAACGCAGCGAATGGAATACCTGATACAAACCGTGGGAGCGGGTATCGCGCCGCCGGCGCGGATCACGGATGACCATGAAGTGAGTCTCCGCCTGGAGCGGCAACTCGACGAGCGTTGGACCCTGTTTGCCGAATATCGCTGGGAGCGGAGTCGCTCGAACGAGCTGGAGTTCAGCTACCGCGCAAATTCCGCCCTCGCCGGGGTACAACGCAGTTTCTAAAACCGCATTCATGCTGATGCCCAACCCAAGGCCGCGTCGCATTCTGCTGTTCGTCACGCTCGCGACGCTCGCGATTTTCGGCGGATTGCTCGCGGGCATCACCTGGCAGCTGCGCGGGCAATTGCGCGACGAAGTGCTGCGCCGCGAGGCGGAGGCCATTCATGCGGTGGCTCTGATGCAGCTCGGGTCGGCCGATCTCCGGCTGGCGGAATTTGGAGAGGAGTTCATCATCGACGATCTGTTTGCGGCGCTGCTCAAGTCCTCGGAGCTTCGCGGCGTCTTTGCGGTGCAGCTGTTCGATGCGCGCGGCACGCTGAAGGCGGCAAAGCCGATCGCGGGAGATGAGCTGGAGGAAACGCAGTGGTGGCCCGCAACGCTGGCGCGGCCACTGGCCCGGTTTGTCCGTGAAGGCTCGCTGGAAATGGTGTCTCCGCAGCTGGCTTTACAGGCAACCGGGGTGAAACGGCTCCCGTTGCTCGATATCGTCGTGCCATTGTCGGCGACGGCGTCGGGTGGCGCGATGGGCATCGGGCGCTACTGGGTGGACGGCGCGCCGGTGGCGGCCGAGTTTGCGCGCATGGATCGTCGGCTGGCGCGACAGGCGGCGGTGGCGTTTGCCGGCGGCGCGGTGCTCGTGGGGCTCGTGCTCGGATTTGCGTTTTCACGGCTGGCGGAGGCGAATCGCCAGCTCGCGGAGCAGACCGCCGACCTCGCTCGCGCCAATCAGGAACTGGATTTCGCCGCAAAAACCGGCGCGTTGGGAGCGATCAGCGCGCATTTGATCCACGGCTTGAAGAACCCGCTCGCTGGTATCGAAGGTTTCGTTACAGAGACGGCAACGAGTGGCCCGGAAGCGCTCCGCGGCGAGGCGTGTCGCACCGCCGTCGAGACAACCCGCCGGCTGCGGCTGCTCGTCAATGAGGTAACAGCGGTGCTGCGCGACGAAGCGGCGGGGGAAGGTGATTTTGGCGTGCCGGTCGCCGAGGTGATTGAGGCGGCGCGCCGGCGGGCTGTCCCCCTCGCGGATCAGGCGGGCGTCGTGCTGAGCACTTGGGCCGAGCCAGGCGTCGAGATCAGCGGACGATGCGCCAATCTCGCCGGACTGGTGCTCGCGAACTTGCTGGCCAACGCGATCGAGGCGTTGGATCGGGATGGCGGCGTGAGCCTCGAGGCACGGCGGGGTGAGTCCGGGGCCGAGTTCCTCGTCTCCGACGATGGACCCGGGGTGCCCATCGCCGTGAAGGACGCGAACTTCCGGCCGGTGCGGAGCGCCAAACACGGCGGTGGCGGCATGGGCCTGGCCATCAGTCACCGGCTCGCCAAGCATGCCGGCGGAGATCTTCAGCTCGTGCGGAGCGATCAGACCGGCACGACGTTTCGTCTGGTCGTCCCCGCCGTGAATGCACCCGTAAAAGCGGTATGATTCGTGGCCGGCGAGCCGTCGCGCGACTGCGTTGCGCGGTTGCGACGCCCAGAACCCTGACTCCTCTTTCCGGACCCATGTGTATCCGAATTTCTCATCCCTGGCTCAGTTCGTTGGCGGCTGCCGTGATTTTGCTCGCGCCTCATGTGGCGCCCGCGCAGGCAGATGGTACGCAGCGATGGGCGTTCACGACTTTGTCCACGGCGACGGCTGGATCCATTATTTCGTCACCCGCCGTCGCTCCGGATGGGACCATTTACATCGGGGCCCAAGTCGGCACCTCGACCAGTTCGAATCCCTCCGGCCGGCTTTTCGCCCTCAACCCGAATGGCTCCCAGAAATGGGTGTACAGCAATCTTCCTGATTGGGTCGATTCGGCGCCGGCCATCGGCACGGATGGCACGATCTATTTTGGATGCTGGGACGGCAAGCTCTACGCGTTGCGGCCCGACGGGACCCTGCGCTGGGCCT
>JBBRCR010000642.1:0-4224 GCA_038204695.1 Opitutales bacterium | reverse complement strand
GTGGCCCGGGGCGACCTGGCGGTTGAAGCGGGCTGGGAACGGCTCTCCGAATTGCAGGAAGACATCCTTTGGATTTGCGAGGCGGCCCACGTCCCCGTGATTTGGGCGACGCAGGTTCTCGAAGGCTTGGCCAAGAAAGGGCTGCCCTCGCGCGCGGAAGTCACCGACGCCGCGATGAGTGCCCGCGCCGACTGCGTCATGCTGAACAAGGGGCCGCACATCTTGTCGGCGGTGCGGTTTCTGGACGGCGGGCTCGCACGCATGGAGGCGCATCAATACTAGAAACGCGACCTGATGCGCCGGCTGGACATCCGCGTTTGACCATCCGTTGACACACGGTGCAGGCCTTCACGCAATGAACCGGACGAAAAAGAAATTGTCCGTAAGCCATCGTCGAGCCCAACCACCACGCGGGCGCGCCGGCGACCCGATTGCGACGGCGGTCCGCGTGCTTCAATCGTTTGCGGGCAAAGCGCCGCTTAATCCGTCAGGCACCGCCGGGTGGCGCCGCTCCTTCCGCCGGCCGGCCCGGCGATGCAGCATACGATCCAGTTTTTCGGCCAGCAGGTCGATCGACTTGTACGCCCCATCGGACGCGGCGGCCGCCACCAGATCGGGTCCCGTAATCTCGATGCGCCCCTTCGCGATGAATTGGGACCCGACGGCAGCGGTCGCGTCGTACTCGAGGTCGGTCCGGATGCGGATGATCCCGCGGTTGCGCCGGAGCAGGCGGCCGACCTTTTCGGTTGCGTACGCGTGCAGAGCATGGGTCAGGTCCAGATGGAGTCCGCGCACGAGCAGCTTGTCGGCGTCGGTCGACGGGGCGGCAGGGGATTTTTTCATCGCGCGGTAAGACGCCAAATCCCCTACGGGTGTTGAATGGAAAGGCGCTGAGTCTTTCCAGCGGAACCCTCCAAAGGCCGCCGCGGTTGGTTTGAACTGAGGAATGCCGCGCTAATGCACCTCGGCGACGTACCGCACGCGCAACGCCAGATCGACCGTGCAAGGCCAAACTCCAGAGCTGCGCCCTGCCGGGCGCAGCCGAAAAAAAAGGCCGGGGCTTTCGCCCCGGCCTGAACAACTTCGCACTCTCCGCTCATCCGCCCGACTTTCTGTAGTCGAGCGAGACCAGCAGTAAGATGCCGACTGCGACATAGGTCACGATCGGGACAAACATGGTCATTCCGCTCCCTGTTGCGCGGGCAACACGACCGTGTCGATGACGTGAATGACACCATTACTCGCAGCGACATCGGTCGTAATGACGCGCGCATTGTTAACCGACACACCGGCGTCCCCCACGTTGATCGCCAGCTCGGCGCCGTTGACGGTCTTGACGCCCATCGTGCGGACGTCCGCAGCCATGACCCGCCCGGGGACGACGTGGTAGGTGAGGATACTGATCAACTTATCGCGGTTCTCGGGGCGCAGGAGGGATTCGACGGTGCCGGCCGGCAGTTTGGCAAAGGCCTCGTCGGTCGGCGCGAACACCGTGAACGGACCGTCGCCTTGCAGCGTTTCGACCAGCCCCGCCGCCTTTACGGCTGCGACCAGGGTGTTGAATGTGCCGGCTCCGGCGGCCACGCCGACGATGTCTTTGGGCGCGCTCGTGGAGCACGATGAGGCATAGGCGGCACCCGTGAGCGCCAGAGCGGTGATGAGGGCAGTGACTTTTGCGATGCGGATGGATTTCATGATCTGTTGGGACGTATTGTTTGAGTTGAGTAACATTGGATAAGAGCTGAAGCGCCGAGATGGCTCGTCCTCTCTGATTGGCCAACGATTGTCTAGGTTGTGTCTATTGTCAATATCTTGTCTATGTCTTGTCTATGACCTTTCGTTTAAAATTACTAGTAAGTTGGTTATAAACATTTTTATCCCACTTTAGCCTGAAACAAGACCCCGTTTGCCTTTATTCTTGCGGTCAAAGCGGCGCTTTGTCTATGTTTTGTCGACCTAAATGAGCGCACCCCACTATTCCATCAACGCCGTCGCTCAGCGCACCGGGCTGAGCCCCCACGTGCTGCGCGTCTGGGAGAAGCGCTACCGGGCCGTGGAACCTGAGCGCACCGCGACCAATCGCCGGCTCTATTCTGATGAACAGGTGGAGCGGTTCGGGTTGCTGCGCGAAGCAACCAAGGCCGGTCACAGTATCGGCGCGATCGCCAAACTGCCCGCGGACATGTTGCGCCAGATGGCGACCGCCGAGGCCACGCCGAAAGCTCGCGCCGCAGCCCCGGAAGACGTCGCCGCCGTGCTCGTCGACCAAGCCTTGGAGGCGGTGCGCCTACTCGACGCCGGCGGCCTCGAGCAGGCGCTCAAGCGGGCAGACGTTGCCTTGGGAACGCAGGGCATGCTGCAACGGGTGGCCGCGCCGTTGGCGCACGCTTTCGGCTCGCTCTGGCGCGAGGGCACCATCACGGCCGGCCACGAACACTTCGCTTCCGCCGTGCTGCGCACTCACCTTAGCCGGGTGGCACGACCGTTTGCCGCCAGCGGCCGTGAGCCCGTGATAATCGTCGCCACGCCGCAGGGCCAATTGCACGAATTGGGAGCGCTGCTCGCGGCGGCGGCCGCAGCCAACGTCGGCTGGCAGGCCCTCTACCTGGGGGCGAGCCTGCCCGCACCGGAAATCGCCGGCGCCGCCCATCAGCGCCGGGCCCGCGCCGTCGCCCTCAGCCTCGTCTACCCCGACAACGACCCGCTGCTGGAAGCCGAACTCCTCCGCCTGCGTGAACTGCTGCCGGCGGAAACGAAAATCATCGTTGGGGGTCGCGCCACCGCCGCCTACGCTGAAGCGATCGGGAAGATCGGCGCCGCACCGGCCGGAAACCTTTCCCAGCTCCTCTCACTCCTCGACGCCGTCCGGTAGGTTTTCGCGGCGCGAAGACCTTGGGCCAAACGCCCGGGATTTCTCTTCGCGCCGCGTGCGCCCCCTGTGGCCGCCGACCGCGCCGCTGTGGCCGCAAGCGTCCACCTTGCAGACGCCGACGGGGTTTGGATGCGAAGTCGAAGGCGCCAGCAAGACTGACGCCCGAAACGTGGCCGGAACAGCGCGCGCGGGCTGAAGCTCCGCGCCGCCAAGCTCAGGGCACGGGAGGTGGCGTGTTTGGATCGAATTTCTTTTCCGGGGCAGGCGCCGAGGTCATCGTGGTGCGCACCCCAAGATAATGTACTCCGTCGAGCATGGCCCCCAGGATCAGCCCCGCCACGATGCCGCCCACGATCAGGCAAATCACGCCCTGCCCGATGGCCGTGCCCATTTCGAGGTGGCCGATGATTTCGCCCACTTTCATCTCACCCCATCCTTCCGGGAGACGCGCTCCCCGCACGGGAAACCCAACCGAGCGCAGAATTCGGCGGCCGAGCCAGAACGTACCGCCGTAAATCGGAAACGCGGTGAAAGGATTCGTGATGAACTGAAGCGCCCCGACCACCATGTAGTTGGCCCGCGTGACGATTGCCAGGATGAGCCCGACCGCCAGTTGGATTCCCATCAGTGGCAGCAGAGAAAGAACCGAACCCCCATATAAGGCGCGGCGAACAGGTCCGCGGCGAAACGACCAAAGGTACTCCTCGCGCCGGGCGAACGCCGCCCAACGCCCCACGAGCGGGTACCGGTGGAAAGCCGCTCGCCGCGGCATGAAGCGCAACCATCGTTTGGCGCGTCGAATTCGGCGATGCTTGTGGGATGACACGTAGGGCGAAGCGCGTTGCTAGCCAAAGGTCCGACCGAGGGCCGAAATCAGGTTTTGGCGCGACGTCAGCAAGGCAATCGAAAGCGCAGTACCGGCTGGCGTGATGGAATGCACGGATAACCCCGGCGGAGGCTGCACGGCCGTCGCCTGGCCGGCAAAAACGTGCACGATCTTGCCCAGCGCAAGTGCGCGCAACGCCAGGGCCCCGGGTCCCTTCCCACTCAACGAGCTATCGTCGAAACGTCCCTCGCCCGTGATCACCAGGTCCGCCGCGGCGAGCCGCGCGTCCAATTCGAGCCACGCCGAAACGAGATCGGAGCCCGACAGCAATTGGGCCTTCGCCGCCGCCATCAACCCGAAGGAGATTCCGCCCGCCGCACCGGCACCGGGTGTTTCCATTAGCGTATCTGGCTGGCCGGTATGCGCGCACAACATCGTGGCCAGCCGGGCACACTCGCGATCGAGGCGGGCAAAGTCCGAGGCGTGCAGACCTTTTTGCGGCCCGTAAATCGCCGTCGCACCCTGC
>JBBRCR010000641.1:0-4226 GCA_038204695.1 Opitutales bacterium | reverse complement strand
GAAGACGCCGACGCGGTGGGGGGCTATTTGACGTCGCGGGCCAACTGACATCGGGCGGCGGCGCCTCAGCCTCTCCCGAGTACCCGGTGTGCACGCCCGGCAATTCTGCCGTTGCGTGCACTCCGTTCTCTTTTATTTCGGTGGGCGAGTTTTCCCCCTGCGCGATGTCCCACCCATCCACTGTCTCCCGTGCATCCGCGCCCGCCGACGAATTGGCGCGCGTCCAGGAGGCGCTGCGGCAAAGCGAAGCCAGCCGTCGCGAGTCGCAGGCCTTCTTCGAAAAAAGCTTCAGCGCCAACCCGGCGCTCATGGCGATTTCCAGCGCCGTCGATGGCCGGGTGATTGAAGTCAACCCCGCTCTCATTAAAGCCTCCGGGCTGACGCGGGAGGAAATCATCGGCCGCACGTCACTGGAACTCGGATTGTGGGTCGTCCCCAGCCAGCGCGAGGAATTTTTTCAGCGGCTGCGCACCGAGGGCGCCGTCCGCGATGTGGAGGCGGATTTCCGGGCGAAATCCGGCGCGCTGCGCTCGCTGCTCATCAACGCCGATCGCATCGAACTCGGCGGAAAGCCCTGCCTGCTCACCGTCGCCGTCGATGTCACCGAGCGGCGCCGCCGCGACCGGATCCAGGCGGCCATCTACGAGATCGCCCAGGCGGTGCTCGCGGGCGACGACCTGCCGGCGCTGCTGGCGAAGGTCCACCAGATCATCGGCCGGCTCATGCCCGCGAAAAACTTCTACGTGGCCCTGCTGTGCGCGGGCGGGGACGAGCTGTCGTTTCCGTACTTCGTCGACGAATACGTGCCGCCCCCCGGCCCGCGGGTGCTTTCGAATGGGTTCACGGAATACGTGCTTCACACCGGGCAGCCCGCGCTGGTGACAGCGGACGAACTGCCGGCGCTGCTGCGGACCCGGGGGCCCTACCAGCCGCTGGAGCGCCCGGCGGCGCAGCGGCTCGGCGCGCCTTTGCTCGCGGGCGGACGCGCCATCGGCGTGATCGCGCTCCAGGATTATGAGCAGGCCAGCGCGTATGGCGCGGAGGACCTGAAGTTGCTCAACTTCGTCGCGGCCCAGGCGGCCGTCGCGGTGCAACGGCGACAGGCGGAGGCGGCCGTGGAGCGCGCGGAGAAACGCTACCGTTCGATTTTCGAGAACGCCGTCGAAGGCTTGTACCTCACATCGGCGGACGGCCGTTTCCTCAGCGCCAACCGGGCGCTGGCTCGAATGTTCGGATACGATTCGGTCCCGGCGCTCATCCAGGCCGTCAATGACATCCCCCGGCAGATCTACGTCCGGCCGGAACGGCGCCGGGATTTCTTTCGCCTGGTCCGGAACGCCGATGAAATCAGCGACTTCGAGTCGGAGGTTTATCACCGTGACGGCAGCACGTTTTGGATCTCGGAGTCGGTCCGCATCATTCGTGATGCCGAGGGCCGGATTGATCATTTCGAAGGCGTGGCGATCGACGTGACCGAGCGGCACGAGGCGGCGCGCGCCCTGCATGCCGCCAAGGAAGCGGCGGACGCCGCCAGTCATGCGAAGAGCCAGTTCCTCGCCAGCGTCAGCCACGAACTGCGCACACCGCTCAATGGCATCCTCGGCTACACGCAGATTCTGGGCCGCGATGCCGCGCTCACGGACAAGCAGCGTGACGGCGTGCGGGTCATTCACGAAAGCGCCGATCATCTGCTGGCGTTGATCAACGACATCCTGGATTTTTCGAAGATCGAGGCGGGCCGAATCGAGTTGAACCCGGCGGACTTCGACCTGGCGGAGTTTGCGGCCGGGATCGAGCGGGTGATCGGGCCGCGAGCGCGCGAGAAGTCGCTGCTGCTCGAAAGTGCCGTGGCGGGTGCGCTCCCGCGGTGGGTGCGCGGCGACGAACACCGGATTCGGCAGGTGGTGCTCAACCTCGTCGCGAACGCGGTGAAATACACCCGCGAGGGCGGGGTGGTATTCTCCATTCATCCGGGGGCCGCGGGCACCGTCCGATTTTCCGTCAGCGACAGCGGCATCGGCATCTCCGCGACGGACGTGCCGAAACTGTTCGAGCCATTTGCGCAGGTGGGCAACAACACCTGCGCCGCCACCGGCACCGGCCTGGGACTCGCGATTAGCCGGAACCTGGTGGAGCAGATGGGCGGCCGGCTCCAGGTGGAGAGCACGCCTGGGAAGGGCAGCCGTTTCTGGTTCGAGGTTCCGCTGCCCACCTCCATCACGGGGCCCGTGAAACCGGCGGAATCGCGGCCGATCGTGGGCTACGAAGGACCGCGGCGGCGTGTGCTCGTCGTCGATGACAACGCCGCGAATCGCGCGGTCCTGGTGGACATGCTGACGCCGCTCGGCTTCCAGCTGGTGGAGGCGGCCGACGCGCCGGCCGCCCTGGAGGAAGTGGCCCGAATGACACCGGACCTCGTGCTCATGGATTTGCGGCTGCCCGGCGGGATGGATGGCCTGGAAGCGACCCGGCGATTGCGCGCGCTGCACCCACCGCGGTCGGCCGAGGGACCCGGATTGGGGATCATCGCCGTTTCCGCGAGCGCCTATGACCTGGACCGCCGCGAATGTATCGCCGCCGGGTGCGACGATTTTCTGGCGAAACCTTTTCGGGACGAGCAGCTCTGGCAGTCGGTCGGACGCGTGCTGGGCCTGACCTGGTGTTGCGCCGGATGTGAAGAGCCGCCCGTGGCGTATCCGAAAGACGTGTACGCACCGCCGGCGGCCGAAGCCGCGGCGTTTCACGAACTGGCGGCCAAGGGCGACGTCGTGGCGATTCGCGAACGCGCCCTGGCGCTGATGGCGCGGGACGAGAAACTCGCGCCCTTCGCGCACAGTGTGCTCGAACTCGCGGCGCGTTTTAAAATGAAGGCCATCCGCCAGTTCGTCGCGCGGTTCAGGGGGGAGAAAAGGAGCGAGTCGGGTGTCGCGGGTGGCGAGCATGAGAACTCCTCGTAAACGCCAGCGCGCCCTTTCATTTGCGCCGGTCGAAACGCCGCCCACTCCTGCTGCTGATGACTGAGACCATCCTGATCGTCGACGACACGCCGGCGAACCTGGGCGTGTTGGTGGAAACGCTCGGCGCGGCGGGTTATCGCCTGATGGTGGCCGAGGATGGCGAGGAGGCGCTGGCGCAAACCGCGCAAACCGTGCCTGACCTGGTGCTGCTGGACGTGATGATGCCGGGCATGGATGGCTTCGAGACGTGCCGCCGGTTGAAGGAGCGCGCGGCTACCAAGGCCGTGCCAGTGCTCTTCATGACGGCGTTGAACGAGCCCGCGGACAAGGTAAGGGCGTTCGAGGCCGGCGGCGTGGACTACATCACCAAGCCGATCGAACATCAGGAAGCGCTCGCGCGGGTGCGGACGCATCTCGCGCTGCGGCGGCTGCGGCGCGAACTCGAAGAGCAGCTGGCGTTGAAGGAGCGGTTCATGCGGATCGCAAGTCATGATCTGCGGAATCCACTCTGGCTGATCCTGATGGCCGTCGAAGCGGCGCGGCGGCAGCCGGACACCGGGCCCGCCGTTCACCGGCAACTGGATGACATCGGCGAATCCGCGGCCGACATGCGGCGCATCATCGATACGTTTCTGGAACTGCGGACGGCCGGCGGCGCCGCCGGGGCGCGCGGAAGGGTGGATTTGAATCTGATGGCGGAAGCCATGGCGCGGCAGCATGCGCTGGCCGCCGGGCAGAAGCGAATCATGCTGCGCCCTGAATTGGCGCCAGCCGTGCCGCCCGCCACCGGCGAGCCGGGCCTGGCATTTCAGGCGATCACAAATCTGGTGAGCAACGCGTTGAAATTCACGCCGCTGGGCGGAACGGTGGTGATTGCGACGCGGGCCATGGAGGGGCGCGTGCGGGTGGAGGTACGCGACTCGGGGCCGGGTGTGCCGATGGCGGAGCGCGACGGGCTGTTTCGCGAACACGCGCAACTTTCGCCGCAACCGACGGGCGGCGAGGAAAGCCACCGGATTGGCCTCGCGATCGTGAAGCACTTGATTGAATCGCAGGCCGGAGCGGTGGGCGCTGATTTTCCGGCCAGCGGCGGCAGTGTATTCTGGTTTGAACTACCGGTGCGGTAGGGGCGGCGCGAAGTAGCATCGTGGCGGCGAGCGCCAGCGAGTGGAATAGATCTTCTGCGTCTTCCCATGTCTTCCATGTCTTCCCACGTCTTCCCACGTCTTCCCACGTCTTCCCATGTCTTCCATGTCTTCCATGTCTTCC
>JBBRCR010000640.1:0-4245 GCA_038204695.1 Opitutales bacterium | reverse complement strand
GGGCGGCGCCGTGGTTCCAGCGGATTTTCCCCTCGGCCAAGCAGGACAAGGTCGAAGTGCTGTTTGAGCGTCATGGCTCGGCCGGATTGTTTCTCGGCCGGTTCCTGCCCGGACTGCGCGCCCCGATATTTTTCACCGCCGGCTCGATGAAGGTGTCGTATCTGAAATTCCTTTGTTTCGACGGGTTTGCCGCGCTGATCAGCGTGCCGGTCTTCGTGTGGCTCGGCCATTGGCTGTGGGTGACGTTTCAAGACGACATCGAGAAGATCAACCGCACGCTCGCGATGACCCATTCGTTCTCCCGCTGGATCGTGGTGATCGCCGCGGTCGCCGTTGCGGGGCTCTGGCTTTGGTCGCGGCGGACGAAGAAGACGTCCTGACAGGCGCAGGATACTTGCGTTGGTCGGGCCGGAGGGCAGCTTTCGGTCCATGAAGCTCCGACTCCTCTCCTGTCTCGCCTTCGCGTCGGTCGCACTTTCCGGCTGCTACACCAACCCCGTCACTGGCCGCCAATCGCTCGTGCTGATTTCGCCGGGCGAGGAGCTGACCCTCGGCCAGCAATCGTTCGCCGAGATCAGTCGCACGGAAAAAACATCGAAAGACATCGTCCACAATGCGCGCGTCAGGCGGGTGGGGGAGCGCATCGCGAAAGCGGTGGGCGACCAAATGCCGAACGCGAAGTGGGAATTCGTGGTGTTTGAGTCGAAGGAGGCCAACGCGTTCGCCCTGCCGGGTGGAAAAGTCGGAGTCTATACTGGGCTCCTCTCGCTGGCGGAAAACGACAGCGAACTCGCCATCGTGATGGGACACGAGATCGGGCACGTCATCGCCCGACACGGGGCGGAGCGCATGTCGGAAGCGATGGTCATCGCGGGAGTGGGAGCAGTGGGCGCGACGGCCGTCGAAAACAAGACCGACGCCAAGACCAAGGAGTTGTTTCTCCTCGCCTATGGGGGCGCCACCACGCTCGCACGGGTGCTGCCGCATTCACGCGGCAACGAAAGCGAGGCGGACCGCATGGGCGCCGTTTACGCGGCGCGCGCGGGCTACGATCCGCGGGCAGCGCTGAGTTTCTGGCAGAAGATGGCGCAACAGAAGGCCGACGCGCAGAAGGCGGCGGGCTCACCGGCGTGGTTGTCGACTCATCCGACCGATCAAAAACGCATGGCGGATCTTCAAGCCTTCATGCCGCAAGTCGTTCCCCTTTATGAAGCCAATCAGGCAAAGTTTCCGTAGAGGCTTGTTTTGCGATTGGCGCAGCTCCTCAACCTACGTCATATTCGCCCCATGTTCGACCCTGTTGAAAAGCTAAAGGAGTTCATTCGCCATCAAAGCGTTTCCGCCGATCCCAAGTTTCGGGAAGGCATGAAGGGCGCCCAGGAATTCGTTTCCGGGTTGCTCCGCTCGATCGGGTTTGCCGTCGAAGTGGTGCACACGGAGATGCATCCGCTCATTTTCGCCCAGCGCGGCGGCGACGCGAGCTGGCCCCACATCGTGATCTACGGTCACTACGACGTGCAGCCGGCCGATCCACTCAACCTTTGGAAGACGCCGGCGTTTGAACCGACGATCATGGGCAATCGCATCTACGGACGCGGGGCGGCCGACAACAAAGGGCCGCTCATGACCAACATCGCGGCCATCGCACAGCTGCTCGAGGCGAATCCGGAGCTGCCGCTGCGCATCACGTTTCTGATCGAGGGCGAAGAGGAGATGGGCAGCCCGAGTTTCCCTAAGTTTCTCGAAAGCCACAAAGACCGGCTCAAGGCCGCGGATTTCGTTTATTTGTCGGACACCGCACTGCCGACGCCCGATCAGGTCGTGCTCACCTGCGGCCTCCGCGGACTCACGCTCTTCGATCTCCACGTCACGGGCGCCAAGGGCGACCTGCACTCGGGGCTCCATGGCGGCGTCTTGCGCAACCCGATTCAGGCGCTCGCCGAAATCATCGCGACACTGCACACGCCGGACGGCCGTGTGAACGTGCCGGGCTTCTACGACGACGTGCTCGACGTCCACCCGTGGGAGCGTGACGAGCTGAGAAAGCTCGGAGCCGACGAAAAGAGCTACAAAGAATTTCTGGGCATCGATTCGTTCTACACGACGCCGGGCTTTTCGCCGTTCGAGGCGTTGCGCTTCCAGCCGACGCTGGAGTTTAACGGCATCGGCGGCGGCTACCAAGGTGAGGGCACCAAGACGGTGATCCCGAGCAAGGCTTTCACCAAGATCAGCTGCCGGCTCGTGCCCAACCAGCAGCCCGACAAAATCAAGCAGCTCGTCATGGACACGATTCGCGCCCGCACGCCGTCCGGCGTGAAGGTTGAGTTCGTGGACCAGCACAAGGGCGATCCTTACGTCGTCGTGCCGCCGGACCGGTCCAACACCCCGAAAGACCAATCGCCCGTCCTCGCGCGCGCGTTTCGCGCGGCGGATCAGGCTGTCACCGAAGTTTGGGGACGGGCGCCGCTCTATCTCCGGGAAGGTGGCAGCGTGCCGATCATCGCCGACATCAAGCGTGTCACCGGTCTCGATTCGGTAATGTTCGGTCTCTTCCTGCCGGAGGACAACCTCCACGCCCCCAACGAGAGCTTCAATCTCGACATCATGAAAAAGGGCATGGAGACGACGCGGCGCGTGTTTCTCGCGCTGGCAAAGCCGTAGGACACGGTGGAAGAAAAGCTCGTGCCTGACCGTTCACTTTGCCGCGGTTAACTTCGGCCACCTCAGCCAATCGGCGCAGGTTGCCGGTTGCATCGTCGGGCGGGTCAGCGCAAACGCGGTAGATGTAGCGCGCCGGCGTAGGCGATGTCGGCGGAGATCTGCGGCTACTCGGCCTAATTCACCTCCACCGTGGAACCGAGGCCCTGATCGAAACGCGAGCGGGCGAGCGTCAATGCGGCGGCGTTATCTTCAAACTGGCGGTTTGCGAAATGCGTTGCCGGGCATGCTTCGACTTGAGCCAGGCGAGCCGCACCTCGTGCGCCGCGTTGTGCTGGTTCTGGTGGTCTCTCAAAGTGGCCTCGGCGGCTTTGGCCTGAAGGTCGGCCTCGCGTTGCCGCGCACGATCAAGTCCACCGGTGAACGAGGGGGACGTTCAGGTTTACGCCGCCGACAGCGTAGTTGTGCTGAAAATGGGGATCTCCGGTGGCGTGGTGGCTGCCGCGGCCCTGATCGCCACATTCGGCAGGCGGGTGTCGCGCGCGGCCGCGCGAGCGCACGGACGGCGCCGGTCTTCGCCCGCTGGCGGACCAACTTGGGACGTGGCTGCGGCTGAATCGTCGATCTGCAGTGGTTCGATGGCGGTTTCTCCCCCGGCAGCGCGGCCGCGTGAAATAGAGTTGAGAACGTGCCGGCTGCGGGTGGATCTGTCGGCGGCAAGCTCTCTGCTTTCCTTCTCTCCACTTCGCTCCGCGAGCGGTCGTCCGTTGCAGCACCGTATCCGCTTATTGCTGGCATAAACCCGAACGACATTGGTGCTAGCGCGGGCCGAGGATCTGGCGTTTCCGCTCGTCGGGGAGCGTGGTCTGCGCGAGCCACACGGAGGCGGCATCGCGGTCAAGCTGCAGCCATTGCCGCGCAAGATTCTCCGTGGCGGCATTGCGCTGGGCGGAATCCGTAATCGAGGCCACCCAGGGCGCGGCGAGTTGAGGATTTTGATGCGTCAGTTGGTTGACGTAGTTTTGCACGGCCCGGTCGCGCGCCGAGTCGGAGGGAAGGGCTGCGAGCCAACGCCCCGTGGCCACCGGATCGGATTGCGCCCAAGTGGCGGCGACGGAGGGGAGGGCGTTGTCGCGCAGCGGGCCGGGCGCAAACGTGGCGGCCCACGCGGCCGCCGCAGCGGGTTCGTTGCCGGCCCAGCGCGTGACGACATTTTGGGTGGCGCTATTCTGCGCCTCGCCGGGCGGGAGTGCGGCCACCAGCCGGGCGGCTTCGACGGGGGAAGCGGTGGCGAGAGTGGTGGCGACGCCTCCGATGAATGCGGCGCGCAGGTCGCCTTCGTGCTGCCGGTTAACCCAAGCCAACGCGGCGCTGACATCGGAGCCGGCCCACGTTTGCGCGACTTGGTTGATCATCGCGGTCTGATCGCGGCCGGTGAACGTGGATTGAATGACGCCAACGGCTTCCGCAGGATTCGTCTGGCCGAGTTGGACGACGATGGCGCGGGCGGCGCCGACGCGGGCGTTGCCCTCGGGGAGTTGGCGTATCCAGGAAAGTGCGGCGGCTGAATCCGTGCGGGTCCAGGCG
>JBBRCR010000639.1:0-4248 GCA_038204695.1 Opitutales bacterium | reverse complement strand
GGGAAAACGGGAAGTTGCACTTGGGGCATGCCTCGCTTCGTAGCCGCTTGCGCCACGGCACGTCAGCAATAACCGCCCGATCAGTCTCATTTTCCTTCCCGCCGATCCCACCTCGCTCCGGGGGAGATCAGGATGTCTGATACTAAAGACTCAAACCGAGCCACGGCACGGCGCGTGCCACTGCGGCCTCCCAGCACGCCAACGGGGGCGTTGCGCGACTATTCCAGCGGGCTGAACTGACCAACATTCAACGGTCCCGACGCTGGCTTACCCGCGGCGTGCGGGTTTGCATCGACAGACGAGTTCGCCTAACGCCTTTCGCGCGATCCGTTCGTCGCGTCTTATGCGCCTACTTTCCCGCCTGCGGCTGGTGACGGCTTTTGTCCCGGTGCTCCTGGCCGGCATGTGTCTCCCGACCTTCGCCCCTGCTTCGGCGGTCGCTCCCGAGCCCGAGCGCCAGTATCTCTCCGGCCGCGGGCCAGCCGATGCCATCCCGTGGGAGTTCACGATCACGGCGGGCCGCCGCGCCGGCGAAGCGACAACGATTCCGGTGCCGTCGAATTGGGAACTCCAGGGCTTCGGCGCCTACCACTACGGGCAGCAGCCAAACAAATCCGCCGAGCACGGCCGGTACCGGACGCGGTTCAATGTGCCGGCCGCGTGGAAAGGCCAGCGTGTGCGGCTCGTGTTCGATGGCGCCATGACCGACACCGCCGCGGTCCTCAACGGCCGTTCCGCGGGCCCGACGCATCAGGGCGGCTTCACGCGTTTCCGTTATGAGGTCAGCAGTCTGCTGAAATTTGGCGCCGGTCCGGATAACGAAAACATCCTCGAGGTCGATGTCGCCAAAGTATCCACCGATCCGGACACCGAGCGCGGCGAGCGCTTTGCTGATTACTGGGTTTTCGGTGGCCTTTATCGCGCGGTGTGGCTCGAGGCGCTGCCGGCGCAGGCGATCGAGCATGTCGCCCTTGATGCCCGCGCCGATGGCGCCCTGACCGCCGATGTCGCGCTCTCGTTTGTGCACGACGCGGATCGCATCGAGGCACAGGTTTTCACAGCGGAAGGCAAAGCGTTCGGGAGCCCATTCCGCATTTCGATTTCGGGCGGAGGCGCCGGTCGCGTGCAGCTCGCCACGCGACTACCATCGCCGCTTTCCTGGACCGCGGAGACACCGCATCTCTACATGTTGCATCTCGCGCTCCTGCGCGGCGACGAGACGCTGCACCGCGTCAGCCAGCGTTTCGGTTTCCGCACGTTCGAGGTACGCGACGGCGAGGGACTCTTTCTCAACGGCCAGCGCATTCTCCTGAAGGGCGTCAATCGCCATAGCTTTCGACCGGCCACAGGTCGCGCCCTCAGCCGTGAGGACTGCTACGCCGACACCCGGCTGATCCGTTCGATGAATATGAACGCGGTGCGGATGTCGCACTATCCGCCGGACGAGGCGTTCCTCGAGGCGTGCGACGAACTCGGGCTTTATGTCCTCGACGAACTCAGCGGCTGGCAGCACGCGCACGGCACTCCCATTGGCCGTCTGCTCGTGCGCGAAGTCGTCGAGCGCGATGTGAACCATCCGAGCATTCTCTTCTGGGACAATGGCAATGAGCGCGGCTGGAACCGGGCGCTCGACGGCGACTTTGCGCTCTATGATCCGCAGCGACGGCGCGTGCTCCACCCGCAGGAGACGTTCAGCGGAGTGGATACGAAGCACTACCCGGCTTACGACGATCTCTCCGGCCGGCTGCGTGGTCCGCACCTCGTCATGCCGACGGAATTTCTGCACGGTCTCTACGATGGCGGCATGGGGGCGGGGCTGACGGATTATTGGAACGTGATTGCCACTTCGCCCTTCGGGGCCGGCGGTTTCCTTTGGGTGCTGGCCGACGAAGGCGTCGTGCGCACCGACCAGGGCGGGCGTATCGATGTCTTCAGTACATTCGGTCCGGACGGGATTGTCGGGACGCGGCACGAAAAGGAAGGCAGCTATCACACCGTGCGCGACGTGTGGTCGCCGGTGCAGATCGACCCGCCGGTGCTCGCGCCGGCGTTCACGCGCGAGCTCACCGTACACAACCGCTTTGATTTCACCTCGCTGGCCGCGTGTCGTTTCACGTGGCGGCTGGTGCGTTTTGACGCGGCGAACACGACCACCCTCACCAAGGGCACGCTGCCCGGGCCCGCCGTGGCGCCGCACGCATCTGGAACGCTGACGCTGCCGCTGCCGGCCAACTGGACGGAAGCGGATGCGCTCGCGTTGACCGCTAACGATCCGGCCGGAATGGAAGTTTGGACTTGGACCTGGCCCACACCCGCGCTGGCGCAACGCCTCGCCGCCGGAAGCGCCACGAAACCGGGCGCTGCGCCCACGGCGGAGACGAGTGACGCGGTCGTGACCCTGCGGGCAGGCGATGTGAGCTGCGAATTCGAACGCAGCACGGGGATGTTGCTCGCGTTGAAGCAGGGCAACGCGACCTCCGCTCTGACGCAAGGCCCGCGGCTCGCGTTTGCCCGGCCGGCGGCTGCCGCGCCGGTGGCGTGGCTCGCGTTTGCGGATACCAACCCGACGGCGCTGACGCGGCGACTCGGCGCGCCGCAAGTCGCCAGTACGCTCGACCTCTCACTGGTGTTCGATCGCGATCAGTCGTGGGTCGGCGTGAAAATCGAGTTCTCGGCCGATGGTACGAAGTGGCGCACGCTGTTCGACGCCACGCGACGACCGGGCGATGGCTACACGTTCACGTTTCCGCCGCAGCTCGTCGCGGCGGTGCGGCTCTCCCGGCTGCGCACCGCTGACGAACGGGCGGTGACGCTCAAGTCGATGCGGCTTGGTCATGCGGCCGGTCGTTTTCCGGCGGCGGCGACCACGGCGGCAAACGTTAGTTCCGGCGCCGGACCTGATGCGGCGGGGGCGCCCGTTGCCTGGGTCGAAGCGAAAGCGGCGGCGGAACTGACGCAGACGCGCTGGACACTGCGTGGCGATGGCTCGCTGCAACTCGAGTACAGCTACGCGCTCGAGGGGGATTTTCTTTATCATGGCGTCACCTTCGAGCATCCGGAAGAGGAGATGCAGGGTCTGCGCTGGCTCGGCGAGGGGCCGTTTTGCGTGTGGCAGAACCGCACTCGCGGCACGTGGCTTGATTGGCACGAAACGGTGCGAAACGATCTGCAGCCAGGCGAGAGTTGGGCGTATCCAGAATTTGCAGGCTTCTTCGCCGGCGTGCGGCGTGCGACACTCGACACGGCCCGCGGTGCACTGGGGTTGGGCGCGCTCACGCCCGGCGTGTACCTGCGGGTGGGGACACCGAGGCCATCGCATCCGCAGACAATGGTGGATTTTCCGGCGGGGAATTTTTCGCTTCTGCATGCGATTCCGGCGATGGGCTCGAAGTTCAAACCGGCGGAAGTTTCGGGCCCGTCGGGTCAGCCGGCGCGCGCTGCCGGCCAATACTCCGGCACCGTGACGTTCCGTTTCGGCGACTGAGAGCGGGGTACCGATGACTCATTGTGTGCATGGCGGCGCACTCCGACGGAGCGGCGGCTTTCCAGCCGCCGAATTACGTTTGGCCGACCGGTCTCGGGCGACAGAGCAGCGGGGTACCGATGACTCATTGTGTGCATGGCGGCGCAGTCCGACGGAGCGGCGGCTTTCCAGCCGCCGAATTACGTTGGGCCGACCGGTCCCGGGCGACAGGAAAGTCGCCCCTCCGACGGGCCGTTCGCGGATTAGTCCGACGCGCTTCGCTGCGCGACTCGGGGCGAGACGCCCCATACTGTTGTGCGGAAAGAAGAACATGGGCGAGACGCCGCGGGACGCCCATGCCACGCCGGGCATGGACCTCACATCAAAGTGAAATGATCGATGACATCTCGTTTTCCGTGGCGGCGAGCGCCGGCGAGCCGTGCGGCCGCCCCACGTTGCTCCTTGAGAACGGCAGAATTTAAGGCAAACCGCCCAAACCGTCTCACGCGAAGGCCCCGACGCGAAGGTGAATCACCGGGCCAAAGGCTATCCCCCGTCGATCGATTGTCGGGTTGATTCACGCGGAGCCGTGAATAAGTGAAATCCACGTGGTTGTTCGCCACTCGCTTCACGCCCTCCTTAAATAGAGTCTGTCCCGGAAGAGATCCCGACCAATTCTTCACGGGAGAACGCGAGAGAATCGGCTCGCCGACGGGGCGATTGACGGGGTGAAAAAGGCCGAGCGGCGGCAAAAACGACGTCTATAATATTTCGCGCGTTCATTT
>JBBRCR010000638.1:0-4249 GCA_038204695.1 Opitutales bacterium | reverse complement strand
ATAATGGAAGAAGTCAAAATACCAGGCAGGGCATAAGGCAGGACATTTTTCCAAATAGTTTGCCATTTGCTGGCTCCCAGGGCCAATGAGCCTTCCCGGAAACCTTGAGGCACCGCTCTTAAAGATTCTTCGGAGGCGTCGTAAACATTGCGGAAGCCCGATGCAACGACTTCGAAGGTCTTCCCGTCGGGGGTGACGCGGTAGATGATTCCGCCGGGCGCCAGGGCGTCGCGCATGAAGCCACGTCCGTCGGGCATTCGCGGGAGCAAATGGTCCTCGCCCCAAATCCGTGGCACGGAAGACGTCGCGGCGATCTCGGTGAGCTTGGTCTTGTTGCCACACACCAGATACAGGCCTTGGCCGTCAGGCGTGGGCAGGATCGCGTGGACGCCGTGATCGCGCTGCGTGGTGAGCGCACGCAGCAATTCCACCTTATCCAGGCTATCGTCACCGTCGCTGTCAGACACCCGGTAGAGGCCCGAGGTCATTTTGTTGTCGTAGTCATTGACGGCGACGTAGAGTGCCCCAAAGGCCCACAGAAGCCCGTTCGCTGCACGGATTTTTGCCGGCACGCTTTCAACGGTGGCGGGATCGAGCGCTTGGCCCGCCGGCGGTGGAGCGAAACGATACAGTCCGCCGTATTGATCGCTGGCGTAAATTCGTCCTTTAGGATCGAGACAGAGAGCAACCCACGAACCTTGGATGGCGGGTACCGAATAGAGGAGCTCAACCTTGAACCCGTCCGCGACCTTGAGGCGATTCACCGGCGTCGCCTGGTTTTCGCCCACCCGCGGACCCACCGATTCGGGGCGGGCCACCTCTTTTTCCGCCGTGGCCTTGCTGGCGCGGGCATTTTTCGGCGCAGGAGTCGCCGAGAACGTTAAGGAAAGATCGCCGAAGAGAAAGGCGGCGGCTATCGCCGCCAAGGTCGGCAGAGAGGAGAACACTTTCGTCATACAATTCCGGTCATAACGTGATATTTCTCCGCGAATCTCCGACCGATTTCATTTTGAGCAGCGGTGTCGAAATGCACGTTATCACCAATGTTCGCCTTCAAGTCACGAGCATCGACGCAGGCCGTACGCGGCACCTTGCCCGTCAGCGAGAGCAGGATCCGGTTGATGTCGCCTTTGCGACCCGGCCCGTCCTCAGCTGTCATTTCTCCGATCGTGCACGCCAGAAACGGTAATTCGGGATCGACCAGGTGCATCATCACGATCCGTGCGTCCCGATTGGGTTCATCCGGCATCAGGCCGCGGCCCTTCATGTTCGACTGGCCCAGTAACAAAAACAGATCGAGACCGTTCTGGCCGCTGGGAAGCTGCGTCAGGCCGATCGCCTGAAGCGGCGGCTTCGTCGGAGCCGGAGTGTCCACCCGAAGCTTGGTCTTTCCCGTCTTTGCCTCCACTGCAAACAGCCGTGGTCCGAACGCCAGCGCACCGCAGAATGAGGCGAGCATGGCCAGCCACTTTCGTCGGGAAGCCCGCACAGTAGCAGGGCTATTTCGTCTGATTGGGTGGCGTTGGGGTGAAACGCGCGTGGGAGCGTTTTCGAGGAACTGGTCCGAGAGCAACCGGCGTGCCGGGCCGACCAATGGGCCGCGGCGCCGGAACGTGCCGTTCCAGGTGCCGGAGGGGGCGAGTATCGCGACCGCCACCGCTGCCGGCTGAACTTGGGTGTGAGTTACTGCATAATGATCCGGAAGCGGTGGTAGCAGGCAGGCCTCAAGCCGCGCGCTGCAGGAGCTTCACCGCCTGCTTGCCGTGCATCTTGCGCCGCCAACCTGGCACGTAGCCCTTTACCTCGCCGCGGTGCTTTTGCCATTCGAACAATCCGAGCGTCAGGTTACGCAGCGTGGCCATGACGTGGGCGCCGTGCCGCTTTTCATCCTTGGCGATGCGCGAGGCGTCCTCGCCCAACGTGACATCGCGCCGATGGTGCGAGCCGTTTTCGACCGCCGCCCAATGACCGTGGACGATGTCCAGCAACTCAGGAGCGCTGTAGGCCGCGTGCGCGGCGCTGGTGACGTAGTAAGCGTACTCTTCCTCTATTTTTACGACCTGGCCGCCTTTGAGGTAGTGGCGCTCGCGCCACATGGCGATAAACTGCCAGCAGCCGCACAGGCCGGCCTCTTCCGGAGTCACGGCCTTGCGCTGCAACCGGCACCGCTCCAATCGCCCGTGGGCCTTGCTCCAGCCGGTGTCGAGTTCAGGGGGAAAAAAACTCCCGAGGGAGTTTTATCGTGGCTCGTTCCAAGATGCCTTCCTGGTTGCCTTTGAGTCCGAAGAGGTAGTCGGCGCCGCGCTCCTGGGTCGTGTAGCGCGCCGCCTCCTGCTGACATTGCATCGCATCGGCGGTGATCATGCTGCCTTCCAGCCGGGGGATGGTCTCTAGGAGCGGCCGGTAGGCCGGGATCTCGTTGCTCTTCTCCGCGATGGCGAGCTGCGCCACGGTCAGGCGCAGCCGGTGCGTGACCGCTGAGAGTAACTGTAGGGGTTTGCCATCGGTGCGACCGCTGCCGCGCAGGGTCTTGCCGTCGACGGCGAGTCGTTCGAGGAGCGCGAGCTCGCGGCCCATCATCCATTGGCCCACGATCTGATCGAAGGCCACCGGATCGACCCGGTTGATCACCCGAAAAAGCGTCGAGTCGCTCGGCGAGCGGTATTTTTTCTGCGAGTCGTCGTAGCGGCAGCCCAGCGCCCGCAACTGCCGCTGGGTGAGCTTCCGACACTGGTCCTCCATGGCCTCATAGCCCCCGGCGCCCATCAGCATCCCCACCGTGGCACACGCTAGCACAAACGCCTGAGGGTGCCGCAGGCCATGGCCGCGGCGTTGGTCGCCGAGCGTCTTGAAAACCTCCAGCAACGAACCGAGCGCCTCGGCGCGCAAAGGACACGGGCCACTGGTCTCTTCCTCATGTTCAGCCAAGGTGGCGGGCAACCGGCCCCGGCGCAGAATCGCGGCGACGTCCTGGCGCAGCGGCCGTAGGAAAAGTTGCTTGGGCTGATCGTGCTTGAGGTAGTAATCGCGACTGCTGCGGCCGTAGCCGGCCGTCAAGCCGACCGCGGCGAATCCGCAGGCGCGATAGCAGGTGCCGCGGTATTGGCTTTCGTCGACAAAGCTCTCCACGAGCAGCACCGGTTGACCCCAAAGCCGCGGCCAGTCGCTCGCCAGCTCTTTGAGCGCAAGCCCCAGCACCCGCGACGCCAGATTGGGGTAAGCGTGCCGGTCCGACAACATGAGGAAACGGCTGTTGTTGACCACAAAGCCCAGCCTCCGCGCGCGTTGGCGTACGCTCCAACCAATCCACTGCTCCCGCGCCTTCACATGCGGGGCGGCGCCACTAAAGCACAGCAGCGCGACCCACTCGCCATTAAGCTCCGCAATGTAGCGCAGGCTGCGACCCCCGATCCGCGCGCTGTGCAGGTAATGTTTTTCGACGAGTAGTTGGTCGAAGCGCTCCCGTTCCAGCGGCTCGAGCAACCGCACGACGACCTGACCTAACGCATCGACTCGACGCTCTACTTGCGGGGATGTCATCCACCAAGTTTGCACTCCTCCGCGCAAAAGGTCTAGTCATTTTTCGATCCCTCTTTCCCCCACAGCGCTTTCCATGCGCAGATGAAAGAGCCCTGCGCACAGTAGCAGAGGGAAGACGAAGATTCATGAGAAAATTAATCTTTCGCGGCGGCCCGACCGGGTATTTGCACCAGAGGTACGTTTGTCGCCGGTAGCCAGCGGGCCAAGTCCGCCTTGACCTGGGCGAACTCGGGATTCTTCGCGAGGTTGGTGAACTCGTCCGCATCCACGCGGTGATCATAGAGTTCTTCGCTGCCGTTGGCATAATGGATGTAGCGCCACCGTTGATCGACCACCGCATGAGTGTTGGGCAGCCAGGTCGAAACCACCGGCCGATCCCACGCCGCTTCGGGATCCGCCAGCAACGGCCGGAGACTACGCCCTTCGTGCCCCGGCACCGCGGGGAGCCCGCACAAATCATTCAGCGTGGGCGCAAGATCGAGCAACGCGACTGGAGCGTCGGTCCGCAGCCCGGGGCGAATTCCCGGACCCGCGATCATCATCGGCGTCCGGGTCGACTCGGCCCACAGCGTGCGTTTGGCCCAGTGCTGCTTCTCGCCAAGATGAAACCCGTGGTCACTCCAGAGTACGATGATCGTGTTGTCCCGCTGCGGCCCCGCCGCCGCCGCATCCGCCACGATTCCGACGCAGTGGTCCACGAAACTGATGC
>JBBRCR010000637.1:0-4305 GCA_038204695.1 Opitutales bacterium | reverse complement strand
GCGGTCCGCGACCGGCCGCCGAGCCGCGGAAATGAACGCGCGAAATATTATAGACGTCGTTTTTGCCGCCGCTCGGCCTTTTTCACCCCGTCAATCGCCCCGTCGGCGAGCCGATTCTCTCGCGTTCTCCCGTGAAGAATTAGTCGGGATCTCCTCCGGGACAGACTCTAACCCAGACCGCCTGGCCCCGCGCAGCCGCCCAGTTGTAATACCAAGCGACAAGTTCAGGGGAACGGAGGTAGGTGGACGGAGTCAGCTGGCTGCCGTCAAAGAAAATGAAATCGGCCTCGGCGACGGCGTCCTTCAATTCCTTCTGATAGAAGGCCACATAACCGGGGTCCCCGATAGCCGGCACCCGATCGCGGCGAAGGGAATTGTAATGGACACCAACCTTGAAGCCGGCGCGGCGGGCGGCCGCGATTTCCCGCTGATTCATCCATAATCCTTCGGTGCCCGGAAACGCGGCAGTGATCATCGAAATCATGAACCGGGCTCCGGTCGAGCGGTAGGCGGCCATGACGGCCTCGAGGTTTTCGATCGGATCATGAACATATGCCATGGTCCGTTTGGCGGGGTTTCCGATTGCTCCAGCGTGACGGCGGGCGTCGTCGTCCGATCGATCGAATCCCAACTCGCGCATGGGCTGCTGGGAACGCTGCCAGTCGTGGTATTCGTTGTCGTTGAAGTCGCGAGGTTCGCCGACGAACTGGATGCCGAGCTTCGCATCCAGCAGCCAGTCCGGCGCGGTGTGTTGCGCGAGACTCTCCCAGGTCGGCTGCCATGGCTTCGCTGCCGGCGAGGCAAGGCCGGACGTTGCCATGATGAAGGCGCAAGCCGCGACGGTGCGCCATCGGGTGCGGCCGGGGTTCATTTGAGCTCATAAGTGATGGAAGGTGCAGCTCCCGCCAGATCGGACCATTTCGGGTCTCCAGCGACGGGGAGACTACGGCGCTGGCTGCAGCGCGAAGCTCACCGCGTACTTGCAGGGCAACTTCTCCGGCACCCGCACCACCACGTCGCGGCCCCGCTGCTGCCAGGCGAGATCGCGATCCACTCCGAGCATGCGCACGACCGACCCCGGCGTGGCCGTAATTCCCGGGATAATCACCTCACCCGTGGGGATGCCCCAATGAATCGCGTACACCGTGCCGCCTTTGCGCGTATAATAAACCGGACCCTTGCTGCGTGCGTACTTCAGCGCCTGAGCAAATCGCCAGTCCCACTGCGTGCGGAAACTCGACATGCCGTCTTCGGCATCGACGGCGAGTTCCTTCGCGATGGCTGCGTAATTTTCCTTCACCGGAAAGGTCTTGTCGGGATTCGCGTGCCTGTTGGGGCGTCCCGTGGGGAGGCGATCCGGCACCCGATACGCCTGCGGATCCGGCGGGCCAAACGGACGCGTGCCGTAGATCGCCTCGCCGTTCACCGCGAGCCAGTCGCCGATTTCGAACATCGTGTCCCACGCCTTTTGCGCATTGGTGAGTTGCACCTTCCAAACTCCGCCCACGCTCACGTCGTAGATGAACTTCTGCAGGAGGTGTCCCGGGTTGCGGTAAATCCACTCCCACTTTTCCCCGCGTTGTTTGTGCCAGCCGAACTCGTTCACCCAGCAGGTCCATTCATTGCAGAGAATATCCCAGTTCATGAAGGCCTTCGGTGCCACGCCGGTGTAAGTAAACCCCTCGCCCTCATGCACGTCGCCGATCTCTGGTTTTTCGTTTAGATCCGAGCCCCAGTCGTCGTTTACCCAGACCTGTTTGCCCATGCGATCGGCCCAGTTGTAGTACCACGCCACGAACTGCGGAGTCTGCAGATACGTGGAGGAGACTTTGGCCCCGTCGAAGAACACAAACTCGGCCTGGATCTTTTCGACCTCGGACCGGACATGCGACTGCCACCAGTCTGCATAGCCCGGATCTCCGACGGAGGGTAGTCCGTCGCGGCGAAAGAGGTTATAGTGAATTCCGACGTGAAGCCCGGCTCGTCGGGCCGCGGCGGCCTCTTCCTCCGTCATTCGCAGTCCTTCCGTCCCCGGGTACGCACCCCATATCATCGAGACCAGGTAGCGCGCCCCGGTCCGTCGATACCGTTGCATCAGAGCATTCAGGTCCTTTGGGGGATCGACAAGGTAGACGTACTTGGGGCCAATTCTCTCAAGGAGAGAATCGTAGTTCTCTCGCACGTGAGAGTCGGAACCCACCGCGCCCAACTGGCGGGCCCGCTGGGCCGCCCGGGTCCAGGTATAGCATTGGGCATCGTCCATTCCTCGTGTTTCACCGACGTATTGCACGCCGAGCTTGGCATCGAGCAGCCATTCCGGAGCCTGGTGAGCCGCGAGGCTCTCCATTGTCGGTTGCCAGCGGCCGGCGATTTCCGCCGGCGAATTCGCAGTCGCGGCCAACAGCGAAGCCTGGGTGCCGAGGATGAACAGGAGTCTTGCGGTGAGGTTCTTCATGGAAGGGAAATCGCGGGGTTGTTGGGTTTTGGCGTGTCCTTGGTGGGGGGCGGTCTGTAGGGACGTCCAGCGGGGAGGAGGACCCTTTTAGCTCAAGAGCCGCGGCCTCAGGAATCCGCCAGAACAACCGTGGCCCATTCGTCGACGCGAGCCACCTCCACGATCACCGTTTCGCCAGCGCGGCGCAGCGGCAGCGGCTGGCGACCGGGCACGAGAAACGCCTTGGCGGGGGCCAGCGAAGCGTCGAGACGCACGATCACGTTATGCAGCGGAATGGTCTCGTGGACGAGCGTTCCCATTTGGCCCTGGGCGGGACCGGCGCCAGTGCGATTCACCAGGTGGATGATCGTTTCCCGGGCCGCGGGATCGCGCCAGGGAATGATCTCCAGGGTGCCCGGCGCCGCGACGGTGACCGGGGGCGGTCCGCCGGCGGCCCATGCGACGGCGCTGGCGAGAAGCTGCTTCTGATCGGGGTGATTGAATTTGAGATACACCGCGCCCTGCGGACTGGAAACGTAGACGACCCGACCCTGACCGGCCGACCGGACGGTCAGCGCGGCAAACTCCGTGCGGCGATACGGCGGATAGCCCATGTGGAACCCGGGCATCGGATCGATCACCGTGCCAATCACCTCGGTCCCCGGGCGGGGCCGCACCAAGGTCTGAAAGGTCTCGTAAACACAAAGCGGAAATCCAGTCGTCAGGCCCTTCGTGACCGCGTGCGCCTGGTCCGGGCAGACATAGGTGTAGTAGTGCGCGGCCATCCCGGTGTAGTCGACGCCGAGCAGGTCGGCCCAACCGAAGTTCTCCCGCTTCTCGCCGTCGGCATTGGCGAGGGCGGAACGGCCCAGGACCACGAGCCCGCCGCCGTCCGCGACGAAGGCGCGCAGACCGGCGAGGCAATCGTCGGAAAGACACTCGGCGCTGGGCACGACGATCACCCGCGCTCCGGCCCACGCGCGTTTCTCCGCCTGAAGCTCGGTGAGGATCGCCACCGGCAGGTGGGATTCGATCAGCGCCTGATGGACGCCCTCGAGGTCATCCCGATGCATCTGGCGAACCTCCGCTCCCGCCATCGCCTCGGTGTTCTTCGACCACAACAAGGCGGCGTAGGCGATTGGTTGTCCCCGGTTGAGCCAGGCGGCGCGTTCCTTGATCGCCTGGAAGGCGGGCTTGAGCCGCTCCAGGCTCTTTCGATCGAGGGTGCCGTCGAAGTTGATCTGGTCGTAGTACTGCGGGAAGCCGCCGTGGGCGCACACCGCGGCCATTTCCAGCAGCAGCGCCGGCAGCGGCCGCACCTGGTAGCCGCGGCTCGTGCTGCCCGGGCCGCCGAGGCGGTTGGCAAATCGCCAGATTTCGATTTCAAACGGAGCCTCCGGTTTGAGGGCCCGTTGCCGGCGACAAACGAGGGACAGGCCCGGCAGCCCCTCGTTGTAATGGAACTCATGCGACACATAATCGTCCCGGTCGGAGAAATCCCAGCCGCAGTAATCGGGCACAGAGGAGGCGTTGTGGGTTATGCTCAGGCGGGGATTCGCGTCGCGGATGGTGCGGGCGAACGAGTGCAGAATACGCGTGTTCAGCGATTGCCGCCAGCGGAGGTAAGCCCGGCCCTCCGCGTTTTGCGTCAGATTCCGGCCACCAGCCGGCAATTCGCGGCCGGTGTCGCGCCGGTACGAGGCGCGGCAGGCGTCGCAGTAGCAGACCGGCACCCGACCCCACCAACTGAAACAGTCGAGCCAAAAGCCGTCGAAGTCGTAGCCGCTGGACAATTCGCGGAGCACCTCGCGGGTGTAGTCGCCATGCGGCCCGTTCAAGCAAACGACCGGCGCCTCCTCCTGGGTCACGCG
>JBBRCR010000636.1:0-4312 GCA_038204695.1 Opitutales bacterium | reverse complement strand
CCCCCGATGGCGGCATGGTCATGGCGCTGCCGCAGGCGCCGGGGCTCTCGTGAAATCTTGGAAACGGTTGCCGTAGTCGCCGCTGCTCGTTGGCGAAATGCAGCCAATTCCTCCCAGGTACGTGCGTGACTCGCTTCACGTGGCTGCGGCTTCCAACCGCAGTCACGGCGACTTTCAAATCGCCCTGTGTTGGTCGTTCGGTTTGCCGTTCGGCGGCCGGAACGCCGCCGCTCCGGCAGAATCGGTTGAGCCGGCTGAAGGGCACACTTCTCACGCAACCGGCAGACCCGCCCTGATCGTGGGCGGCAAATCGCGTCATTGCGCTCAGTCGTGCGGACGCGCTAATTTCCCGCAGGCCGCCTGCAGGACTACTGATCCCGCAGCGGCAGTTGCAAACTACAACCGGCGAAAGATCATGACACCACTGCTTCGCACCGTCGCTCCGCTACCGCTCACTGCCTTGCTCATCGGCCTGCTCGCCACCCCACAGGCGTCGGGCGCCCCGACGGCGGCCACCCCTAAAATCGAAACGACGGACGTGATCGTTGAACTCTCGCCCTTCGAGGTCGATGGCTCGAAGGACAAGGGCTACAACGCCGAAAACACGCTGTCAGGGAGCCGGCTCAACATGGCGCTCGACGACGTGGCCCAATCCGTCGCCGTGTTCACCCCGCAGTTTCTGGAGGACATCGCGGCGGAGAACGTCAACGACATCCTGTTGTACGCCGTCAACTCCGAGCCCTACCTCGAGGAGGACAAGCTCGACTCGAATAATCAAATCGGCTCCGAAATCAGTTTTCGTCCGAACGGCACCAGCAACATCCGCGGCCAGCAGGGCTCCGTGACGGTCGACTACATGGCGGGTGGTGGCGATGTGGATACGTACAACACCGCCCGGGCCGAACTCTCGCAGGGCCCGAATGCCATCCTGTTCGGATTCGGCGCCGCGGGCGGCGTCCTCAACTTCTCGACCGAGAACGCAAACCTCCAGCGGCAGAGTCTCCGCCTGCGATCGACCTTTGGGTCGTGGGGCAAGCGCCGTTTCGAAATCAATGCGAACCAGCCGATCATCAAGGGCAAGCTCGGCCTGCGGCTGATGGCGCTGGCCGACGACGCCGACAGTTGGCGGAATTACGGCTGGTCCTCCCAGCGTCGCGCCACTGCCGCCGCCACCTACCGGCCGTGGAAGAATACGAACATCAATTCCTCCTATGAGAAAGGCCGGCTCAAGGGCAGCTTCAGCCTGGCCCAAGGGGCGCTGGACGGCTACTCCGAGTGGCTCGAGCGTGCCGCATCGGCCACGTATCCATTCGGACGTGACGGCACGACCGCGGCGGCGGTCAACGCCACTCCGGGTGTGCTCGACGCGAACGGACTCATTCGCGGCCAGAACGCCCGGCAGAAGGTCTATATCGACAACGTGAACCTTGCCGCAGCCGGCCTGCCGGCCAACGCGGGCAATGTGTTTCCGTTTCGCGATCTCCCGGAGACGCAACCCCTGACCGCTCGCCGCATGCTCTCGGACGCCGTGGCGAAGATCGACCAGTTTCAGGTCTTCGGGCCGTTCGCCTATCGCACGCAGGACATCCGGAATTTCAGGCTGACGGTGGATCACCGGGTGATGAAGGACCTCTATCTCAATCTCGCGTTTTTCGATTCGGAAAACATCGCCTACGACACTTCCCCGAATGGCCGCGACCTCGTCATCCAAGCCGATCCGCTGCGCCTGTTCGATGGCGTCATCAACGGCTCCGGGCTGGACAACGTCGTCAACCCGTTCGCGCCGACTGCGGACAACTATTGGTTCTACTCCGAGCAGAGTTACGTGCAGAAGACCTCGACGATCAATAACCGCGTCTTGCGCGCCAGCCTCGCCTATGAGCTCGACCTTGGCCGGAAATGGGGCCGGCACCAGATCGCGGTTTCCGGTGAAAAGAAGTCGTTCGAGCGCACGATCATCAAGGACCGCGAGATCCTGGATATCTACAGCGCGCGCGCCGCGGGCGTGAACGCGACGACCTGGGATTTGAATTACAACAATCCCAACGACGCGCGAAACCTCCTCTTCCGCCGTCATTATTTCCGGCCGGGTGACTCCGCCGAAATTCGGCCCGGAAATATCAATGACCCGGTGATTATGAACGCGGGTGGCGCCGAGTTCGGTTCGATCTGGGTGGCCAACGATGCTTCAGGGCGACGGCTGATCACCAGCGATGTGGATAGCACCATGCTGTCGATGGTGAATTACTGGTTCGGCAACCGACTCACCACGACGTGGGGTTACCGCCGAAATTCGTTCGTCTCCCAGCTGTACAATGGCGTCCGCAATCCGGAGACACAGGCGTTCATGGTTTCGCCCACCATCACGGAGACGACCGAACTCGACCGCGGAAACCGGACCTTCGGCGCGGTCCTGCGCGTGCGGCCGTGGCTCTCGTTGACCTACAATCAGGGCGACAACCAGGACGAGCCGGACTTCTTCGCGCTCGTGCTGCCCGACGGCCGTTTGCCGCCCGGCAGCACAGGAATAGCGCGCGATTACGGGATGCGTTTCCGACTGCTCGAGAATCGTGTGACGCTCAATCTCTCGTACTTCGAAAGCGAGCAGCAGAATGTCCGCAACGACGGGCGGATCGCCGAGGTTCTGTTGGAGCCGCATCGTGCGCTTTGGAATTCGTTCGAAGCCGTGCAAAACGATCTGGGGTTTGCCGCAGGCGACCCGCGCCAGCTTTCCCTCGACGAATACGAAGTGCACAACGCCACCGGCGTGAATGGCTCCCTCGTGGACAAGAAATCCTCCGGTTTCGATGTGCGTGTGATCACGAATCTGACACCGAACTGGAGCCTGGTTTTCAACTACTCCAAGACGCTCGAAACCAAGCGCAAGAATCTGCATCGCGAAGCGTACCCGTGGGCGGAGGCCGAGAGCGCCGCAGCGAAGAAGCTGTACGATGCTTATGTCGCCGCTCGGGATGGCAGCGCCGCCGCGCTCGAGACGGCGCTGGCGGCAGAGGAAACCCGGCTCAACGAACGCTTCCTGGCGGAAGCCGACCTCGGGAATACAACGATCAGCCCGGTGGACCGCGTCTATAATTACGCCGCGCAGGAAATGAGTATAGTGCGCGACGAGGTGGAGGGTTACAGCATCGGCATCAGTCCGCAGAAGGCGAATCTGTTCACATCGTACCGATTCACGGAAGGGCGCGCCAAAGGCTTCACCGCGGGCGGGGGCTTCAGCTGGCGCAATGGGCGGAACCTGAATCGGTTTTTCACCTACAACGTCGGCACGGCTGGCGCGGAGCAGCTGCGAAATTTCCAGACGCCCCAGCGGAACTACGGCCCGGTCGTGCAGGAAATCCGATACCGTTCGCAGGACGAACTGCGCGTCAAACTCATGCTGGGCTATCAGACCAGATCAGGGCTCCGGTTCCTCGGAAACCCACTGGTCAAGCTCCAGCTCAATGTGGAAAATCTTCTGCAGAACACCTACGACCTCGAGCCACTCCAGTACACCGCGGCCGGAGTCATCAGCAAATACATGATCGTCGAGCCGCGGAGCTACCGGTTCACGGCGACGTTCGAATTCTAGCGAGGCGCAACCTCAGCCCGTCGCAACGAACGCAGTCGAACTGAAAAGCCATGGGCGTCTCGCTAAGGTTCAGCTGCGCGGACACCGAGTGATCTCTCCTGGAGCGGCGGTCTCCAGACCGCCGAAGACAACTCGATCGGGCGGACGGGTCGGTGCTCGACTTCTTCCAGTGACTTGTGCGCCTATCAGGACGGTTTTCTCCTGCCATCGCCGGCGGAAATGGAAAGACTGTCCCCGCAGCACTCGAACTCATAACTTTCTCATGCGTCCTCCCCGCCTGCTCCTCACCGCCGTAGTGGCGATTCTAGCCGCGACCTGTGTCCGCGCCGCCGGCGCGCAAACCGCCGGCGCGAAACCGAATATCGTGTTCATCTTCTCGGATGATCACTCGATTCAGACCATCGGTGCCTATAATTCGCGCCTGTCGGCTTTCTGCCGCGAACAGACCGTAACGCCCAATATCGACCGGCTCGCGGATCGCGGCGGACTGTTCGTGAACAGCTTTTGCGGCAACTCGCTGTGCTCGCCCAGCCGCGCCGCCATCCTCACCGGATTGCACAGTCACGCCAACGGTGTGATGACGCTGAACAAGCCGATCAAGGACGGGCTCTGGACTTATCCGCGCGCGCTGCGCGAGGCGGGTTATCAATCGGCTGTGTTCGGAAAATGGCACCTCAGCACCACGTTGCCGGAATTCGACGAATGGCTCATTCTGCCCGGGCA
>JBBRCR010000635.1:0-4342 GCA_038204695.1 Opitutales bacterium | reverse complement strand
TGCGCTTGAAGGCAGCACGATTCACGAGGCCGCCCATGTTGATCTCAGAGCTGGTCACGTGACCGGTCGCATCGAGATGAAAGGTGGGCGAGAATCGGCGGAAGGTGCGGCCTTCGACGGCACGGCGGCCAGCGTCGGACCACTCGATGCGGGCGCGCACACCGCCGGTTTTGGGGTCATCACCGGCCCAGAAGAACTCCGTGGGCCAGGCGGCGGCTTCGCGGTCTTCGTGATTGAAATCGAAGAAAGGACGGTCGTCGCGGCCGTCGATGGCGGCGGCGAGTTTCGCGGCGAGGAAGGACTGGAGAGTGGCGGCAGTCTGCGCGTCGACCGTCACGTCGACGGTCAGCGGCTTGCCGGCTTGGGACGCGCGGATCCGGTGCCGGCCCGGCGGCATGTATTGGATGCAGTCCGGCGGAGCGGAGGTGTCGGCGAGGGCGTTGGAGAAGGCGGCGTGGAGGGGGAGCGTCACGAGGACGCCGGGGTGTCAACGAAGGCAGTAGCGAGTAGCGAGTAGACGGAGGACGGACGGCGGTTTATGTAAAAGGCTCGGAAGGGTGGATCACAGAGGTCACGGAGCTCGGACACGGAGTTCACAGAGGAAAATCCCTCGAGGTGAAAAGCACGAGGCGGGCGGTGAGGCGCTGGGCGTGACGGGAAATTCCGGCGTTACGCACTCTGGAATGGGGACTTGAGATCGCGATGTGTTGACTGTGTCGGCGCGCCTTGGGCTTCCGCATGCGGTGGGGCTTGTCAGGGACGGCTATCTGCCTATGGTCGGGGCGTGACGGCGAACGATATTATCAACCAGATCGAGGCGCTTCCCGCGGGCGAGCAGGCGAAAGTGCGGGACTGGCTGCACGCGCAGGAAGTGAGCGAAACGCCAGAAATGCTGGTGGCGCTCGATGCCGCATCTCGTTCGGCCGATGAGCGCGGGACAACGCCGATCGATGAGGTTCGCAAGCTGCTGCCGACATGGATTTCAAAGTCGGCCTGACCGACGAGGCGATTGCCGATCTGGCGGGGATTGTTAGCTATATCGCGGGCGATAGCGCCGAAGCGGCTGCATATGTCGGGCACGAGATCATCGCCACAGCGGAGTCGCTCTCGCTGTTGCCGCATCGCGGGATGCCGGTGAAGGAGCGCAGTGAAATGCGAAAGGTGTTTCGCTGGCACTACGCCATCTATTACCGGGTAAAGGAAGCGGAGCGTCGGGTGGACGTGCTGCGGATCTGGGATATGCGGCGGGATCCGCGGGAATTGGTGCTGCCGCGGTGACTTTCGGAAGAAGGCGAGATTGCGAGAACGCGAGACTCGGAAGACTCGGACACTCGGACGAGACCTGACGCCCGACGGCAGATGCCAGCCGACGGACGGCACCCGTGCTTTGCGCGAATGAGCGGCTATTTCGGGGCGGCGTAGTTCTCTTTCGGCACGCGAATCAGCGTACTCCGGCAATTGTAGTGCGCGGGTGGCGGATCGAACCAGCCATCGCCCCATTTGTGTCCGTCGCGCTCGCGGCAGATTTGGGTGGTCGTGTCATCGATGACGGACTGCCAGACGAGATAGTCGCCGGCCGCTTCGGCGGCGGCGCGCTGCGCGGGGAAGGCTTCTGCGGCGGCGCGCTGGCGGGCGGCAAGGTCAGCGGCACTTTCGGAGTGAGCTGAAATCGAGGTGCAGCCGCAGGGACAGGCGGATTTTTGATTTTGGATTTTTGATTTTGGATTGGGAACGGCCCGTGCTGATGTTTCTGGCGTCGATGGCGCCGCGGCGGGTGGCTGGAAAACGGCGTCGCCGGGATCGGGGGCTGGGATACGATGGCGCTCATACAGGTACTGCAGCGACACGGGCAGGCCCATGTCCTGGAAGAGGAGTTTGTCACGGCGCGCCATCTCTTCGTCACGCGACGGACGCGTGATCTCGACATCGACAAAGGGAAGTTCGTCGGGGCTGCCCCAGTTGAGTTCGATCAGCGCAGGGATAAGCTGCTCGTTGAGGATCGAAATCATGAATTCGGCGTAGGTTTCGTAGAGGTCGAGTTCGACTTCGCGGTGGACTTGCGCGGCCGCGCGACTGCCCTCCCCGTTCATCTCGGAGGTGAGGTTCTGCCCGAGGAGAAGGATGTCACATGCGCGATCGGCGAGTGACAGGAGCCGTTCGGTCGGATCGCTGCCGGTGGATACACCGGCGGCGGTGCCCTGCAGAATCTGGAGATTGGTGCCTTGGGGAAAGGCGCCCCAGGAGGCGGAGCCCATGTTGCGGAGCGAGGCGGTGATCGCATCAATTTCCGTCTGGCTGGCGGTGACCGGGTAGTTCGCCCAGCGAAGGGGCGTGCCAAATAATTCGGCTTTCTGCACGAGCCACTCCCAACCGAGCATGTGACCCAGCCAGAGCGGCGCGACGCAGCGGAGTTGGGCGGATTCGCCGAGGGCACCGGACTTGGTGCGGAAGATGCCGATGAGGAATTTGTGAGGGTAATTCGAGAAAGGAGAAGATTGGGAAGACGTGTGAGACGGGGAAGACACGAAAGAACCGGAAGACTTCGGAGGAGGGAGGTTGAGGGCGAGGGAGCCGTCGGTATCGATCGCGAGGTAGCGCGTCGGGACGCGGCGGAAATCGAGGGGGACGAGGTAGCCATCGGGATCGGTGTGCCAGTCGATTTCGACGACCGAAATCCCGCGCGCCACGGCATCCATCAGCTCATACACGGCGTTGCCGAGCGGCCGGCGCCATGTATCCGCAAAACCACTATGCACATGGAGAGCAGCCTGGATGAAGTCGGCTTTTTCCTGCGCGGCCGCGGAGGGTTTGCCGTTTTTCGGCGTGAAGGGCTGGACGTTGAGCGGCAGCTTGCGGATCGCGTTCTTGACCTTCTGGAGATTGGCCCGGAGCCGCGGCCAGGTGTCCTCCATCAGGTTGAACAGATCGTTCTGATCGTTGAGCGCGCCGCGGGCGCCAGCGTCGAGGAGTGAGCCGAGAGCGTCGGGCGAGAGGCCACGGCCAAAGAGCTGCGGCTCGAAGTCGCGGGCGGAAGGGCGGACGATGGGGGCGGCGAGACGGGCGGCCTTCGTGGATTTGCGCGGCATGCGGCGGGGGCGGTGTCATCGCGCGCGGGTAGCGAGTAGTCGGACTCACCGCAGCGCTGATTATCTCCGGGACCACGCGGGTCGGAAGCGTGTGGCGGCGGGTCGGTGGCGAATATTGAGCCCGGTGGGGACGCGATCAGGCGCGAAGGCGCCAGGGCCGGCCGACGGACTGCGGCCGGCGGCGTGGACCGCCAGCGCGAGCGCGGTACAGCGGTCGGCGTGGCCGTCGGCGGTGCGAGCGGCAGCGTAACGGATGGTGCCCGCCGGGCTGACGATGCGTTGGATGCTTCCAAGATCGTCGCGAATGACGGCGGCGGAGGGAAGCATGACTGCCCGCGCCTGGAGCGACTTTTTCAGGCGCTCGAACAGCTCACGCTTGCGGTCGCTGGTGAACGTGACGGGATCGAGACGGGTGTCGTCGAGCGCGGCGGCGAGCGATTCGCTGACGGGGCCGCCCACGCCGGTGGCATCGATTGCGGTGAAGCTGGCAGCAAACACGCGGGGGAGGAGGATCTCCTCCTGCTGCGGGAACGGCACGCGATCGAGCACGAGGACTTCGCGCGTGAGGAGCGTGCCGGTATAGAGGCGCTCAAGCGTCCAGGCGACGGTGAGGTCACGTTTGCGTCCGATGTCGATGCCAAGGAACAAAGCGGGACGCGGGCGGCGAATGATGGCGAACTGATCCGGCGGCGCGTCGAGTGAGGCATCGGGGCTTTCGCACGATTTGATGAGATCGAGCGGGAACACCTGCGAGGAGTGCTCCATGAACTGGCACTCGAATTCCTGGGCCCACCCGTCGGGGTCGGCGAGGTTGGCGCGAAGCTCCTCGAGGTTGAGCGCCAGCCCGGCGGCGACGGCGTCATAGACGGTGGTCTTGTGCCGGGAGAAATCGGGCGCGTGCTCCCACAGGTCGAAATACTTGTTGTTTCGCCCCGCCGGCGTGGAGATGACGCGGAGCTTCAGCACGCCGCGGAGCGGGTTCGAAATGATCGGGAAGACGGCGCGCCAGATTTGCTCGGGATTTTCGTGGAATGCGAATTCGTCGAGGACGAGGTTGGCGGAGTAACCGCGAGCGGTGGATGGGTTGGCGGGTAGCGCGAGGATCCGGGCGTTGTTCGGAAATCGAAGCTGCGACTTCTGGACGTCTGGCCGGTATTCGCGACCGCTCGCGAAGCTGACGGCATCGCAGAAGATCGACGCGGCGCGGTTCACCTTCTCCATGAACTCGAGCGCCTGGCGCTCGCCGGCGCTGAGGA
>JBBRCR010000634.1:0-4347 GCA_038204695.1 Opitutales bacterium | reverse complement strand
GTTCCACGGCACATTCCCGGTCGTGTGCCAGTCGTGCGAATACAGACACGTTGCCGGTTCGGACGCTGTTCCCAGCACGGGACGCGTGTAGACTTCCGCCGTCGCGCTCGCCGTCGGCCACCACGCTTCGTAGGCCGCCTTGAGCGCCTCGACCAAACGAGCCCGTCCCGGTTCTGCGGCCAGGTTGTTTTTCTCCCGAGGGTCGGCCATCACGTCGTAGAGTTCGGCTGGCTTGGTTACGGAAGGAATAACGAGGCGCCATTGGTGAGCTATCTTTCCCGCTCGATCCAGTTCCTCCCGCATCACGCAGCCTTCCTTGTATTTGACGAGGTTCTCCTCGCGCTGGTTGTCGACTACGAGCGTGCGACCGGTTTCGCCCGCGACCGGTGACGCGTCGAGCAACGGCTTAAAGCTCCGGCCGTGCATCGTAAACTGTGGGCCGCGGTTGGCGACATCGTGCATCCCGAGCAGGTCGATCAGCGTCGGCAGGAGGTCGAGGTGGCTGACGAGGCGGGGCATTTCCCTCGCGCGTTCGTTCGAACCACCGTAACCGGCATTTTTCCAGCGCAAGAAACAGGGCACCCGGTGCCCGGCTTCATACGCGGTGGCCTTGTCGCCCCGATACCGCCCATTGGCCATGCCGTTGTCGCCGAGCACGAACACCAGCAGCGTGTTGTCCGCCAGGCCGGACTGGTCGAGAAACTCAAGGAGCCGTCCGACATTGCGATCCAGGTTTTCGACGGTCGCCGTATGCGCATCCACCCCGGGCCGGGCGCCCGCCGGGCGATCCTGGGGACCGTGCGCGACATTGTAGGGGAGATAAACGAAGAACGGCTGCGCCGCAGCCGCCCGCTCCTTCATGTAGTCGATCGCCTGCGACGTGAAATAATTCGTCGCAAAAACCGACCCATCGGAAGCGAGACGGCCGTTTGCGGCGGAGAGCACCACCGGTTGATCGTCGCGGTAAAGGATCGCGGGTGGGTCGTTGCGATTGCCCCAAAAGTCATGCTGCTGATCGATGCCCCCGCCGCGAATCATCACCGCGTGATCGAAGCCCCGGTCTCGTGGACGGAAGGGATAGCTGTCGCCCAGATGCCACTTGCCAAACAACGCCGTGCCGTAGCCGTTGGCCTTGAATACCTCCGCCATCGTCACCTCGCCGGGTTGGAGAAAATAGCGCCCGAGGATGGTGTGCCACACGCCCGTGGCATTATTGGAGCGGCCGGTCATCAACGCGGCCCGGCTCGGTGAGCAGGTGGGCGAGACGTGAAAATCTGTCAGCCGCACGCTTTCCCGGCCCAACGCATCCACGTGAGGTGTGCGGGGACCTTGCGGGTTGTAATAACTGTAGTCGTCGTAACTCAGATCGTCGGGCATGATCACCACCACGTTGGGACGCGGGGCGGCCACGGCACGCGGCGGCACCAGACAGCCCAACAGGGAGAAGCCGATGAGCACCGCCCACTTCTGGCGAACAGCGAAGGATCGGGAGCATCCGAGAGACGCGGGTTTCAGGCTAGTCATATTCAACGAAGTCCGTCGTTTTCTGGAGGTGAGCCACACCCTTGGGTATTTCGACCAAACACGAACCCGAGAGAATCCCCTGCTGCACGAGAAATCGATCCGCCAGTTCGAGCGACCAGTAAAAGAATCGGTTTGTGTGGTTGCGGCCATTGCAAAAGCCATGTGCGCCTCCTTTGCCCACGTAATACTCCGAGGTGACTCCCGACTGTTTGAGCGCACGATGAAAACCGAGCAGGCTTTCGATCGAAACCGCCGGGTCCTTGTCGCCGAGAAACGTAATGAACGGCGGCAGACCCGCGACCAAATGTTCGGGTGGCGAAAGCTCAGGGACGCCTTTGAAATATGGATTGTAGAGAACCACTGCCGCAGGCCGGCACGGGATGGCCGGATCGTAACAGTCGTCATTGGTTTCCGCGCTGGAAATGGTCGCCAGCGCCGCCGCCAGTTGCCCGCCGGCAGAGGCGCCGGCCGCAACGATTTTTTCAACGTCGATTTTCAGCCGGTCAGCATTGGCGCGCAAAAAGCGCATCGCGGATTTCGCGTCTTTCACGCACTCCAACGGGACGTCGATCCCGTCCCGATCCTTCAGGCGATAGTCGACCGAGATGGCGACCATGCCTCGTTTGCGCCAGTAGAGGCAGTCGGGATAGTGCATGCTTGGCTCACCCGTTCGCCAGCTCCCGCCGTGAAACAGCAGGATCGTCGGATATCGCTTGGACGAGCCTTGATATCCACTCGGGAGGAAGACTGAGAGGTGCAGCTCTTTTCCGGCGACGACTTTATACGTCCACATCGCGTCGGGCTTCGTCTCGGGGCTTGCGGTTAGCTCCGCCGCGAAACCGCGCACCGCAACAAGGCCAAACAACAACAAGCCAGAGAGAAGATTTTCCAGCCTGCGAGCGGCGGACGGATTGCAGGTCATGACTCCTCGGCTCCTTTCGCCTTGGGATCTGCGGCGCCGACGGGTGGCGACCCGCGCGGCGAGAGGGTTAAACAGAAATGCGCTAAGGCGTCTGATTTGGTGGAGCACAGAGATTTTCTTCACACGGGATCTCACTTGCGGTGGTTACTTTCCGGCCGGCGTGACGAACTCCTCGCGGCTCAGTCGGCTGTCGCCATTCCTGTCGAAGTTCTTGAATCGCTGTTCCAGATTTGTCCCGCCCTTCAGGCCGGCGACGTATTCTTCGAACGACAGGAAGCCGTCCTTGTTGGAGTCCATTCGCTCAAACGCCTTCGCCCGGTCAATCGGGGCCGTCTTCGCCGCGGGTGCGGCTGATTCCGGTCGCTTCGCGCGATCCCGCGCAGTGGGCTTGTTGGCGGCGCGGTCGGCGGCGCTGATGCAGGACGGATCGGCCTTCGTCGGCAGCGTGGCCTTCCAGGCGAGTGCGAGTGCGGTCAGGCGAGAGACGATCTCGGGATGGTCTTTGGCGACGTCGACCGACTCCGCGCGGTCACCGGGCAGTTGATGCAGTTCGACGCGCTTCGCGTCGTAGGTGAGCGCGAGTTTCCACGCGCCGTCCCGGACGGCGAGACGTGGCCACCAATCAGGGTCGGCGCGTTTTCCATCCCAATCCCAGAATATTGGCCGGGTGCGTGCGACCGCACGGCCGTTGAAGGCGGCGAGCAGATTTTCTCCATCGCCGCGATAGTCAGCCGGCAGCGCGATGCCCGCGGCGGCGCAAAGCGTCGGGAGCAGGTCGACCGCGGTGAGCACCGTCGTTTCGTTTTTCGCGCCCGCCGGAGTGTGGCCCGGCCAGCGCACGATGAACGGCACGCGCACGCCGCCTTCAAACAGGCTGCGTTTCTCGCCGCGCAGGCCGCCGCTGGACCCCACGCTGTAGTAGCCGCCATAGCCGCTCTCGCCGGTTTCGACGTCGGGCCGGCCTTTGCCTTTTTCGGTGCCGGTGGTCTCCGGGCCGTTGTCGCTGGAGAAGAGCACGATCGTGTTTTGCTCGACGCCGGCCGCCTTGAGCGCATCGAGCACGCGGCCCACGGCGTTGTCCCCATCGGTAATGACGGCGGCGTAGACGCGCTTCTGCTCGTCGAGGTGCCGCCACTTTTCCATCGACTCCTTTGTTGGCACATGGGGCAGGTGGCTCTCATGCAGCCAGACGTTCACGAAAAAAGGCCGGTCTTTGTTCGCCAGGATAAACTTCACGGCGTTGTCCGGCGTGTCGTGCAAACCGGCTGATGGCGTATCCGCGCCACCGTTGAAAATGGCGAACTCGTCGAAGCCGTAGGCGCTGGGCGCCGGTGCGCCGTGAATGTTGCGACTGGTGAGGTGCCATTTGCCGAAATGGCCGGTGCGATAGCCCGCCTGATGGAGAAAACGTGCGACGTTGGGCGCCTGCGGATCGAGCCAATCGGGCATGTTGCGCTCCGCGTTGAGCGCGGGCGTGGCGAAGTGCTGATGCACGCTGTAGCGCGCCGGAAAATTTCCCGTCAGCGCGGCCGTGCGGCTGGGCGAGCACACCGGGTTGAGCACATTGAACTGCTGGAAATCGGTGCCCTGACTTGCCAGGCGGTCGAGGTGCGGCGTCTTCAGCCACGGATGCCCGTGGGATGAAAGGTCGCCCCAGCCCCAGTCGTCGGCGAAGATGAAGACGATGTTGGGGCGGGTGGCGGGGGGCGTGGCAGCAGCGATCCCGAGTGAAAGTGTCAGGAGGAGGAAGCGTGCGAGGTGGAGGAGCTTCATGGGCGGGTTGAACGCAGCATTTTGGAGGGCGGGTCGGAGACCCTGCCCTACTTTGGAATCAAAATTCGAACGTGGCGGTGAGGACGTAGTTGCGGGGGCGGCGGAGTTCCCAGAGCACGGGGACGAGG
>JBBRCR010000633.1:0-4376 GCA_038204695.1 Opitutales bacterium | reverse complement strand
GGGCACCATTTCCGCCGGCTCCATCGGGCCCGCCGGGACCCGGGTAAACCCCACGGTCCGCTTCGACTATACCGGCAATTACGTGCCGGAGATCACCGCAACCTACGCCGATGGGCAGGCGTTCAACCCGCGCGATGCGAGCCAGATGTTCCTCGCTTCGGCGGGTTCGCTCCTGCGCAAGGCGGTGGATTTGAAAAAATCGTCCCGGGCGAACGTTATGCGCAGTTTTGCGGTGGCGGGCCACGACGTCCGGCTGAAAGCCGGTGGCGATTATCGCCAGAGCGTCCGCGATATGCGCGACACCACTCCGAGCTATACCTTCGTGGGGCCGGACGGCCGGCCGAACACCGAGGACAACCGGCTTTCACATTATGACCTGATTGACGAACGCTACTCCACGGTGAAACCCGCCTTCGCGCTCGAGGGCTTCCGGTGGTTCTCTCCGTGGAAGATCTATGATATGTACAAGGCGCATCCGGAGTGGTGGACCAGCGACCCTTCGGCCATTCACACGAACCTCGTCGCCAATTCGCGTTACGTCGACGAACGGATCAGCGGTGGTTATATTCGCCTCGACACCGCGTTCCTGCGCAATCGGCTCCTGCTCAGCGGCGGATGGCGGTATCAGAATTATCAGGTCAGCAGCAAATCAGGGGAGGTGGACGCGCTGAACCGCTATTTGCAGGACGACGACGGGAACCTCGTGCTTGATCCTGTCACCGGAATTCCGGTTGCGCTGCTCGGCAATGCGCTGGAGGTCACGCAAAGGACCAATGTCGAGCGCGGCATTGTCCGCAACGGGGTGGTCAACGGCGTCTACCCTAGCGTCAATGCCATGTACAAGCTGACGGAGAATTTGCAGTTCCGGACTTCCTTCGCCAACTCAATCAATTACCCCAACCTGGATCAGATCGCCGCGACCACCACGGTATCGGATCTGACCACGGGCACGCGGCGCGTCACCATCAACCGGCCGTTGAAGCCCTGGTTCGCCAAGAATTACGACCTCGAACTCCAGTACTTCACGTCGTCCGGCGGTTCGATGACGCTGTCCTGGTTCCGCAAGGAGGTGGTGAACTTCATCCAGACCGCGACCTATGACAGAGGAACGACGGAGGCAATGGAGGCGCTCCGCCGCAACAATTACGCGAATCTAATCCCGCTGGATTTCGAAGTGGTCGAGAAATACAACGATCCGCGTGAGGGTCGCCTCACCGGTTGGGAGTTCGCGTTGAACCAGAACCTCGATCGTTATGTGCCGGCGTGGGGGCGTGGCGCCACTGTCTTCTTCAACACCAGTTACCGCGCGGCACCCCACGGCGTTTCGACGATCAGCTCGAGTTCGGTCCGCGTGCACAATTGGGGCGGCAGTTTCCGGCGCGGCCGATTCTCGACCACGTTGAAGTGGAATCATGTCCCCGAACCGAAACGCACCTCTCCGAGCAACACCCACCCGCGCAGCCGGACCTACATGGATGCGGACCTCACCTTCCGGGTGATGAAAGACATCTCGGTCTTTGCCAGCGGCACAAATATCACGGGCGTCCCCGTGGAGCGTTTCGTCTATAGCGATCAGACCCCTGAATTCGCCCGCCGAGACCAGCACCACTATTTCGGCGTGCAACTCGTCGCCGGCATCAAGGGGCAGTTCTAACCGCTCCCCCCATGCGCGCACCTGGCACCCTGGTTTCGGAGCGGCGGCTTTCAAATCACCAGGCAACGGAACAGGCGAACGCCGTCCCCGTGCGCGCAGCCAACCGGCTGCTGCTCTCGGTCGTCGCGTTGATCGCCGGCGTGCATTGCGCGGTCGCGAATCCCGCGCCCGGCGATGTGTTTCGCGAGTTTCGCTGGCGGCCAAAGTATAGCTTCGAGCGAATGACAGCGCCCGAGGCAAAGGCGGAGGGCGCCAAGAAGCATCTGCCCAATCCGGTGAACGAGATCACATTGGCCGAACTGGGCGGGGCGACGCGGATGGAGGTGCAGATTGAACTGTTGCAGTCGCATGCCGGCACGATTGGACAGGCGATTCGCTTGAACGGCGGCGAATGGATCGCGATTCCGCCGTCGGAGCGAATTCCGGGCACGGTTGGAACCGAGCAGTCGATTCCGCAGCGGTGGCTCAGCATGCTTTATCCAGCGGTTCCGGTCCCGCTCGCGGCGGCCAAAGCGGGCGCTAACACGTTCGAGCTGACGTGCCGGCCGGGGATGGATCTCGGCGCGGGATGGCCGCAGTCGATTTATTACGGGGTGACTTTTCGCGTGTATTACGCGTCGGAAAAAGGGGCCCCGTCCGGTCGCGTGCTGGAACCGGCGGCGACGCGCGAGCGCGGCATGCTTCCGCTCCAGGCCGACGTGGCGGCGGCGCCAGGGCGGACGATTCGACGCGTTGACTTCATCGGCCGCTACGACGGCTATGATTGGCGCGGTGAAGGCGCCCGGCTCGATTATCATTTCCACACCCGGTACGGTGAAATTCAGAAGCACGCCGGCACCGCGCTCGTCGCGCCATGGGAGGCCGCTTGGGATGTGCTGTGGATTCCAAACCAGTCGCAACCTGTGCAGGTCATGGCGCGGATCGAGGACGACACCGGGTTGTGCACCATGACCGCCCCGACGGAGTTCGAGTCATTTCGCGGCAATCCGGCCATCCGGGTATTTGCCGCGCACGCCATTCCGCCGCGCTGGCAAACGCGCGCGGGCCGTCGCCAGATGTGTAAAGTCACGCTGCCGGACAATATTGATCGATTGCTGGAAGCGCGCGTGATTCTCGCCAGTTGGAATGGCGATGGCGCTGATGCCATCGGCGTCAATGATGTGGTCTTGGTGCGCAATATTGGCCGCAACCACAATCTCAGCTACGACGAACTCACGGTGCCGGTGTCGGCGTTGCGGCCGGGCGAAAACATGTTCTACACCGAAAGTGGGCGCGCTGATCACGGCATCGAAGTGTTGTGGCCGGCGTTCACCGTGCTCGCGCGGTTTGCGCCGGAGCCGAAGGCTCCGGCAGCGGTGTCTCCACTTACAAACAAGCAGTCCAAATGAAACGCTGTTTTTTGCTTCTTCTCGTCGCCTTCGGTGGTGGGCATGTCGTGGCCGCGCCAGCGATTTTCCCGCTGCCGCAGGAGATGACGCGGTCGAACGCGAGTTTTGCGCTCGATGGTGCGACGCGAATTCTCCTGCCACTCGAGCCCACGACGAATGATCTTCTGCTCGCCCGTGAACTCATGGCGGAGCTGAGCGATCGTTTCGGCGTCGCCATTCCAATGGAACGTGTGTCGACGGTGCCGCCCGCGGGGCAAACGATCGTGATGGGGGCGCACACGAATCCGCTGGTGAAGCAGCTTTGTGCCGCCCGGGCGGTGAGTGTTTCCGCCCGCGAGCCGGGGCCGGAAGGATACGTGCTGCGCGTGGACGGCAGCAGCGTGCTCATTGTCGGCAGCGATGAGGCGGGCGCCTTCTATGGGCTGCAGTCCCTGCGCCAGCTCGTGCAGAAGGATGGGCGGGGCGCGCGGCTGCCGGGTGTGGTGGTGCGCGACTGGCCGCACAAAGCGTTTCGCGGGGTGAAGCTGTATCTGCCCGGCCGGGACAACATTGGTTTCTTCAAACGCTTCGTCCGCGATTTCATGGCGCTGAACAAATTCAACCAGCTCATCCTGGAAATGAATGCGGCCATGCGACTCGACCGGCATCCGGAGCTGAACGCCGGCTGGATCGAGTTCGGCCGCAATCTCATCAGCACGCGGCGCGATCGACCGGACGGCCCGAAAGGCGAGGGTACCGATTCAACGCACCATGATACGGCCGATGGTCTCGTGCTCGAGCAGGACGAGGTCGCCGAGCTGGTGGCGTGGGCCCGGAAATATTATATTGATGTCATTCCCGAGGTGCCGTCGCTCACGCATTCGTATTATCTGCTGACGCGGCACCGCGAGCTCGCGGAAATGGCAGACGCGGAGTGGCCCGATGCCTATTGCCCGTCGAACCCGAAATCATACGAACTGCTGTTCGATGTATTCGACGAATATATTGCGGTGATGAAACCGCGGATAATGCACGTGGGCCACGATGAGTGGCGCGTGCGGATCGGCGCGTGCCCACTCTGCCGAACGCGCGACATCCGTGACCTGTTCATCGAGGATCTCACCAAGATTCACGCGCGGCTGACCCAGCAGAACATCAGCGTGATGATCTGGGGTGACCATCTGATGGAGGAGCTGCGCGGCAAGAATGGCGTGTACGACATGACCGCGGCGGGTGGCTTCAAGTATCAGCGTCCGGGTGGGCTGACGCCTGCGATGGTGAAGGAGCGGCTGCCAAAGGACATCATTGTCTCGAACTGGTTTTGGCAGGACGGCTTGAAGGGGCAGGGCGAGATG
>JBBRCR010000632.1:0-4387 GCA_038204695.1 Opitutales bacterium | reverse complement strand
CCAGGCGGCGGTGGCGGCGGACCGCGCCCTTTGCCGTTCGGCAGCGTATCCACCTACGCCGGCGTCACCGCGAGGAGTTGTCCGGGATTGTGCGGCGCGAGAAACGTTTGTCGGATGTAGTGGATAACATCGTACTTTTCCTGCGGCACCAGGCGCGCGGCAACGTAGTGTCGCGTCGCTTCACGCCAATGCATTTCTCCCGTCTTCCGTCACGAGCGGAGTTGCGCAAATGTTGTGGCGCCGCGGCTTGCTTCCGCGAGACCGGGTTTTACGCTTCGCTGGTTCTCATGATTTACCCTTCCATTCTCAGGCCCGCGATGCTGGCCCTTGCGTTAACTGCGCTCACGCTGGGATCAGCGGCGCACGCGGCCGGCACGGCCAAGCCGAAAGGCAAAGGTGACGGGCCCAAGCTCGGGCTCCAGACGTGGACCTGCCGCAACATGACCTTCGATCAGGTCGTGGATTTCGCGGTGAAGCATGGCCTCACGCAGATCGAGTTCATCAAGGCGCATCTCGACCCGACGGCAGCGCCGGCGGAATCGCTGCGCAAGAAGGCGATTCTCGATCAGAAGGGGCTCGTGGCGTACTCGTTCGGTGTCAATCAGACCTCGATGGACAAGGAGGAGAACCGAAAGCTCTTCGAGTTCGCGAAGCTCATGGGAATGAAGGTCATCATCGTCGAACCGAAGAACATGGCGGAATGGGATAACCTCGAGCAGTTGGTGAAGGAGTACGACAGCAAGCTCGCCATCCACAATCATGGCACCGGCACCGTCTATGGCGATCCCGCTACCGTGAAAAAAGTGCTCGCCTCACGTGACCGCCGCATAGGCGTTTGCCTCGATATCGGCTGGGTGACCGCGGCCGGCTTCGACGCCGCGGCCGTGTTCCGCGATTACGGTGACCGCGTCTATGACATGCATTTCAAGGACAAGACGTTTGAGAAAGACGCGAAGGGGAAAACGGCGGCGGTGGATACCGAAATCGGCAAAGGAAAATCCAATTACGCGGGCCTGTTTGCCGAAATTAAAAAGAGCGGTTGGTCCGGCGTGATGGCGATCGAAACCGACAGCAAGGCCTTCGCGGAGGATCCCAACCGTCTCGTCAGCGAAGCGAAAACATTCTTCGCGTCCAAGATGGGCCGGAAGTGAGTTGCCGTCACCGCGCACCGCGGTGCGCTTTCCATTCAAATCGCTCTTTATAGTAACCATGAAAACCGTTCTCGCGCTTGCAGGCGCCATCTTCAGCGCGGCCGTGACCCTGGCCGCCACTCCTCGTGCACCGAACATCGTGTTCATCTTTTCCGATGACCACGCCTACCAGGCGATCAGCGCCTACGGCGAACAGCGGAAGCTGCTCGACACACCAAACATTGATCGGATTGGCAAAGCGGGCGTGCGCTTTGATCGGTGCCTCGTCACGAATTCGATCTGTGGTCCGTCGCGCGCCACCATTCTGACGGGAAAATACAGCCACCTGAACGGGTTTCCGAACAACTCGAATTCAACCTTCGACGGCTCCCAGGTGACGTTTCCGAAACTGCTGCAAAAAGCGGGCTATCAGACCGCGCTGGTCGGAAAGTGGCATCTCATTTCGGATCCCACCGGTTTCGACTTCTGGCAAATTCTCCCGGGCCAGGGCGTGTATTACAACCCGCCCATGATCAAGCAGGGCGAACGACTTCAGATTCCCGGTTATACAACGGATATCATCACGGATGTATCGCTCGACTGGCTGAAGAACCGCGACAAGACGAAGCCATTCCTCCTGATGACCCAGCACAAGGCGCCGCACCGTGAGTGGTCACCCGCGCTGCGCCATCTGGGGTTTGACCAGGATCGCGTTTATCCGGAGCCGCCAACGTTGTTCGATGATTATTCCGGCCGTGGCATCGCCGAGCGTGATCAGGATATGACGCTCGCGAAAACGATGAACGACCGTGACGTGAAATTGACGCCGCCCCCGGGAATGACGCCGGAGCAGCGCAAGCAGTGGGATGCCTATTACGAACCGCGTAACGCGAAATTCCGCGCCGCCAATCTCCAGGGCAAGGATCTCGTGCGCTGGCGGTATCAGCGCTACATGCACGACTACCTCGCCACCGTGAAGGCGGTCGACGAAGGCGTTGGCCGGTTGCTCGATTACCTCGAGAAAGAGGGGCTGATGGACAATACCATCGTCATGTACTCGGCCGACCAGGGTTTCTACCTCGGCGAACACGGGTGGTTCGACAAGCGGTGGATCTTCGAGGAGTCAGTCCGGATGCCGCTCCTCGTCTCGTGGAAAGGCGTCACCAAGCCCGGCACCGTGAATCGCGATCTCGTGTCGAATGTCGATTTTGCGGAAACCTTCCTCGACGCCGCGGGCGTCAAGGTGCCCTCCGAAATGCAGGGGCGCAGCCTGACCCCGATCCTGCGCGGTCAGCGTCCGCGCGACTGGCGGACGTCATTCTACTATCAATATTTCGAGTGGCCGACGCCGCACCATGTGCGTCTGCATTATGGCGTCGTGACCGATCGCTATAAACTCGTGCGGTTTTATGGCACGGGGGAAGACTACTGGGAGTTGTTCGATCGCGAGAAGGATCCGCTGGAGCTCAAGAGCGTGTACGAAGATCCTGAGTACGCGTCCACCAAGGCGCAGCTCGAAAAGGATCTCGCGCGGCTGCGCACGGAGTTGAAGGTGCCGGCGCAGATACCGCCCCAGTGGCTCGGCCGCAGTGGAGCCGGAGCGGCCCCGGGTGACGCGAAGAAACAGAAACAAAAGCAGGACAAGAAAGCCTAGCGAGGCACTGCCTCAGACCCATTCCGCCACAGATTTCACAGATGGGCACAGATTCAGCGCGCTGCCTTTATCTGTGTTTATCTGTGCCATCTGTGGTTGGATTGGAAAAATTTGACCTGTTCACAACGAGTTTCGGATTTCAACGATTCTAGCGTAAATGCGCCGAGGCTCACTCTGCCTCAACGTCACGTCTCTTATCGGGACGTCCGCACCGGACGACTCGAATACATGCTTATGATATCTCGATTCCTATCTGTGGTGTCGCTGGCCATGCTGGCGGCGGCTGTCCAGGCGGCCCCTGCTGCCCGCACCAATGTCCTGTTTATTGCCGTCGATGATATGAATAACGACCTGGGTTGCTACGGCAGCCCGGTCGTGAAGTCGCCAAACATCGACAAGCTCGCCGCGCGTGGCGTCCGCTTCGACCGCGCGTATTGTCAGTTCCCCTTATGCAGTCCGAGTCGTTCATCGATCATGACGGGACTGCGGCCGGATCAGACGCGCGTCTTCGATCTCGCGTACCATTTCCGCACCGGCCTGCCGGATGTGGTGACCCTTCCCCAGATGTTCATGCGCAACGGCTACTATGCCGCGCGCGTCGGCAAGATTTACCACTATGGCAACCCCGGCGACATCGGCACGAGCGGGCTCGACGATCCGCCCTCGTGGAAGGAGTTCATCAATCCGGCCGGACGCGACCGGACGACCCTCGAGTCGGACGTGATCAATTACACGCCGCAACGCGGACTGGGCTCCGCGATGGCATTCCTGAGCGACAAGAGTGGACGCGACGAGGACCACACCGACGGCAAGGTGGCGACGGAGGCGATCAAGCTGCTCGAAAAACACAAGAACGAGCCCTTCTTCCTCGCGGTGGGTTTCTACAAGCCGCACACGCCCTACATCGCCCCAAAAAAATATTTCGATCTCTATCCGATGGATAAAATCGAAGTGCCTGATTTGCCGGCGGACTATGCAAAAACGGTGCCGGCGGCGGCGCTCTATTCGACCCGGCCGTGGCCCCTTTTCGGCGTGACGAAGCAGCAGGCGCGCGAGGTCAAGCAGGGCTATTATGCCGCCATTTCGTTTGTGGATGCGCAGATTGGCCGCGTGGTCGATGCGCTCGACCGGCTCGGATTGCGTGAGAACACGGTCATTGTTTTCTGGAGCGACCATGGTTACTCGCTCGGCACCCACGGACTTTGGATGAAACAAAGCTGCTTCGAGGACGCGGCGCGCGCTCCGCTGATCATCGCGGCGCCGGGGTTGACGGCCGGTGGCGTGGCGCCGCGGCCGGTGGAGTTTGTCGATGTTTATCCGACGCTGGCGGATCTCGCGGGATTGAAGCCACCGACGAATCTGGCGGGCGTGTCACTGCGGCCGCTGCTCGCCAAGCCCGGTGCGGAATGGAACCGGCCGGCGTTCACGCAGGTGCAGCGGGGCGATGCTCCCGGACACAGTGTGCGGACGGCACGCTGGCGGTACACTGAGTGGGATGATGGCAAGGCCGGCGTGGAGCTTTATGATCACGATGCCGATCCCGGCGAAATGAAGAATCTCGCGGGCAATCCCGAGCATGCCGCCACGATTGCCATGCTGAAGG
>JBBRCR010000631.1:0-4388 GCA_038204695.1 Opitutales bacterium | reverse complement strand
CGAAAATCGCCACCATGGTGGGATCGTGGAATTTCTGGCGGGGCGAAATCGACACCTCCCAGTTCATCGACAAGAACCGCCGCTTCTCCTACCGCATTTCCGGGGCGGTTTCGAATACCGACGGGCCGGTGGACTGGCCTGGCGATCCGAAACTTGGATACCGCGGGATTAATCCGAGCGTGTTGTATCGCAGCAAAAGCGGCCTCGAGGTGTGGCTCTGGACGGCGTTCGTGCGCGACTCGTCGAGCCGGGCGAAGCACGTCACGCCCGGCTTTGCCACCAGCCTGCCGATCAATGCGAGCACCCCGGGCCCGACGGGCGTGCCCCTGCTGGATCGCGGCGTGATCGCGGGTGGCGCCGGGCAGAATCTGATTCACGCGTACAGCAATGTTCACACTGACACCTATGAGCTTGGTACCAGCAAAACGGTGACATTCGGTCCGGTGACGCTCGACGCACGACTCATCGGCCGCTACCGCAAGCAGCTCAGCGATCAGAGCCGCGTTCGCGCCACGAACGACAATCAGTACCTCGACGCGAACGGCGTGCTGCTCAACACGGGGGCCGACAATCGTTTCACCGACATATCGCGCGTCCAGGGCCGGATCGCGTCAATTTACCGGCAGCGGGTTCAGTACGACGATCGCCCGATATGGCGCCGCGATCACAACTACAGCCTGGATCTGAATTTCACGTTCAACACCTGGGGAATCCGCCATCAGACCCTGCTCACCGGCAGCTACAGTGTCGGTCACAACGACAATACGAACTCCACGTATATGGTGCAGGGCGTTCCGCTGCTCTCCGCCTATGGTTATCCGGTCGTGAACAATGCGGCGCGAGTGCGCACGTATCCCGCCGCCGACGTCATTTTCGACATCGACCGCGAAGACGTGATGGCCAAAGCCACCAACCGCACGCTCGGGCGGACGCTGACCAACAACGAAACCTACGGCGTCGGTTTCATGGAGCGGATGTCGATGTGGAAGAATCGCGTGATTCTCGTGGCCGGCGGCCGCATCACTCACGTCGAGTCATCGACCGGCAACTGGAATTTCAACACGGGCATCGTCCCCACCCGCACGCTGCAGCAAAAGACCAGCCGTAAACCCGGTGTCTCTGGGCTCGTGAAATTCTATCAAGGCGAGCGCGGCGAAGCCATGGCGTTCGTGAATCTCAATCAAACGTACACGCCGGTGTTCACCATCGATCGGCGCCTCGCCACGTTCGGTGAAAAATTTCCTGATCGTGTCGCCCAGGCCCGCGAAGCCGGCGTGAAGCTGGACTTGAATCGCAGCCGCGTGGTCATGACCGCATCGGTCTTCAAGAACAAGGAGACGAATTTTCTGCGCTCGTTGGTGGATACCGATGGCACCATTACGGGAGTCGCGGACCAAAGTTATCAGGCGCCGGTGGGCACGCGCACAAGCGACGGCGCCGAAATGGACGTGAACTTCAAACTCTTCGGCGGAGTGGAGGCCGTGGTGAGCTATGGCGTCGTGAATACGGAACTGCAGGACGGTAAGAAAGCCGAAGCCGTGCCTTACGATACCGCAGGCGCGTTGATTACCTACCGCTGGCGCACCGGCTGGCTCAAGGGATTTTCCGCCACGTTCAATCACAGTCACTGGGGCAAGAGCCGGCTGGGCCCCCGCACGTACTGGGAACTCGACGGCGGTGACCGCAGTTCAGTGATCCTCGGATACCGCTGGGGCCGTTCCGACCTGCGACTGCGCGTGGAGAACGTGTTCGACGTGCGCGACCCGCAACCCGGCACGTTCGATCAAAGCATCGGCATCACCAACCCGAGAAATTACCGGCTTGGATACACGATTGTTTTCTAAGCCGCCTCTGTCTCGATCCATTTAGCATGAAGCATCTCACCTCCGAGCAGGCCCGCGCACTGGCCGACAAAGCGTTTGGCATTCGCCAGCTTTGTCTCGAGTTCATCACGTGCGCGGGTTGGGGACACATCGGTGGATCGTTTTCGCAGGCTGAACTGCTCGCCTGTCTCTACGATGTGGTCTTGGAAGTCGATCCCGCCAATCCCGCCGCCCCCCGGCGCGACCGGTTCGTGCTGTCGAAGGCGCACGCGTCACCCGCACTCTACGCCGTGCTCGCCCTCAATGGCTTTTTTCCGCGCGAGCGCGTTTTCGACTATTGCCGCATTGGCGGGCTCGATGGGCACACCCAGCGCGGTCAGTGTCCAGGAATCGAATACTCCGGCGGGTCCCTCGGGACCGGGCTGAGCTATGCGACTGGCCTGGCGCTCGGCTTCCGCCAGGCCGACAATTTTGCGTCGCGCGTGTATTGTCTGCTTGGAGACGGCGAGTGCAACGAGGGCCAGATTTGGGAGGCCGCCATGAGTGCGGCGCATTACCGGCTCGATAATCTCATCGCGATTGTCGACTACAACAAGGTGATGGCGAAGGGCAAAATTTCCGATCTCATGCCGGTCGAGCCACTCGGTGCGAAGTTCCAGGCGTTCGGCTGGACGGCGGTGGAATGCGACGGCCACGATGTCCATGATATCTGCCGCGCGTTTCACCGGGCAAAATATCTCGAGATGAATGGCCGGCCCGTCGTGGTGATTGCGCACACCGTGAAGGGCCGCGGCGTGCCGGAAGCCGAGTTCAACTACCGCTGGCACACGCACGCGCCCGGGCTCGCCGAAGCCGAAAAGTTTCTCGCCGCTCTCAACCGAACCTACGGTCGCAACGCGACGTTCTCCCGCGCCTTGGTCTCGCCGACGGACGGTGGACTGGAAGCCGCCATCGCCGCTGACCTGACGTAACACCACGAGCAAGCACCGCTGTGAAACTTTCCTACTCGAAAGAACCGCTCCGCGAGATTTTCGGCGAGACGCTGGTCGAACTCGGTGAAGCCCACGAACGGGTGGTCGTCCTCGACGCCGATCTCTGCACCTCCTCGCGCACCGTACTGTTCCAACACCGGTTCCCGCGGCGGTTCGTTCAATGCGGCATTGCCGAAGCGAACCTCTTCGGCATCGCCGCCGGACTTGCGGCGCAGGGCTGCATCGCGTTTCCCTCCACGTTCGCCGCCTTCGCCACCCGCAAGGCGCTCGATCAAATCTACGTCAACATCGCGTACCCGCGTCTCGATGTGAAGATCGCCGGATCGTATTGCGGCATGACGGCCACCGAGTGCGGTCCGTCGCACAATTGCGCGGAGGATCTCGCCGTCATGCGGGCGTTGCCGCACGTCGCCGTTCTGGACCCCGGCGACAATCACGAGTTGCGCTCGATGATGCATGCGATGGTGGCGACGCCGGGCCCGGTCTACTTTCGGGTTTCAAAGGTGAATGCGCCCGAACTCTTCGGGCCCGATCACAAGTTTGAATTTGGACGCGGGCACCTGCTGCGCCCCGGCAACGATGTCGCCCTGCTCGGGACCGGATTCATGACCGCGGTCGCGCTGGCAGCCGCAGATTTGCTGGATCGTGAAGGAATCTCCGCCGCGGTGGCGCATCTGCCGTCCATCAAGCCAATCGATGAAGAACTGATCATCCGGCTGGCGCGCGCAACCGGAGCGCTCGTCACGATCGAAAATCATCGCGTGTTCGGCGGACTCGGCGGAGCAGTGGCCGAAGTCACCGCCCGTGAATATCCTGTCCACGTCGCGATGCTGGGGCTCGGCGACACCGTATTCGAAGCGGCGCCACTCCAGGATTTGATGCGCCATTATGAATTGACGCCACGCGCGATGGCAGACCGCGCGCGCGAACTCGTGCAACGCCGCCGCCGCGCGAGCGCCGCGTAACGCGATGATGCATTTCCCAGTGCATGCGCGATTCGTTTGTCAGCCGGAACGGCGGCTTTCCAGCCGCCGAATTGCCTTCGACTCACCGGTCTTGGGCGATTGGAAAATCGGCCCTCCGATGAACCATGCACGATTCGTGGCTGCGAGCACCAGCGAATGGATGAGTGCATCCACTCGTTGGCGCTCGCCGCCACTAACCGCGCTTCAAATGGGGATGTTCGCATGAGTTCTCCGCTCCCCCGCCGCAAACGCATCGCGGATCCCGTGCGCTTGTTCAGCGACTACATGAAGCTCACGGGCACACCGAGCCTCGCACCGGAAGCCGGCGCGCCTGGACTTGCTGGCAAAACGCTCGGCCTGATCCATGGCTCAAACTGGGTCAGCCTCTGGGGCACTTGGTTCGGCCGTACAATGCTACCAGGCGTAAAGCTCGTCCACGCCGGCGGAGATCACGTGCAGCTTCGCTTCATGGCTGCCCATGAGGCCGGCGAGCCGTGCCCGCCGGCCGAAAATGTCCGCAGCTTCGTCCGGACAGCGCGGGAACTGGTGTCGTTTCACCCCGTCGATGCGGTGCTGATCACGTGTTCAACGATGAATCGCGCCGCGAG
>JBBRCR010000630.1:0-4400 GCA_038204695.1 Opitutales bacterium | reverse complement strand
GATTTTCGCACGATGGAGAGCCGCGTCTGTCCTGGACTCTATTTCGCCGGTGAGGTCCTCGACATCGATGGGGTGACGGGCGGATTCAATTTTCAATCCGCGTGGACCACGGGGATGATTGGCGGATTAGCCATGGCGGATGAATGTGAGGGCGCCACGGAACCCATCCGGCCGGCGCATGACACGGAGAATCACCCGCGGCCCTCGTCGCCGTGAACCGGGCGGACAAGTCGCATCGCAATTGAGCCGCGCGGCTCCGCCGGCGCCGGGCTGCGATCGCAGCCGCATCGAAGTCGACGCCAACGCGCTCGCCTACAGCCGCTACGACTTGGTTGCCCCGCGGAAGATTCGCTTTACCACGACCTACTCGTGCTGAGCGCGAGCGCCGGGACCATCCTTCCGCCGATCGAGCCGGTACAGCGGCGCGTCCTCGAACAGCTTGGCCGTGCGCAGGTGGCCGAGGAACTCGAAGCTCACGGCTGAAAGATCCTCACCGCCGCAAAGCGCCGCAAATTCCTGCGACGCGTACACCTGCCCTTTCGGCGTGATCGGTTCGATGCGGGCGGCGCGCGAAAGATGTGAACCGATGCAGGTCTTGCGACCGAGCACCGGGTCTTCAAACGCATAAACCGGCCCCGCGTGCAGCACGACGCGGATCCCGAGATCGTCCGGCAGCCCGAGCTGCGCCCAATCCGTTTTCTCGATCCGGTCCCGCAGCTCCAGCGCGAAATTCGCGGCATCGGGAAGATGATCGTACACAAAGTAGTGTGAGCGCCCCCAACATTCGGATACGGAGGGTTTCGCCGGCATCGCGGCAATGACCTTGGCGATCGCCCCCTTGAATTCACGGATGAAATCCGGCATCTGCCGCTCGCCGATCTTTTGGAAGTTGATCACTTCGGCGAACAACAGCGCCTTGATGTCATGCTCGATGCCACCGTGGTTCGTGACGATCCTGGCGGACGCGATCGACGCCATCGCGGACGCCGTTCCTGGCGCGGGCGGCAATGCATCCGTTTCATTCCCCTTGGCGTGAACGATGCAAGGCTTGAGTCCACGCTGCTCCCACTCCGCGATCACACTGCCGGTTCCGCCCGGGCCGTCGGCACTTTTGCCATCCCATAAGGCCATCGCCTGAAGCTCAAAATCAAGCGCCTGCGCCTGGAGCACCGCGAGGCCAGTCACGATCCGGTTCGCATACACGAGGCCCATCGACGAGGCCGGATCATTTTCCGAAGCAGCGTAGTCCGCCGGATTCGCGATCAGGCAGGTCGATGCACTGCCGAGCACCTGATGAAACCGGCGCTCCCAGTCCGGCCCGGCGAAGCTGACGCTCTGCTGCTTGAACGCGGCCACCGGGCACGGCAGCACCAGGTGAAGTCTGCCGCCCAACTCGAGCAGGCACTCGCAAAAAAGGAGGTCACCCCCGCAGGCGGCGGACGAGTAACCAAAGCCCGGTCTGATTTCGGCGAGACGTTTGCGAATCTGTTCGCGCATCTCCGCCTCGCGCTCGGCCGGAAAACGCGCGTTCGGCCGTCCCTCGCGGTCGATCATGTGGCCCGCGAACACGACGACCGTCGGAAACTCGAAGCAGCCGTCCAGCCAGTCCGCCTTTTGCTCGACGGGAGTCTTTCCCATCGCATCGCGCAGGCGGCGCCGAATGGTGGCGAGGTCGTACCAGTGGCGGCGTGAAGCCACCGGCGCTTTCGCCGTGAATTCCAGAATCTCCTGCGCCTGCTGCCGCATCGAGGCGAGATCGCGCCAGCGGCCCTTGAACGCGGTCGAGGCCTTTCGGTAGTACTCGGCCGCCTCGACCGTCTCCCCTTGGTGAACGAGCGTTTCCGCGAGCGTGCCGAGCACCCACCCGTCGTTCTCGGTCTTCCCGCTCTTCAACTCGGCGCGGCAAATCTTCTCCACTTTTCGCGCGCAGCTTTCCGCTTTCGCGAGTTCACCGGCGGCCGCCAGGGTGAACGCGAGATTGATCCCGGGGTAGTACGCTTCGTTGATCTCGAAGGCCTCGCCGTAGTACTTGCACGACTGGCACAGAGCTTCGCTCGCCGCCGCCGGATCGCGAGCCCGCCGCCACAGTTCCTTGTACACCCGGCCGAGCAGACAAAGTGTCTCCTCGTCTGAAGCCGATTCCTTGATCAGCTCACCCAGCATCTCGCGTGCGCCGTCGAGCGCTCCGGTCTGCGCCAGCGCAAGCGCGAGCTGCTGCTGCAATACCCGGTTGGCACCGTAACGTTTGACCCCGTCGCGCGCGACCTCGATGGCCGTCAGCAACTGGCCCGACGAAACAGATTGTCGCGCGGTCTGCTCGTATTCGCGGACGTCGTGCGACAGTGGGGATTGGGTGCGACCTGCCGCTTCGGAGTTTTCGTAGAAGATCACGGGCGCCGAAGGTGGACTGAAATTCGTCCGGATCAATCCTCGGATGCGTCTGGGCAAGCGCCGTCGCTTCAAACTGGCGAGCCGCCGCCTCCGACCATCGCAACGAACGCAGTCGAACGGAAAAGCCCTGGGTGTTTCGCTAAGGGCTGGCTGCGCGGATATCGGGCGATTCGCGGTTGGAGCGGCGGTCTCCAGACCGCCGAAGACAGCTCGAGCGACCGGACCGGTCGGCGACCTGAACGTCGGCCGCTCCGATGAATGACCCACTGCCGCTTTCTGGTCCGGGAGCGCGATTCAGGCGCAACGTTGACAACCAATGGCGACTTCAGGCCTGCTGCGGAGTTTTGCGGCTTCGGCCTCCTCTTCCTGACCTGACATGCCCAGTTATTGGGAACTTCTGCTGCTTGTCCTGCCCGTCTTCGCGGTGATCGCGGTCGGGGCGGCCGCACGACGTGTGCACTGGGTGGAGGGCGACGCGGAAACCAGTCTGATCCGACTCGTGGTCAACGTGCTTTATCCGTGCCTGATATTTGAATCCGTGGCCGGCAATGTGGCGCTCCAATCACCGGACAACCTCATGCTGCCGCCCCTCGTTGGGTTTGGCATCACGTGGCTCGGCATTCGTTCGGGGCTTTTGGTGGCGAAGCTGATTGGGCTGCATGTTGGCACCGGCTTGCGGACTTTCGCGCTGGCGGTCGGCATCACGAACTATGGCTATCTGCCGCTGCCAATCATGGAAAGCATCTGGGGCGCGGAGAGCCGCGGCGTGCTGCTCGTCCATAATGTGGGCGTCGAGATTGCCATCTGGACGGTCGGCGTGCTCGTGCTGAGCGGCGAATCGCTCCGGGAAGGATGGCGGCGGCTCATCAGCCCAATCGTGATCACGCTGATACTCGCCGTGGCCTGCAATCTTTCCGGCCTCACGCCGCACCTGCCTCGCGTGCTGACGTCGACCATCCATGTGTTGGGGGTTTGCGGCATTCCGCTCGGGCTAATCATGACGGGTGTAAACCTCGCGGGCTATCTGAGCCAGCCGCGAGAACTGTTTGATCCGCAGGTTTCCGTGGCGTCTTGTTTGCTGCGGCTGGGAGTGCTTCCCGTCCTGCTGCTGCTGTTCGCACGGTATGTGCCGTTTTCGACCGAGTTGAAGCGAGTCATCATCGTTCAAGCCGCGATGCCGAGCGCGATGGTGTCGGTCATCATCGCGCGGCTTTATGGCGGGCATCCGCGTACGGCGGTTCAAATCATCCTCGGCACGACGGTGCTGGGATTATTCACGATTCCGCTGTGGTTGCGGGTCGGCCTGGCGTGGATCGGCGTGTAGGGGATGGGGGAAGACGGGGAAGACGGGGAAGACGGGGAAGACTGGGAAGACGGGGAAGACTGGGAAGACTGGGAAGACGGGGAAGACGCAGAAGATACCATCCATTCGCGGGCGCCCGCCGCTACGAAGAACGATCAGCGATTTTCGCGAGCTGCTCGCGCCAACGCGGCTACTTCTTCCCCGTCAGCATATCCTCCATCAGGGCGAGGGCAGTCGCCTCCGTGATGTCACGAACATCGAACTGCCGGACGACACGGCCGGCCTGCAGGCCCTTGCCGATGATATCGCTCGCGGCGGCCTGACCTATAATGGCGGAATCCTTCAGTCGAATGGCCGTCGCTTGAATATCGGGGACCGGGAATGTGGCGTCGCCCGATACTTCCGGCAGCACGATGTTGCGGCTCGAAATCAGCACTTCGATCGCGATGTCCGCGATATTGGCGAGCGCCTGGCGATCCTTCGCCGCTTGATCGGCAAGATGGGCGCCCGCCTGCTCAGGCAAAAGGGAGGCGGCGACTTTCTGGTCGGCGAGTTGCGCCCCCGCGTGCCGAAAGGCGCGACCGAAGAGCCGTTCGATTTCCCGCACGGTCTGCTGATCCGCGAGCGTTGGCGTGGCGCCGGAGTTCGCGGCATACGTGCCCGGGCTGTTATGGGTGCCCGCGGTGGCATTGCCCGGCTGCTGATT
>JBBRCR010000629.1:0-4425 GCA_038204695.1 Opitutales bacterium | reverse complement strand
CAGGAAAGCCGCCGCTCCGGTGCGAATGCCGACGTGTCTGGCAAGAATTGTGGGGCAAGCGCAGGGCAAGGCTCCGCCCGCCCGTCTGCGAGGCGCTATTTCCCGGGCGCCGCCTGGAAACCGCCCGGCAGCATCTCGTGGACCGCGCCAATGATTTGATCCTCCGTCCCAATCGCCAGCCGCGTGGGCCAGCCGTAATAATCCATGGAACCATCCACCTCGTAACCGCCTTCCTGATACATCCGCCGCGAGGCGACATAGCAGGGCACCGAGTTGGCGTACGCGTTGACCCACAGACGCGCCGGGTCGAGCTCGCGCCGCAAGCGCAGGGAATATTCGGAGACAACTTCTCCCGCCAGGAACACCATCGCGAGCTCGTCACCGAAACGCCAGGTCTGGATCGGGTACGGCACCCGCGAAGGCAGCGGCTGGCCGGCATCGAGCATCGCAACAAATTTCGAGGCCGAAAATTTCGGCGGCTGCTTCTGCGTCTGCTCGAGCCGCTTCGCCAACTCGTCCCGCGTGACGGCATGATCCAATTCGAGTTCGATCCGCCGATAACGGGCCGCGGTTACGGGCCCCAGCGATCGCATCGGACCGGCGACCAAACGAGCCACCTCCACCGCGATCGTCCGGCCGTGCGCCGCCACCTGCTCGAGTGAACCACGCGGATTTGGATTCGCGTCGCCGCCGCAGCCTTGCGCCACGAGTGCCACGGCGCCGTCATGTGCCGATTCAATCTGCGCCGAAGCGGCCCCGGCCCAATCACCGTGCACAAAATTGTCATTGCCCGACAGGGTCGTGCAATGGCACGCGTAACTTACGAAAACGGCGCGAACCGCACCCTGTTCGTCCGTAACCCGCAGCACGGGCAGCGCGTAATCGGCCGGTCCATTCGGGTCGCGACCGAAGCCGGTCCATTTGCCATTCACCACCACGCGGCGATGCCCGGTGAATCCCGCCCTTCCCTCCGCCCACGCCAGCCGACCCGGCCGGCGGTCGGCCAGTGCGGCGTTCGCGACGCCCACGAGCTTTTCCACGAGTGCCGCCGAATAGTGATCGATGCGCGCCTGCTGCTCTGATGGAAGCTCCTGCCCAAACATATACGGCAGCACTCCTTTCAACGAAGGGCCGGTGTGCGTATGCGTCGCACAGATCGCCACCCGCGCCGGGTCAAGCGCCCGACTCTCCTGCAGCGATCGGGCCACCGCGTCGCGCATCCATTCGGGGATCCCGACGAGTTCGCAGGTGATCAGCACAGCCGGCTTTTGCTGATCACTGCCGAGGGCGAGCGCGCGGGCGAACAGCCGCTGCTCGACGCGGCTGGTCTCCTGATTGCGACTGCCGTAGCCCGACAGTCGGATCGGCGTTTCGGGTGTGATGTCAATCCGGGCCACGCCCGCGTGGATCAACGGAAGCGACTCGACCGCAAGAGCAGACGTCGTGTAGGCGAAGGCGAACAATGCAAGTCGGGGAAACGTCATGATGATTGGTCGCGGCCAGGGCGCCGCGGGCAGGCGCAGTCGTACTCAAATTCCGCCCGCTCCGTCTAGAAAAACATCGCTTCGCCCAGCGCTAATTCGGGCGGGAGCAGACTGACCGCCGCGGAAAGCTTGGTGACGCCTGTGCCGAAATTGGCTTCGAACAGCGCGTGGCCCGTTGCCAGATCGCCACTCCAACGGAAGAAATGGTCCGGCATTTGATAGACAAAATCCACCGCTAGGCGGCCGCTCTCCGCGCCGAGCGGAACCGCCGACATGCGCACGGCGCCGGCCGGCGCTCCGCAAGCGGCGAGTCGCCGGCGAAACCATGCCAGCATCATCCGTCCCTCGGCCGCGTGGGGCGCGCTGTACTTCACCGTGACGGCCTGGAGTCCGTCGACGAGAGTAGCCGGCGCATACGCGGCCAGGAACTGCCCGATGCTCTGCCGGACCGGGAGCAGCCGGCAGTAAACCAAATCCCTCGTCGCGCCCGGGTTGGGCCACGGATACGTGAGCGCATCGGGCGGCGCGATCGCGCTGTCGATCAACACGCGCTTGGCGCGACTGAGCAGGGTGCGGTAGTCCGCCAGCCGCCCGCTCTCTGAAAACCGGTGCGCCCAGTAATACAGGGGCAGATCGGCCGAGAGACAGATGGAAACCTGGTTCTCGAGAAATGGCCGTGCACTCCGGGAATAACTGAGGAGCACGAACTCGACGCACCGCTTGTCGGACTTCGATTTCCCCAGGTAACATTCCGCGAAAATCTTTGCGCGTATCACGGTTTCCGTGACATCCGCGTGCAGGGGGCACAATACGACGACCCGGCCGGGATGACGCCGGGAAAAACTCCCGACGACCTCGAACTGCCGCGCGGCATCCTCCGGGGTCGTGTTGAACCCCAGATGCAGGACGAAATTGACCTGGGTCGCCCTGGCATCGTCGGCGGCGGGTGCCGGCCGGCCGTCCGCTGCGGTGACTTCCCACATCTCCGCCAATCGTGTGTTGATCGAGCCCACCGGCACTTCGATGCCGGGCAATGCATTGAAATTCGCAGGCATGGGAAGAAGGGGGAAAACCGGTGGCGTTGAACTAAACCGCTGCCGGGCGAAGACCGTCGTTCATCATTCGCCCGTCCGCACGTGCCAGTTTGAATTCACGTTCACGGTTGCCGCCACAGGTGGTCGTTTCGCGCGAGCAACGCATCCGCGCTGGGCGGACCCCACGAGCCGGCCGCATACGCATCCATCCCGGCCCGCCCGACGCTGCGCCAGTAGTCGAGGACGGGCGTGCACAGCTTCCATGACGCCTCGGCTTCGTCGCCGCGAATAAATAGCGTGCCGTCGCCCACCATCGCGTCCAACACCAGCCGCTCGTAGGCCTCGGCCGTGTTCGAGCCAAACGTGGTGGCGTAGCGGAAGCTCATCTTCACCGGCTGCGTCCGGGTTTCCAGCCCCGGGACCTTCGTGTTCAGGATGAGGCTCAGCCCTTCGTCGGGCTGGATCTGGAAGGACAAGGTATTGGCCGCGAGGTCGAATCGCGCCGTCTCGCCCGCGAAGAGCGTCCCCGGCGGGCGCCGGAAGTTTATCGCAATTTCGGATACACGGCGCGCCATCCGCTTGCCCGAGCGCAGGTAGAACGGGACGCCCTGCCAGCGCCAGTTGTTAATCGACAGCCGCAGCGCGGCGTAGGTCTCGGTGTTCGACTGCGGCGCGATGCCCTCCTCCTCCACATAACCCGGCACCGCCTTTCCACCGATCATTCCGGCGGCATACTGCGCGCGGGCCACATCGCCGGCCGGCCCGATCGTGAGCGGCTGAATGGCCTTGAGCACCTTCACCTTCTCGTCGCGAATCGACTGCGCCTCGAGCGAACCGGGCGGCTCCATCGCGGTCAACGCGAGCAGTTGCATCGTGTGGTTTTGGATCATGTCGCGGAGCGCCCCACTCTGCTCGTAATAACCGCCGCGACTGCCGACGCCGACATCCTCCGCCACGGTGATCTGCACGCTATCGATGAAATTCCGGTTCCACAACGGCTCGAAAATCGCGTTGGCGAATCGCTGCACCAGGAGATCCTGCACCGTCTCTTTCCCGAGATAATGATCGATCCGGAAAACCTGCTGCTCGTCGAAAACCGTGCGAATCGTCTCGTTCAGTTCGCGCGCCGACGCGAGGTCCTTTCCAAACGGTTTTTCGATCACGACCTTCGCATGATGGGGGAGCCCGCGATGCCGCGCGGCCAGCCCGCTTTCCCCGAGATTCACGACGATGGGTGCGAAGACCGATGGCGGGGTCGATATGTAGAACAGCCGCTGCACCTCGCGACCGAGCTTCCGCTCGATTTCGTCGATATGCGCCGCCAACCGATCAAAGGCCGGTTTTTCGTCGTAGCCACCCGCGACGTAACTTGTGTGCGCGGCGACGCGGTCCCAGACATCCGATTTCAGTTCCCGGCGGGAGAACTCATGGATCGCCTCGGCGGCCAGCGTCCGAAATTCGTCGTCCGGAATCGGCTTGCGGCCATAGCCCACGAGGTGGAAGTCGGCGGGGAGCAGATTGTCGACGGCGAGATTGTAGACGGCGGGAATCAATTTTCGGGCCGTGAGATCCCCGGAGGCGCCGAAGATTACGACGACCGTCGGTGGCGCACCGCGATGCTTGCTGAGTCCGTGCAGAAACGGATGACGGTGGATTTCGGACATGGGAACGGCGGCAACTTTCGCCTGGCTTCGTCCGTCCGCAAGGGAAATGCCGCTCGGAAAGGGCTCATGCGAATCACGCCGCTCCGCCCGGCCTGTGCTCCATCCAGGCGCCCTTTGCGAAACCGCCAGGTGTGGCGGCCGAGCGCCAGCGAGTAGATAGAGTCTGTCCCGGAAGAGATCCCGACCAATTCTTCACGGGAGAACGCGAGAGAATCGGCTCGCCGACGGGGCGATTGACGGGGT
>JBBRCR010000628.1:0-4449 GCA_038204695.1 Opitutales bacterium | reverse complement strand
CGCACGCTCAATACTTCGTTGTCCCTCAACGCCTCGAGGTGCGATTCGGGCACCGTGAGAACAGCGATCGTTTTGCCGAGCGCGTTGAAGACTTCGACCGAGTAACCTGGCTCGACGCCGGGCACTGGCGCGGCGTGATGCTCAACGACCTACCCACGCGCGATTCGATGCTGTCTTTGCGCACGGTGTAGATGTGATCGCAGTTGACGAGCGTCATCCGTTCGAGGCCATCCGCGCTGTTGAGCACCACGTCGGTCTGACCAGTCTCGACGGCCGGCCGTTTGGTCGAGCAATAGAGGACGTCTACGGTCTGCTTGCGGGTGTCGGCGCACACGGCGGCGCGAGAAACAACCACGGCTGGATGGAGATCCTTATCGGCGGGTCGAATCCGCACGCGCACCACTTCCCATTGCGTCAAGTCCGCAATCATGCCTCTTCGGGACCGCTGTTTTCGGGCCGCACAAACATTTCTATTTCGAGGGCCACCGGACTCAGCGGCGGGTTGGCTGGCCGGGCGGACGCAGCCTGTTCGGCGGATTCCACGAGGTAGCGGGAGAGACTGAGGCCCCGGCGACGGGCGGCCGCGGCGAGACGGCGCCTCGTCCTCACGGGCAGGCGGACGGTGGCGGTGGTGAGAGAGGCCATGAACCACTGGTGCAATACGACCATCATGCCGTCAAGACGGCGCGTGCGCGAAGCGGTTCGACGCCGAGGTTTTTTCTCCGCCCAAAACTATTCCTGATCGTTCAGCGCGCGAACCGCGCGCACGACTGCGGCGACAGCGTTTTCGATCTGCTCACCGCTGTTTCCGGTTCCGACGGAAAACCGCACCATCTGCCGCGAAGCGGAGCCGCTTCGGCTCCGACCCGGAACGGGAAGCCGTTCCGCTACCATTCGGCTCATCTTGAAAGCAAATTGGAATGAAGAGCGGAAATTTCATGACGCCCAAAGCGGAAGCCGGACGACGCGCAGATGCCTTCCCGATCAAGGAGCATGAGCAGCGCATCGGAGGCCATGCCGCGGAAGGTGATGTTGCTCGTGTTGGCGAGGCGCCGCGTGGCGTGGCCGTTGCGTTTCGGATTCCTCGCTCTGAGCGGGGCTCTGAGCCCGACGGATCCGTCGCCCGTTCAATCGGGGCATAAAGCCCCTCCTACAACAAACCCATCGCTTCACGACCCCGATCCCCGGCCGATCGGACAATGTCATTTTCCCGTCGACGATCGTCGCGCCGTCGAAGCAGTCGTTCTTGATCAACACCGCGCCATCGAGGTCAGCCCAATCGACGAGCGGGGAAAGCTGCGCGGCGGCGGAAATCGCGCACGAGGTCTCGGTCATGCAGCCGAGCATGGTTTTCAGGCCGAGCGCACGCGCCAGCAGGATCATTTTGTGCGCTTCGCGCAGCCCCGTGCATTTCATCAGCTTGATGTTCACGCCGTGGAATGCCCCCGCGCATTTCTTCACGTCGGCCAGTCGCTGGCAGCTTTCAGAACAAAATCGTGACGGCGCTCGATTTCGATGAGCAGGAGCGAACCGAATTATCCCGTATCGCCCGGTTTTACAGGCCGGGAATCTCCCGTCCGACGGCGCCGGGTTAACGCACAGGTGAGATTCCGTTCTGCGAGCAGGCGCTTGAGCTCCGTCTCGGTCGGCCCAAACCCGATCGTCTTTTCATCGAACCCAAGCCGACGAAGTCGGTGGCTGATGTGCGTCATCCGATCATGGCCCGGAAACGTCACGGGCAGGAACCGCTCTTTGAAATAGAGAAACTGGCGATCCGAACCCGCGGCATGGTCGAAAACCGTCACGAACATTCGGGGGAGATCGATTTTGATGCGGAGGAGCAACCGAGGAAACGGGTCGGACTCGAAGTTCTCGTAGTGTTGGAAAGTGAGTTTGCGCGAACGCAGGTGAAACTTGATCAGGTCCGCCTCGCGCGGGTCGCCGAACAACCGGGCACCGCATTCGACGAACACGCGAAGGATCGACGGCAGTTCGCCCAGCATGCTGCGGTGAACCGTGAAATGGCGCTCGACCGGATCGAACCATCCGATGCCGGGCTGCTGCACGGCCAGCTCGATCTCGTCCACATCACCGGCCGCGAACATGAGTTCGATCGCACGGTGTTCCGCCTCGGCATAGCTGCCGAAGAAGTTTCGGATATTCCGCTGAAGGCCCGTGGAGAGCTTCGAGAACGGAACGTGTTTTCTCAACCGGCTGGCCGCCAGATAGACGAGCAGATCGTCGCGCCTGCGCTTGCGCGCGGCTTCCAACGTCTGGTCGCCAAATCGCTCGCTGAACAGCGCCATCGCCCTCGGCACGGAACCGCACACGCGTCGCACTTCCGCAAGCTCGCCAAACTCGTCTTCGTGCGGCACCCGGCCGAGCGCCAGCACAACTTCCCAAAAGGCATTCAGCAATTCTCGATGGGGCTCGTAGGGATCGCGTTGCGCGCGAAGGGCGCGATAGAGGCCGAGCCGACGTGAAATAGCCTCCCAGTCAACGAAGCGCCTCGTGCGCGCTGAAAGGAAATCCTGCGCGTCTTCGGTCCGACGAAAGACAAAGTAGATCCCCATCGCCACGGGAAGCGCGTCGGTTCCGAGCACATCTTCGAGCAACGCCTGCACTTCGGCCGGTTCGAAGTATTTCTGAAACGTGTTGCGTGACGTGAGCAGTCCATCGCCGCAGCAGCGGAACGCGGCGTAGTCCTCTTGACCGCGGACAAGGGTGGAGACGACCAGCAGTCGACGGGCAAGCTTCCAAGCCGCAAGCAGGACCTCCACTCGTTCGGCGGGATCCTCGACTACATTGATCACAAACCCAAGGTTGACGACGTCTGCTGGAGTTCGCGGACTATCCGCGGCATGAGCGGGATCCCAGCCTGTTGCTTCGAAGCCGAGGAGCCGCACGGCGGCGACATCGGCTCCCAGTCCACAGCCAAAATCGAAAAAACTTTCGGCTGGTCGTAGTTGAGCGAGGTCGAGCAGCAATCGGACGGGTTTGGAGACCTGGGTGCGCGCGAGGGCGGTGCGGTGTCTCTCAATCCGGGTTCGGTGGCAGCCCTCGGAATGCGGCGGCGGCGAGACGGCAAGCTGTGTCACGAGCCGGTGGCCCGCGAACGAGAGCGATTTTTCGGCAAGGATCCGCTCCCAGTTCAACTTGAACCCGATGCGGTCCGTTTCCTCCAGAAGTCCGGCGTGTTCTTCCGCCTTGGTGAGGACGGCGAAACGCTCGCGATCCGGGTGCGCCAACGGCAGGAACGCTTCCTTGCGATGGAGGATGGGGGGATTTGAACGAGTTCGATAATCATCCCGTCTCACCTTGCCGGTCACGAGATCCACGACGATCGCTGCGGCGAGCGGCGGATGTGGGTCGTCGAAAAATCCGGGATAGGAGAGGAATGATATCTTCGGCCGGTCGGTGTGAAATTTGAGAAGATTGAATTCGATGCCGATGCAGATCCGGGTGCGCAATTCGCCGCAGATTTGGCGCAGATCCCACGGCAGATGTTCGCTGTCCAGATCGACGAGGTAGGTGGCCGTTGGCAATCGTTTGCCATGACTCAGACTCGCGACCAAGGCGAAGAACTCGGCAGGGCTCATGCCCGCAGTCTTGCCGGGCGGGAAAGCGGGTCGACCTTTCTCGTGCGCGAGCCGGGGCGACCTTACCGCCGTTTGTCAGTCGCCGCCATTCCGTTCTCGCATAAAACGCCCCGAAACAATTTTGGATCGCGCATTGATTCCGTCTGCGCCGGTGGCCATTACCTTCGGAAACGAATGACAGGCGATACCACGCAGCCCACATTTGCGGAGCAATTCGGCCGGAAGCTCAAGGCGATCAAACAGGAGATCCGGGAGGAGTATCTCCGGCCGCACGACAAGCCGTGGATCATCGGATTTTCCGGCGGCAAGGACTCTACGCTCCTGCTGCACTTTGTCCTGGAAGCGTTGCGCAACATCGCGCCCGAGGAGCGTCGGCGCCCGGTTTACATCGTGAGCAATAACACGCTCGTCGAGTCACCCGTGTTTCAAGGCTTCGTCGACCGGCTGTTGGAAAAGCTCGAGCAAAGCCTGGAGGGCTTGGGCGTGCCAGTGAAGGTGATCCGAACGCAGCCGGAACCGGAGGAGAGCTTTTGGGTGAACCTGCTCGGTCGCGGCTACCCGGCGCCGAATCGCAACTTTCGCTGGTGCACCGACCGGATGAAAATCCGGCCCACGTCGCGCATCATCCGTCAGTTGGTCGTGGAAAAAGGCGAGGCGCTGCTTCTCCTCGGCGTGCGCCGCGCCGAATCCATCTCGCGAGCCCAAAACATCGCGAAACATGAAAGCACCGCGGACGGGCACCTCTCGGAGCATTCCGATCACAAGGGCGTGTGGATTTTCTCGCCGATCAAGGAACTCACCACGGAGGAGGTGTGGATCACCCTCGCGAACAGCCGCCCGCCATGGGGCG
>JBBRCR010000627.1:0-4453 GCA_038204695.1 Opitutales bacterium | reverse complement strand
TGTTTCTATCCCGCGGGGGGGCCCCGGCTCCCCGTGCCCTTGTTTTCTTCGGGGGGGCCGGGGGCCCCCGCCCCGCGCACGGCGGGTCCCTTCAAGCAACCCGGCACCGGCTCGCAGAGGATCAAGTGCGGTGAGGAACGGCGGGGCGCCCGCCGTTCCTTACCACGTGCCCTTGATCCCGAAGGTCCAGAGCGAGGCGTAGTCGATCCGCTGGCGAAACCGGGCCACGTCCGGCGTGCTCGGGCCGTAGACCTGCTGATCCTCCGTGGCGTCGCCGATGTTGCGAAAGTTAAAGAAAAGCGCCATGCGCTTGTAGAAATAGACTTCGCCGACGACGTCGATGTAGAGGCGCTTCGACCTCCAGTTGAACGTGCCGGGCTCGATGCTGTTGCCCGTGATCCGGTTGTTGCGCGAGCGGCCGCGGTAATTCCAGTTCACCCGCACGTTGTACTTCGGCCGCGTGAGGCTGACGCCCCAACTCCCGCTGCGCGGGATGAAGCCCGCGAACGACACCGTGTCGTCGCCCGTCACCCGCTGCGCGCTGCCGTTGGCGAAAACCTGCACGCCCCGCGCCCAGGCTGGCAGGAACGTGAGGGCCTGCTTGTAATTGAAATTGATGCCCTCGGTCCGCACCGTACCCTCGACGTTGTGCTGCGTCGATACGTCATACTCGCCGTAGACGGACGGGTCCAGGCCGTAGAGCGAGAGAAACTCCGGGGTGGGCGCAAAGACCGTGTTGCCAAACATGTTCTCGATGTTCCGCCGGAACGCGCCGACCGAGAACTGGCCCACGCCCTCGAAGTAGCGCTCGAGGCGCACGTTGACGCTGCGCGCACTCCAGGCCTTGATGCCGGAGTTGTTCACCGAGATGCGATTCCCCGGCGCCGGGAGCTCACCGGTATCCGGCAGGTCGATACCGCCGGAATACTGGATGAAGTTCGGCCGGCCGACCGAGTGATAATAGGCGGCCCGGGCGATCAGGTTCTCCCGGATGGTGTAGCTCGCGTTCAGGCTGGGAAAATACCGCAGGTACTCCTTTTCGGTGTGGGCTACCCGGTCGAGGTAGGTCAGTTGCGACACGCCGAGTGCGTTGGAAGCCGGCACAATCAGCAGCGGAGTGCCGTTCGGGTTGCGGAGGATCTGACCGCGGGCGTCACGCTGATAATTGAGGGTCGCGTCGCTCAACGGACCCTCGCCCTTCGCGTTCGTCTGCTCGGCCCGGAGACCACCGACCAGTTTCAGCCGGCGGTCGAGGAGGCTGACGTCACCCCGCAGGTACAGGGCGGAGATGATCTCCTCCGAATGCTTGGAGTCCGAAACGGCGGATCGATAGGCGGTGTTTTCGTTGACCGTGAAGTGAGTCGGATGGGCGACGAAGTACTCGTACACCTTGCGATTGCTCGGAGTTTCGAGCCGCGGAAAACCGTACGGCATGATCCGCTGCGAGTAGATCGGATCGAAGAACTGCACGGGACTGTCATCGCTGCCCACGGGCGTCGTGCTGGCGCGCCCGTCCGGACCCACGAAGTTGTGCGTGACGGTGTTGCGCCGGTAATCGCGGATCCCCTGGCGAACGTCGAAACCGCCCTTCAACGAAAACGGGATGCGCGTGTAGAAATCGCGGCGCAGGCTGCCATAGGCCGTCTTCTGGCGATCGATGTTGGTGTCGAGCTGGGTCGCCGCCGAGACCATCGAATAGGTCGACAGCGCATACGGATCGACGGCGGCGCCGGTCGGGCGATCCACGACGGTGATCTCGCGGGGCCGCAGGTAGAACATGTCATCGAAGTCGATGGTCACATTGGTCCGCCGCATCGTGACATTGCGAAAGTACCCCTGGGCCAGATCGGGATTGCCGTCGTCCTGCAGCGAATAGCCGAGACCGCCCACCATTCGCCAGATCGGTCCGTCGTGCCGCCACACCATCGTCGGCATGCGCGTTCGGTTGAAGCGGTTGCGCTCCTGGTGGGCGGTCTGCACCGTCCCGCCGCCGTCGGCGCCGTGCGTCGAGGTCGTCGTGAAATCACCCGGCAGCACCCGGCCCACGTTGAAGTTCACGTTCGAGACGATGTACTGGCCGTCAAAGGACGAATACTGAAACCCGAACGTGACGCGATCGTAGGGGGTGAACTTGTAGTCGATGGTGGCGCCCACGGAGCGGCGGGTCGTCACCTTGGGGGCGTCCTGCACCTGATAAGCCGAGAGGTACGGATTGCCCGGCGTGGTGTGCGGAAACGCGTTGCCGTTCGTGGCGGACTGGGTCCCGCGCCAGGTGTTTTGGCTGTTGTCCTGGGGGGAGTAGTTGGTCGAGGTTCCCGCCGAGAGGGTGAAGCCGAAGGTCTTGCTGATCGGCGCTACGTAGGCAAAATCAAAGGCCGGATGCACGTTGCGGGTCGCACTGGGCTTGGGCCCCGGCACCTTGTGGAAATCGCGCGCGTTGTCGCGCATCTGCACATACACGCTGGCGTTGAAGACCGGCTTCGATCGCTCAAACGAGCTGCGCGGCACCATGTTCACCGAACCAGCCAGCGCCGAGCCCTGCGATTCCGGCGTCGGTGAATACGACACTTCGATGCGCGACAGATTGTTGATCGAGATCATGTCGGACTGCACGGAGCGCCTGGTGGAGTTGGACGCCGCCGTGGCGATGCCGAAGCCGTCCACGGTGACCGGCACGTTGTCCGACGGCACGCCGTTGATCGAGATGTCGCGGGCGTTGCCCCCGGTGTAGTCGATGGTGACGCCGGGCAGGAACTTGAGAAACTCCGCGACGTTGCCCTCCGAGACGTTGCCGAACTCCTCGGTCGAAAGGACGTTCTTGATGTTCGAAGCCACCCGCTGCTCGTTGATCGCCAGGGCCGAGGCCTCCATCTCCCGACTCGTCTCGACGCGAAACGCGTCGAGTTTCACCACGTCGCTGACGGTCTTGGCCGGGGCGGCGGTGAGGGACACATCGTGCTGCACCGAGCTTCCGGCGGCGACGCTCACGTCCACTGTTATCGGCAGCAGGCCCGTGTAGAACACCTTCACCCGGGCAGTGCCGGCCGGAACCTGGGTCAGGCGATAGGTGCCCCCTTCGTCGGTGAAGGTTTCCAGGGAGGTGCCATCAACCGTGACACGCGCATTTTCCAAGTACTCACCGGTGCGGGCGTTCAACACGCGGCCCTCGATGATCCCCACCACCGCGGTTTGGGCGGGCGACCAGACGACACAGAACAGGAAAGCGGCGCCGAGGAGGAGGGCCCGGTGGACCTTCAAAAAGAAAGCATGAAAGCAGGGGAAAGCGTTCATATGGCAAACAGGGTTTTAGGTTTTTCCGAATCGCTTCTTTGCTCCACCAAGCGGAGAGGCGCTCAAAACGTTCCCCGAATGCCGAAGACCCAGTTGGCGCCATACTCCTGATACTGCCGCAGCGCGGGCGACTCGCCTTCCGGAACTCCCGGAGGCGACTCCATCCACTTCACCGGCTGGTTCGTGATGTTGCGGCCCTGCGTGTAGAGCGACACCTGGCTGGTCAGCTTCCAGGTCAGTGACAGATCGAACTGCGTCTGCTCGGGTCGGAACCGGCCATAGATTCCATCCGGCCGGTCGTCGAGCCACACCATGCCGACCGAGCCGTTGAACCGGCGATAGGCATAACCCAGCCGCGACGTGACGCGATGCGGCGCGAGGCCGTTCCGGCGCGCACTCTGATACGAGCGTGTATACGCAACATTGACACTCGTACCGCGGAGGCGCTCCGGCAGAAATCCGAGGGTCTGCTGGTAGGCGAACTCCAGGTTGCGCAGCCGCCGTGACGCTTCGCTGTTGCGCGTGGAACGGAATACATAGTCCGCCAATTCGGGGTCACTCACCCCGAACTCCTCCGCCGTGTAGTCGAACGTCTCCCGCAGATTCGCGATGTCGGCTTGCGACACGGCGACGGAGAGCTGGCCCGGCGTGCGGCCGCCGAAGTAGTACGCCAGGCGCGCATCGTATTTCTTCACGTGCTCCGGCAGCAGCGAAGGGTTCGGGGCGTCCACGCGCTGGGTGACGCCGTTGGCATCCTCAATCACATTCCACAGCCCCGTGAGGTTGTCGATCGGCGGCCGCCCAATCGCCTTCGTGTAGCCCGCCTGCAACTCGAGATTCCGCAGAATATAATACTTGCCGCTGAAGGACGGGAACCAGTTGTCGTATTTGGAATTTCGCGTCACCCGCGGCTTGCTCTGGTATTGATACTCCACCCCGGGGAACGTGGTCGCGCGGCCGGAGGTATTCACTGGAAAACCGGCGGCGACCACCTCCTCGCGCAGCCGCGGCGACCATTCAGTGAGCGCGTTCTCAGTCCGCTCCCAACGCAGGCCAAACCGCATCTGGAGCTTTGGCGTGACGCGCACGTCGGCCTGGCTATAGCCGGCGGTGACGGTCTGAACGAAGTCCCGCTTCGGCACGACGAACGAGTTGTAGTAAT
>JBBRCR010000626.1:0-4456 GCA_038204695.1 Opitutales bacterium | reverse complement strand
GGCCTGGGCGCCGGACGGCAGCAACTCCGCGGCCGATCAGGAAGTGCAGATGGGAATGCACCACGACGGCATCCACTTCTATCCGCTCGAAGGCTCGCGGCGCGGCCTGCTGGTGATGAACCACGAGTACACCGATGACGGCCTGCTGCACAAGGACGGCATGGCCACCTGGAGCGCCGAGAAAGTGAAGAAGGCGCAGGCCTCGACAACGCGGTCAAGTTTGTCCGCCCGGGGCAGCAGCCCCGGATCGTCATTCGAAGCGAACGATATGGCGACAAGGTTGACCTCTGGTTTGAGGACAGTGGCATTGGCATTCCGAAGGAGGCGCAGGAGCGGCTCTTCGCGATCTTCCAACGCGTCCATGACGATAAACAGTATCCTGGCACCGGCATTGGGCTGGCCATCGTGCGCAAGGCCGTCGAGCGCATGGGTGGCACGGTGCGGCTCGAGTCCGAACTGGGACACGGCAGCCGCTTCTGCGTGCAACTGCCGGCGGCAACGATGCCATGACGCCCGCCCCGGTCATTTTGCAGGTGGAGGATCGCGAGGAGGACGTGTTTCTCTTCGAACGAGCCGTCAAGCGAGCCGCGCTCGATGCGCGGATCCAAGTCGCGTCGGATGGCCAGGAAGCGATCGACTATCTGTCTGGCGACGGAAAATTCGCGGACCGCGAACACTTTCCCCTGCCCTACCTGATCCTGCTCGACCTCAAGCTTCCGTTCCGCATGGGCCTGGAGGTCCTGGCCTGGATTCGCGCGCAGCCAACGCTGCGGTCAACGATCGTCATCGTGCTGAGTTCGTCGATCCATGAAGCCGATGTACAACGCGCCTATGAACTCGGCGCGAACGCCTTCCTCGTGAAACCATCGGACACGAACACCCTCGTCGACATGTGCCAGGCGTTGAAGCATTTCTGGCTGACCTATAATCAGCCGCCCGCCCGGCCGGCGCGCCCGAGTTGACGATCAGTGGCTGCGAGCGCTCGCGGCCACGGTCATCAGTTATCCTGCACCGGCCGCCCGGCCGGGCCGACGCGACGAAACACGACCGGAAGATCCGATCGGGTGAGCACGGCCGCGACCCACGGTGCGGTCAGTACCTGCATCACCATCATTCCGGGCGCCGGGACATGCTCACGATAATCGATCACCAACTTCCCCTCTTCGGCCCGCACGCCGGTGATCTCCGCCCGAAATCCCCCGGTGCGTCTGCCTCCAATCTCAATCACCACGGCCATTTCGTGGGCCGTCTCCAACTCGCGCGGACGGTCGCGCGCCACCTGTTGCCAAAACGCGCTCCAATCCCCGGACTGCCGGAGCAGACGCGTGCTCGGGCCTTCGCCGCCACCGTGCTGGCCCGACCATTGTGCGAGAAGCATCGGCGCCGAATTAACCGGTGCGGATTTCGAACCGCAACCGGCAAGCAGGACGACGGCAATGACAGAGGCGAGCGCGAGACGCGCCGTGGGGGCACGGGGACCACGCGGCATCCATAAAGGCGTACGAGGTTTCATTCGACGAAAGTAATTGAAACGGGGAGCCCGCTTCATGCCACGAGCTTGTCGTCCCGGAGCGCAAGGGCAAATCACTGCCCGCCGCGCTCGTCGCTCGCGCGTGCGAAATGGGGACTTGTTCGCCCCCTAAGTCGCCCGAGACCGGTCGACCGAACGTACTTCGGCGGCAGGAAAGCCGCCGCTCCGGTGCGAATGCCGACGTGCTTGGCCAGAATTGGGGGGCCAGCGCAGCCCTAGCCCGAATCTTTCCTGCCGCGGCAAGTCCAGCGCAGGTGACGGAACAGCGGGTCGATGAACACAAGGTTCATGTCGTAATGACTGTTCGAAAGGTCGCCGTTGCTGTGCAGTCCAGCCTCGTTTCGCGCCAGGTTCGCGCTCTCGTCGGCGGGCGGAACCTGCTCGGGAACCGGCTTCGTATTTTGCGGCGCCGCCCAGTACGTGAAATGCTGCCGCGCCCGGTCGTGCCAGCCCAGCGTATCCAACGAGTAAGGACCCCGCCATCCGAGCAGTTTCGTCCGCCACGCGATCGCGCCGTGCATGATCGCCTTCTGCGTTTCGTCCCACCCGGCGTCCGCGGCGATCGTGAGCGCACCCACTGCCGCGTTTAAAAATGGATCCGGCGTCTCCCCGGAGAAACGTCCTCGTAGCGCGGCGAAGTACCGCTCGGAAGCCTCGAACCGCCGCGGCATTTCGGCCGCGGTGATGAGTGACACGCGGGAGGTGGACGCCGAATCTGCGTCCGGCACGGCCGCCGCATCGCCGCTGGGGACGCGCTGCACCGCGAGGAATATCGGCTCGCCGTTCACCAACCGCCGATGACCGACGACGATTGGCCGCGTGGTCGCAACCGGCTCACGCGATAGTGCGGCGGGGTCGTTCCAGTTACTCGCATCCGCAACGGTCAGCCGCGATGTCGGTGGGCTCACGCCGGCAATGAAGCCGGGTTTTGCCCGGAGCAGGAATCCGCCGGAGCTGAGTTGAATCGCGTTCTCGTCCGCAAACTCCGGCCGCAGTTGAAACCACTGGCTGATTGGCACGTCCTCGGTGCCGATGTCGCCGTCACGGCGTCCACGCTGGCCACTGACGCCCCCGTACGCCCACAGGAATTCGACGCCGTCTGGAACCTGCTCAGCTTCCGTCTGCACGATGAACGCTTCCGCGTCATGACAGGCGAGCGCCGAAACCCGCAGCACGCCATTCGGACCGAGCAGCGGATCACGGATTTCGTATCGCAACGTCCCCGGCCGGTAACGGGTGACGATCTTGACCGCGTCGTGCAGCCATTTCGCGCCGTTGAGGTCCGTGTTTATCCACCGCGTTCAACACGACGTTCGGCGATGAGAAGGGCCGTCGTGCTCATGACTGAAATGGGTCGTAGACAAAGTAATCGCAAGCGGGAGCGAGCAAACGCAGGGGCCTTTCACGCGGACGCACATCAGGTTTTGAGCCTGTTGCAGCCACCGTTCGAAGGTTTTGACAGCACCGGCGGGCGAAACATGGTTGGGGCAACCCTTCTGCCGCATGACACGTCCCACGACCCTCGCTGCCGCCGGCCCCGCCACCGCCGCTAAGAACTACATGATCACGCAGCTCGACGAAGTGCCGCCGGTGCGCTGCCCCTGTGGTTTTGCGCGCCGCGGTTTCGCGACGCCCGACAACCAGGTCGCAACCATCCACATGGTCGACATCCAGACGGACTCCCAGGTGCATTATCACAAGAAGATGACCGAGATTTACCTCGTACTCGAGGGCAGCGGCTTCATGGAGCTCGATGGTGAACGCATTCCCTTGAAGCCCATGACATCGGTCTTCATCAAGCCGGGCTGCCGCCACCGCGCCGTCGGAAAACTCAAGATCATCAACGTCCCGATTCCCGCCTTCGACCCGGAAGACGAGTGGTTCGATTGAATGGGTGGGAGCGGGGGCATTCGGCGGGGCCTCTGACCGCGAATGTGGCTCGTTCTGTTTCGCGTTAGCCAACATGGGCGAGACGCCCATGCCACTCCGAACCCACGGGCGGGACGCCCGTGCCACCTCGAACCGGCGCAAGATGTCAGGGGTGACTTCAATCCATGTGCCGGCCGTTCTCGGCGTGGCATGGGCGTCCCGCCCATGTTTTTCAATGCACACCACATGATGGGCGTCCCGCCCATGTCTGGTACAGCCGGGCTACTCGTACACGAATGTTCGACGCTCCGCGTCACCGCGGAGTGGAGACGTCCGAGTTCCTGTCGCCGAAGTTCGCCCGCAGATACGCGAGGACGGCAACTTGCTGCGGCCTTTTCAATGAAGCGCCAAAAGCCGGCATGCCCTTCGTCTCCACGCCGTTGGTAATCGACGCCATCAACTGCTCGTCCGTTTTGGCGAGACGCGTCTTGTCTTCCACGAAGTTCGCGGCGCCACCGGGCAGCCCACGGCCGTCAGGCTGGTGGCAGGCGACGCAGAACAGCTTGTAAACTTTTTCCCCCGCCGCGATCAGCGCCGGACCTGATTGCGCGTCAGGCGATTCTTTTGCGCCGAGCGATGTCTCACCCGGAAGGGGGAGTCGGGTGCTGCCGCCCACGGCGATCGTGCCATCGAGCAGGCGGTTGGCGGTGTAATAACCCGTTGGGTTCGCCAGCGGCTCACCGTCCGCCGTCCGCAGGTTGCCCAAGGAAACCTGATACACGAAACCCGCCCGGAGTTCACCCAGTACCACCTCAACGCGTCGTCCGTCGGCCGACGGCTGCACCGAGGTCACCGGCACCTTTGTCTCATCGATCCACGGCGAGCCATACTTCACGTGGTAGTAAAAACGAAAGCGGTCGAACTCGAAATTCGCCCCGTCGGCCAACCGCGCTCCGTCCATCGGTTTGGTGAACGTGAGCGCAAATCCGCGCGCGGTGAGCTGCATCGCCAGGACGTCCGCCGGCACGGTTCCATCCCAGGTGACGCGCTGCAATC
>JBBRCR010000625.1:0-4467 GCA_038204695.1 Opitutales bacterium | reverse complement strand
CATGTTTGCGACGATTTCAAAACCCTGAGTTCTTACAGGAGGCCGCAGAGGCAGCAGAGGGAAATGCAATTGATGGATTATCTCTGCTACCTCCGCGACCTCCTGTAAAAGGCTTGGGTTTGGTTGCGGCGCCAGCCGCGGTGCGAAATTTTCCGGTTAGGTTAGAGCCGCGGCGCCACGGCCAGCCGTCCGAGTGACATCACGTGCTGAAACCACCGTACCGACCTTCGCGCCCAGGCGCGCGCGATAAGCGCGTCCATCGGTGGAATGAGATTTGGCAGGGCGCCTGCAAATTTGTAACGCGCCGCCTCACCCGCGGCCACCAACGTTGAACCATCGGAGCCACTCACGATTTCGAGTGGCTTCAACGTTACCGGGCAGACGATCGGAAGCGGCGCGACCGTGGAATCTTCGTGCCGCACGTGGTGCGTTTTCAATTCCGGCCGCGAGCGTCGCCCACCGGTCTTTCGCAGAAGCATCCCGATGCCATCGCGTCGATCCCCTGGAAATCTCTCGGCGTGAGCGGCCAAGGTGAAGCGTGCGTTCGCACATTCGATCAACCCGGCAGCCCACAACAGCACACGCAGCGAGCGCGCGGTGAACGTGTGAAAATGGATGTCGACCCGTTTCTCCTGCCGGAGCTGATCCAGATAACGCGCGCGCGCGTCCTGCCGTTGCTGCGGCTCATCGCCCGGAGGACAGTTCGGACACAGCAGCTTCCAGTCGGCGTGAAAGACAAACTCGTCGATATGATCAGCCGAATCCTCCGCGGTGCACGAGTGGAGAAGGTCGTCGAGGAGATGCCGCGTGGGCGTGAGCGTGCGCCCGACATCGAACGTGTACCGCTTGTCCGGAACGACCAGATACAGCCAGCCGCCGGGACGCAGAACGCGGTGCCACTCGTGCAGTGCCCCCAACGGATTCGGCAGATGCTCGAGCACGTGCGACGAGCACAGGTACTCCAGCGTGTTATCCGGCAGCGGCAGCGCCGTGGCGTCGGCCAGGAAATCCGCGCGACCCGAACTGCCGGCGAACGCGGCCACACTGTCCGTATAATACGGCGTCAGCCCGGGGACCGGATTCGAGTGCGCGCCGATTTCGAGCCCGCACGCGCCCGGCGAAACACTCTGGAGCAACCCGCCCAACGGGCTCGTCGCGCCGCCGCCGAATACCGCCTGGGTTCTCGCGAGTGGCCCCAATCGCCGTCCGTTGTGCCGGCGCACACTGATGTGCACGTCCGCCGTCGTGCCGTCTCGCTCCGGCGTGCGGCAGCCCTGGATCAGAAATCCGATCGGCGTGCCCACGGGCACGCCCTGCATTTCGTTCGCGTCGAGCCGCGCATGAAACGACGACGTCTCACCCAGGAATTGATCGCCGATCCACGCCTCGACCGCAGCGATCTCACCTTGATCCGGCCCGAGCCAGATCCAGCCGTGCACGAGGAAACACCATGGATCCACCGTCTGGTGTGGTGCGGGTTCATCGATGTGGGCCGGCATGAAACGTGCACGGCCATCTCAGGGTTTTGGCTTAACGTCAAAGCCGCGTGGTGCGTCACTTGCTGGAAGTGGCGCCGCGTCTCCGACCGGCGGCTTGTCGCATCGAGCCACCGTACCCCCTTTCTACGGCAAGTGCGGCGGTCAGAGACGCGCCGCGACTCGAACGGACACGACGCGAATCCCCTCCATCGCAGCCACGACGATCCCGCGCACTACGGCTTCACCGTTCGCAACGGCGTGAGCGTCACCGGCCCCAGCAGCCCCGACGGCGCCAGCGGCCAATCCGAGGCGTCGAACGGCTTGTAGTTGATGTTCACGAAATTGATTTCGCGCATGATTTTCCAGGGCACCTTGCGCTGATCCAAATCGCGAATCCGGTTCGCCGCCAGGTTGGTGACGTCCAGCTCGAGCACATTGCGTCCCGGCCGGAGGAATTCGCCCACGCGCATGCGAAACGGAATGCTCCACGCCGTGGTGACGTCGCGGCCGTTCATCTTCACCCGCGCACTCTCGCGCACGTCGCCGAGATCGAGCAGCCAATCGTCCGCCCGTGCCGCGGGTGCATCGAACTCGATCCGATACCGTGCCGTGCCGCCGAAGCGTTTGGCCTCCGCTCCGCCCAGTTCAGTCCACGACTTCAATCCGCCACCCGTTCTTTCATCGGGTCCGGAAGCTGGTTCGATCGGCGGTGGCAGTTCCGGCCCGCCTTTCGTGAACGTGATCGTCCACTTGCCTTCGAGTGGCATCGGCTGCCCGGCACTTTGTCGATAAGCCCACGCCGGGCTCGTTGATTTCGCCGTGCGCGAGGTCCGCAGGATCAGTGATTCGCCGGGCGCGAGTTGGAGATAAATCTGCACGTTTCCGCGGTCCGCCGGACGCAGCGCGGCAGCGCCAATCGCGCCGGTTGAAGGATCCATGATCGCCGCACTGCGAGCGGCGGTGCCGAGTTGCGCCCATGCGTCGAACGCGTTTGCCGTGAGGTTCGCGAAAAAATAGTCGGTTCCTTCACTCGTGGCGCGTCGGATGAAACTCACGCCGGATTCGGCGACGGCCTCGCGTGGCACGTTCCGCGCGCTGAGCGCCGCGACGACATCGCTCTGCACAATGACACGGCTGCCCAGCCGGCCGAGCACCTGCTTGAACTGCGCGCGTCGCTCCTCGATCCGTCCATAACCCGGCACGTCCTCGGGCAAATTTTCGAACACCACCGTGGCACCGCCCTGCACCAGCGCGGCGATTTTCCGCAGCGTGCCGACCGGCATCCGGCGGGTCGCGGGAACCACCAGCAATTTGTAACGTGAGCCCGGCGTGGCGAGATCACCGCGCTCGTTGCGCGTTTGTTCCAGCTGCGCATCCGAGATGTAATCGAAGCTGTAGCCGCGCTCCATCAGCGTGCGCGCAATCTTTCCGACCGGCTGCTCGGTCAGCCATTTTACGTCGTGCACGCCCAGCATTTTCATCAGTCCGTCCGCATTGTCCCACACATCGGCGAGCGGCCAGTAAAGCAGCACATCGTTGTCTGGTTTGCCGCGCTGGAGGATCGATTGCACGCGGCCGACGTAGCGGTTCAGCGCGCTGAAGTCGTCCCACCACGTGTTGTTCGGATTGAACTGGGTCGCGGCATAAAACAACCAGCCGGGCCACGGCACATCCGGCGGCGAATAGACCGTGCCGTGGTAAAACACGTGATTGATCCCGTCCGCAAAGATGCGGTCGAGCTCGGGCTTCACGAACGCAAGCGACACCTTCCAGTGATCACGCAGCCACGTCGCGCTTTCGCTCGAGGAAAGGTTGTGGCCCACGACATGGCCGGCCGAAGAGGCGACGCGCAAGACGAGCGACTCGGGCAAATCCTGGTCGTGGCGCACCTCGTCCGGGCTGCGCCGCAGCCCCGGAATCGGGAACGGCGTGGAGCCGAAGATCTCGGTTTCGGCGATGTCCGCGTTGGCATAGAGATCGAGCAGGTTTGCCGGCGCGCCGTGCGATTGGTTGCGGACGATGAACCCGCGTTCGTGGGACCACTGCACCCAGGTCCGCAGGTATTCAAGATGTAGATGCGCGAGTGTCTCGCGATAATCACTCTTGATTCGCGCCAGCGTTTCGCGGTCGACCGTTGTCACGTCCGCGGCATTGCGCGCCAGCAACTCGTTCGCGAACTGGCTCAGATCGTAGCCATGCATCGCGCGAAACACCTCGGGCAGCTTCGGCGTCCAGCTCGCGTTGAAATATTCAAACGAGTCGTGAAACTGGCCGCGCACGAGTCCGGGCGGCAGCCGGGCGAACGGCTGCTCGAATGGCGAAAGGTAGCGCCGCAGCGCATCGGCCGAATAGGGGTCGACCACGCGTCCTTCGTCGCCGGGAGCGGCGCGTTTGACCATCATGCGGGTGGGCTCGCCGGCGAGCCGGCCCTCCTTCAACACCACTTTTTGCAACGCGTGGTCGGCATCGATCCAGGGGCCGCCAAACGGCCAGCCGGTGCCGGTCGCCATGTCGACCCCAAGTCCGAGGCGCTGCGCCTCGCGGCCGGTGTGTTCGAGCATCTCCATCCACTTCGGCGTGAGAAAATCGACGTACCGATCCTCGGATCCACGCGCGCCGTAAATCGGTGTGATTTCGACCCCACCGATGCCGGCGGCGGCGAGCTTTTCCAGCTGCCAGGTGAGACCGGGTTTGTCGACCGCGCTGCCCGGCCACCACCAGCGGGTCCAGGGTTTGTTTTCGCGCGTGACATCGGGCCAGTTTTCGAACGGTGACTTTTCCGCCGGCGCGGCGGCCACGCAAGCAAGCAGGAGGACGTAAAGAAGAGTCATGGAAGACGGGGAAGACGGGGAAGACGTGGAAGACGGGGAAGACATGGAAGACGTGGAAGACGGGGGAGACATGGTAGAAGGGGGAGACGGGGAAGACGTGGAAGAAGTTTTTTGCGCCCGGATTACGGCGGAGTCCGGAAGTGAGCACAGCGCAAAGA
>JBBRCR010000624.1:0-4471 GCA_038204695.1 Opitutales bacterium | reverse complement strand
GATGCACCCCGACTGGGCCACCCGCGACACCTCCACGCTGCAGGGCATGGGCGGCGGCGGTGCTGCGCTGCAGCCCGACCTCGTCGGCAAGATCGCCGGTGCCTTGAAGAAGGGCCAGCCCTCCACCGGGTACGGCATGACCGAGACCTGCGGCATCATCACCGCCAACGCTGCCCGCTTCTTCATCGCCAAGCCCGAGTCGTGCGGCCCCGTGGTGCCCACCTTGGAAGCCAAGCTGGTCGACGAGGACGGCAACGACCTGCCCGCCGGGCCCACCACCATCGGGGTGCTCTGCGTGCGCGGCTCCATCGTCATCAAGGGCTACCTCAACCGTCCCGAAGCCACCCACGACAGCATCCGCGACGGATGGCTGAACACCGGCGACATCGCACGCATCGACGAGGACGGCTTCCTGTTCCTGACCGACCGGCTGACACGCTTCAGCAAAATCGGCGGCGAGATGGTTCCGCACGGCGCGGTCGAGGAGGCTCTGCAACAGGCCTGCGGCACGAGCGAGCCCTGCGTGGCGGTCGTCAGCGAGGAAGACGAGTCCAAGGGCGAACACCTCGTCGTCTGCTTCACGCCGAGGGCCGGCAGCGCGGAAACGTTGCACCAGGCGCTCAAACGGAGCGGCCTTCCCAATCTCTGGATTCCAAATCGCGCCCACTTCCTCGCGATCCCCGGCATCCCGGTACTCGGCACCGGCAAGACCGACCTGCGAGCCATCCGAACCTTTGTTCAGCAGGCCAAATGCGCGTAATGAAGATGAGGTGTGACACCATGACAAGGAACGCCCAGATCCTCCCCTTGATGTTGATCGCAGCATTGCGACCAACAGCAAATGTACCGTGCGTGTTTACGGGCAGAGACGCCTCACCGAGGCGTCCGCCGGTCGCGGATCAAGTCGCCGGGCAGCAGGTTCAGGAATCCTCCAGTGACCCACAGATTTCATTACCCCACGACACCGTCGTCCTGCTGCACGGCCTGAACCGCAGCAGCCGAGCCATGCGAAAGCTGGCGACCTCCTTGCGCGAAGATCACTACACTGTCATCACATGCGATTACCCGTCGCGCAGCGCCAACCTCACAACGCTGTCCAATCATCTGTTCGCAACACTGAGGCCACAATTGACATCCGCCCGCAAAGTCCACTTCGTCACCCACTCCATGGGCGGAATCCTGCTTCGCATGTATCTGCAGGATCACACGCTGCCGAACCTCGGGCGCGTGGTGATGCTCGGGCCGCCGAACGGCGGCAGTGAGGTCGTCGATAAGCTGGGCAGGCTCAAACTTTACCAGTGGCTAAACGGCCCTGCGGGTGCCCAGCTCGGGACCGACGCCAACAGCGTGCCGCTCAGCCTGAAACGCCCCGACTTTGAGCTGGGTGTCATCGCGGGCGATCGCAGCGTGAACCCGATCCTCTCCCTCTTGATTCCCGGCAAAGACGACGGTAAGGTTTCCGTAGCGCGCGCACGAGCGGAAGGCATGCGGGACTTTGTCTGTCTGCATGTCACGCATACCTTCATGATGCTGAACCGCCGGGTGTTCGCACAAACCAAACACTTTCTGAAAAACGGAACCTTTCAACAAAGCAGAACCGAACAATCAGGGAGGACCTTATGAACACGACCGTTACCCGTAACACCGTCGGCGCACTTGCTCTTGTATTATATGTGAACCTGCTGCCTTACGCATGCAGGCTTTACCGCGGAGTCGAGTGGGCCACTCAGTATTTGCCCGACTGGGGACATTTCCTATCCTGGCTGCTGTTCTTCGGCGGCTTCGCCTCTCTCCCCGCAATCCCGCTCGTCGCCCTTTTCTGGCTCCGCAAGCAGATCCCAGCCGCCTTCTCGGTCGCCGGCCTTGTCGCAACGGGCCTGCTGGTTGCATGGCATCACAATTACGACCTGGCGGCCGATGCCCAAGCGGCTATCGGCCTGATCTTCATCCCTGTCTGGGTGACCCTGCTCACAGGGCTCGCCGCCGGCCTCACTGCGGCGGCAGAAATCATCCTTAGAAGAGTTCGGGGCAGTGCTTCTTGACCAAGCTGATCTCCCAGGCGACCGTGACCCAGCCGAAGCCGTTACGCTGAAAGCCCTCGTCGAAAGGGTTGGCAGTGACCGCCTCGCTCTTGGGCTTGTAGCCGTTCCCGACCAGGTCACGCACACGCTGCAGCGCCTCTTTCAGGTCCTGTTTGACCTGCGCACGGGAGCTGTACATGGGCGCGAAGAACCCGCCCGGAATAAAGGTCACATCAGCGCAACAGCAGGAAGGTTCCGCCGGGCTTAGAGCGGATTTGTCCCGTGCCCGTAAAGGTTCCCGGATGGGTCGCCGCGCCATAATAGCCGCCGCGGTAACGAACACCGTTGATGACCAGCTCGCCAACCGTAAAGGCTCCGGCGTAGTCCAGATTCATGTTCGCGCCGCTGAGAATCGTCAGCGCCGGCTCGCCGCTGGACAACGCGCCCGCGCCGCTCACATCGGAAACGCCTCTAATCCGCACATCGTCGATCAGCGTGCAGGGGTCGGCCTCGCCCGCCGCGCTACCCGCGCCTTCGAATCGCAACGTGTGCGGCCCGGCCGCAAGAGGTCCGAACGACACGGCGCGCTCCATGAAACCGCGGCTGTTCACAACGAGCTGGTCCTTGAGCACGCCGTCCACCTTGACTTGCAAGATGTGGTTCGTGAACCACGAGCCGTAGAAGCGGGAACAATAGCGGAAGGTCAACGTGTAGCTCCCGTTGGTCGGAAACATCTGCGTCGCTTGCATCGAGCCGTTGATCCTCACGAATGCCGTCTGAACGCCGCTGGTCGTTTGAGCGGCCGCCGTCGTCGAGAAATAGCTGTTATTCCGCTGATACCCCGCCTGATTGTTGCCCGACGTAGCCGTGAACGTCCAGCCCGGACAATTGGTCGCGGCCACGCCGCGTTTGTCCATGACGGTCTTGTCAGTTGGACTGTCGGGCAGCAGCGGCGTCGATTCGAACCCGGGATACGGCACCGCCACCGTCACGTTCGTGCGTGCGCCGCGCACGGCGAACAGGCCCTCCTGCACGGTCATCGATCCGTCAAACGTGGCGCGGCCATCAGGCCCGCAGGCGATCGCGAATGTGCCCTGCCCTGTCTTGACGAAAGCGCCCTCCAATGAGTTGACCGCGAGATCGGCCTGAACCACGTTGACCGGCACAGCGGAGGTATCCGCGTTGACGAGCCGTTCTAGCGTCTGACGGTGGATCACCGCACCCGCCGCATTGGTGGCGCCCACCGCCTCCAGCGCAGTTCCGCTCGAAAGCCGCACGTCGGCGGTGACGGGCAGCAGGTTCTCGGCGGCGTTGGTGCCGCCCCACAAGGCGAAGTCCAGCCGCAGCGTGCCGTTCGAGACCAGGGTCGGCCCGGCATACGTCATGGGCGCCGCGATCTTGAGCGTGCCCGTGCCGAGCTTGACGAGAGGCCCCGTCGAGCCCGGCTCCTGAGCAAAGCCCTTGCCGCGGATCGCGATGTTATACCCCTGCGTGTCGAAGATCGCGCCGCCGTTGCGGATCAGCGGGGCGGCCGAATTCGTTGAAAGGTTCATAAAGAGGTCGCTACTCTGAAGCGCCTGAATGACGGTGCCGTTGAACAGTAAAGGCTTGAGGCTCAGGTGCTGGTTGTTGGCGTTGGCCACGCCGATCACCATCGCTTGCAGCATGCCGCCGTCGAGCGAGAGCTGGCTGCGGTTGCCATCCACGAAGCGCACTTCGCCAAAAGAACGGATGATCGCATTATTGGTGATCGAAACCACCGCGTTTGTGCCCGCGACGTCGAACCAGACCGTGCTGAAGTTACAGTCCTGGCCGAAGGTGATGCGGCTCGCGACGCGCGTGGTGTGGCCCGAGGCGAGCTTGCGCAGGCCTCCGTGCACGCCCGTCCAGTAGTGTTCGGAGGCGCCCGTACCTTCAGGACCGTCGCCCAACAGATACAGGTCCAGGTATCCCAACTGTGCGCCGTTGAGCACGGTTCGGGTCATGCCGGTACCCGCATCGAACGGCTGAATGGCGAATCCGCCGTATTCGTACATGCGCGGGATGTCGATGCCGCCCGTCAGCGTGAGTGTGCCGCCCGGAGCAACCGCCAGACACGTCGAGCGGTCATTAGCTGCGGCTTGGTTCTCGACATAGAGCATCTTGTCAAGCGTGCCGCCCGACCGGAAACTCAACTGGCCGCCCGTGCCGAAGGTCAGCTCGCCGCCACCCAAGGCCGCGGGCGAGTCGAGTTCCAGCGGCCCTTCGGCCAAGCGCAGCCCGCCGCCAAAAGTCAGCGGCCCGTCGAACGCCAGGAGACCCATCCCCGTTTTGATCACTTCAACGGGGCCGTCTGCGCGGTCGCCGATCACGCCGCCCGACAGCGCATTGGTCGTGCCGGCCGGCACACCCAGCCGCAGCGTTACGGGATACGCGGCGGTGGCGTTGGTCAAGGTGCCGAGCCCGCCTGC
>JBBRCR010000623.1:0-4472 GCA_038204695.1 Opitutales bacterium | reverse complement strand
CATTGTGCCGAACCGACACACGACACGAGACGAGCGGAACAAAAGCATGAGTGGGGCGCGGAATTCTTTCATCAAATGCGAATCATGGTGACGGTGGCGCGGGCAGGACGAGCGTCAACGCCGCCTGGTTGCGCCGCACCGTCAGACGCACGGCCGAATCGGCCGACGTTCGCAGAGCCGCCTCGAGATCTTTCCAACTGCGCAGCGGCTGGCCATTGCAGGCGCTGATTACATCGGAAGGCCGCAGTCCAGCTCGCATCGCCGCGGATTTCTTGGGCACATCGCGCACGAACAAACCGACGTCCTGACCGCCCGTCGCATCAATCAGGTCACCGTCGCCCGCTACCGGCTGCAGCGTGGCGCCCAGCCACTCGTGGATATCCGCTTTTCCAATACCTGTTGCGGCGCGCCCCGTGACAAGAACCTGGAGCCAGCTTGGGCGGGTGATCGTTTCAACTTGGACGAACGACGCCGCCTCGGTGAAGCCCACGGACACTTCGTCACGGAACGTCCGTGCGCGCACGGTTGTCCCTTTCGTGAGCGTGAGCGGTTGCATATAACGCGGTGAATTGGCTCGGACCTCCGTCCCGTCCAGCGTGTAGCGGACTTCGCCCCCGCGTGCGTCCGCCGTGATCGTGACCGTGAGCCCCTCGACAAACTCGCCACCAAACGGCGCGATGCGCGTCATCTGGTGACCGAAGCCGTCCATGGGGAAGTTCTTGAATCCGAGCGCGAGCGCGGGCGACGTGTTCCGCACCCGATAGTCACCCGCGAGCGGGTCGACGAATTGCGGCTCGGCAAATTCGGAGGCGCGATCGAATCCCCGGGCGCGCCACGCCGCCCAGTCGTCCTGTTCGACGCGAAACGCACGCGTATTCGCATTCCAATACAGGTTGCGATCGAATCCTTTCGCCCAGCCGGCGTCTTTCATCCGAATCGGCCGGCTCATCGCGGCCTCCCCTTCCTTTACGCCGGGACGCGCGCCGGCCACCACGGTGATGTTGTTGAAAAGTCGATCGTCCGACTCGGCCGGCCAGACATGAAACCCGAGCGGAACCGCCGAGACAAAAATGTTGTTCCACACCGTGCGGGCAAATCCGTCCCGCAGCTTGAGCGTCGATCCGAGGGAGAGATTCTCCGTGATTTCGTAGCGGCTGGAGCCGTCGTCGAGATCGATCGTCCAGTTGCCGGCGGAAATGCTTGGTCTATAGTTGGCGATCCGGTTGTGGCGGATGATCGTCGGGTCGAGCGCGTCGAGCGCCACGAGTGCTTTCTGCAGATTTCCCTCTTTGAACCACATGCGATCGCGGCCCCATGAATTGAAGGGGCCATGCTCTCCCGTTTCGCGAATCGTGTCCCAGATGTCGCAGTCCGCGATCACATGGCCGCCCCACGTGCCGTCGTTGATACAGAGCCCGGCCCGCGCCGTGCCATGAATCGTGCAGTGCCGCACCGTGATGCGATGGCTCTTCGATATAAAGACCCCGGCGACCTGCTTTCCGAAGTCACCGATTTCGGACATCACGCAATTTTCCACGACACAATCCGCCGGATAATCCGGCGACTGCGGTCCAGGGGTGCGGTCGATCGCCGCGACGTCTGCGATCCAAGGACGCCGATGCAGATCGAGGTCGTCCCACGTCTGGTAATTCCGCACCGCTGCCGGCGAACCGACAAGCGCGACCGCGGATTCTCCTGTGTGGAAAAAGCGGCAGCCGCGCACGGCCACACGCCGGTTATAGTTACTCAGAAAGATGGCGTTGCCCCCCACATGATCAAAATCGCAATCTTCGATTGCGCAGTCCTCCGCGCCCTCGACGAGCATCGCGCCTCCCCGGCGAATCGCCCAGTCGCCCCGACTCACCGCCTCATATTTCTCCAGAAAGGTGAGACCCGTCTGAGTGAAGGTGAATCCGCTAAACGCAAGATGTCGCACGGGTGCGGTCGCGCTTCCGCGGATCACAATGAGGTCCTTCGCCACAACCGCCTCGAATCGCGCGGTGGCGGGATCGAGCGCCGCAGACGGCAGCCAATATAGCGTACGGCTCGGCCCATCGAGAAACCATTCCCCGGGAGCATCGAGTTCCTCGAGGATATTTTCCACAAAAATGGGCGACGCGGCTTCGCGGGCCCGGCCGAGCCCCTGCGCACGTTGCAACTGCCAGCCACCTTCGCCCAGAAGCAACCGGTGCTGGGCGCGATCCACTCCAGCGATCCGGTACTGCATGTTGCCCCAGTTGTGACTCTGAAACCCATGAAGGATACCGGTCGTCGGGTTCGCCCACGGACGCGACGGAAACGTGTCCGGAGATAAACTCACCCACGCGTCAGGCCGTTTGTTCGTGCCGTCCGCGATTTGTATATACCCGCCGCCGCTCCGCAGTGGATTGCCAGGATCGAAGTTCGGGAAGCGCGCGCGTACCTGCCGCATGCCGTTGACGAACAGTTGATCGAAAATCAGTCCGGGCGGGAGAGTCGCCTTGAGAATTCCATTGCGCCACGGCTGCCATACTGGCTTCAGCGAAACACTACCCGTCAACCTCACCTCTGCCCCCGGCGCCGCGCGGTAAGTGATGGGCGCGCCGACGCGGCCCGAGTCTCGCGTCGAAAATTCGAGTGGCGAAACGAGCCGATACGTTCCCGCGCTGAGTTCCACGTTGATCGGCCCGGTCACGCGCTCTTTCAGTTCACGCACCGCAGCCTGCGTGCGGGCCAGCGTCGCAAAGGGTCGGGTGGCGGAACCATCGCCGTTGTCGCGTCCATCCGGGGCGACGTGCACGGTGGCGGCAACTGAGCATGACGGCAGACCCACCGAAAGGAGAGTTGCTAATCGGACAAGCGGGAGCCTCATGCCCGCATCGTAGTGGTGAGGCTGGGACAGGCAACACGGACGCCAGCGGCCCGCGCTGTCATACTGTGCGGCGTGCCGCCTTCGCCGAGGGCTTTGGCGTGCCCCTCGCGATGGCCGGGTCGAAGCGCGCAGGGCGAAGACAGGAGGTCAAGTCGCTCCACGGCTACTGAAGCGCTCGCTAGCCCGAATTTTTCACACCGCGGCTCAAGGGCCGCAACCAAAGGAGACGGTCGGATTAGACACAGAGGTCACAGAGCTCAGACACGGAGACGGCAGGAGGCCCCAAGGTGTTCGATGCCATGCAGGCAATTGATCGGGTTTTGGCCAGGGAAACTTTCCTCTCTGTGAACTCTGTGTCTGAGCTCTGTGAACTCTGTGACCCAAGAGATCTGTTGATTGAAGTGGGAAATATGCCGGCCAAGGGGCTCGGCCCATCTGTGTCCGGTATCCGAGTTAGACTGACGTGATGGTGGCAGCCCGAAGGCCCCGGAATCGCGAAATATGCGGACACAGATGGACGGGCCGGACGGGGTCAGGTTGCGGAAATTGATACCGCGAACCGATGCGACGAAATATCAATTTCCGCAACGCGACCCCTTCTCGAACCCGCGCGGATCTGCTGCGACTTGACCGCCTCTCCTGTAGATACATTGGGAACACATGAGTGCAATCACGGCCAAAGTCTTCAAGGCAGGGAATTCCAAGGCCCTGCGGTTGCCCCGTACGCTCGACGTCAAGGCCAGGACCTATGAGGTCACGCCGATGCCCGACGGGTTCATGGTTATCGATCCGGCGGCGAAGGCGCGCCGATTGAAAGCACTTGGAAAGCTTCGCTCCCTGCCTCCGCTTCGCGACGAGTGGCCCCGCCCGTAATCGATGCCGCTTTACCTGCTCGACACCAACGCGCTCTCGCGACTGGCGCGCGGCGTTGACAAGGCGCTGGCCGAAAAAGTCTCCCGTCACTTCGACGACTGCATTTTATCCGTGGTCGCGTGGTATGAACTCGAGTATGGGGCAGCGTGCAGTTCCGACCCGGTGAAATCCGGCCAGCGTCTTGCCCTGCTGCGGGCGATATTTCCTTTCGTGCGACCGTTTGGTGAGGAGGAAGCAGCGGAGGCGGCGTCCGTGCGTGCCCACTTGGAAACGCTCAAACCCAATGCTCAGCCGGTTGGACCGCATGATGTGTTGTTGGCCGGCCATGCGCTCGCTCTCGGGGCAGTTCTGGTCACGAACAACGTGCGCGAGTTCACGCGCTTTCCGCGCCTCGTGGTGGAGGATTGGCAGACTCTCGCATGAGGGTGCCACGCCGTTCCCGCTGTCGCGTCGCCAATCGAGCGGCAAATGAAATCGGCGACGGAATCGTAGGCGTAGCTCGGCTTCGCGCGGGCGAGGTTCAAAAATCGCCTGGTGCGGAGACGCCAGGCGGCAACCAGTCGGGCCGCTGAGCTTCGAGCTGGGCGAAACGACGTTTGGTTGTCCAGTAAGCTCCGGATGGTCTGCATTCGATACCGCCCGCGCCAGCCTCGCGCCTCGCCGGTCTGGCAGGTTCTCCACGATCACGCCGCCCGCGTGCCCGGCGTGGCGCCCGCAGTCGCCACCGCCATCGAGGCGTTCCTCGAAT
>JBBRCR010000622.1:0-4478 GCA_038204695.1 Opitutales bacterium | reverse complement strand
GGTGATGAACAAGCTGAACATCCACGACGTTGCGGGGCTGACGCGGTACGCAATTTCGCGGGGCATCATTGAAAGCACGCCGCAGCTGGTCTAGAATATTTTACCTTTCGGGGCGCACGGAGCGCCCTTCTTCATGCCCATGCCCGCCGGCAACCCCGGCGGGCTACGGGCTGATGCTCGAGTCCCGCTCCAGGTAGCCGGCGCCGACCACTCTGGTGCCGCCGTCGCCGGTTCGCGAGGCGTGATCAGGGGCCGCGCCCTGGCGGTCGTGATGCGCAATCGGGATGCCCTCGCCACCGGGAACTCGATCGAGCCCGGCGTTTCCATGTCCCGATCGGGACATGGAAACGCATCGGACGGACGCTTTTGGCGGGTGTGTCAGAGGAGGCCGCATTCCGAATAACCTCCAACGCCGTGCGATTCGATGTCCCGATCGGATCATCGAAACGCATTGCCGCAGCTGGAATACTCACATTCAGTCGAGGCCGTGAAGCCGGCCACGGAAGAGTTCCTCTACTTCCTCCTTTGGACAGCCGACTCGCTGGTGCGACCTTCCTGGCGCGATGTGACCGGCACGAATTCGTTCGAGTCGTGGGCCTATCGGAACGGCTTGTCCCGACGCCTCGGAGAACTCGAACGCATGAAGCTGATCGAATCGCGCGCCCCGCGGACGGCAGGGGAGCGCGTCGTTCGGCTGACCAGCGATGGGGTCAAGGCAGCGCTCGCCGGGGTCGACCCCGACGAACGCTGGCGGAGACCTTGGGACGGTCGTTGGCGGCTGGTTTTGTTCGATGTGCCTGAACACGAGAGCAGCCGGCGCGTGCAACTTCGACGCAGGCTGCGCGCATGGCATTTTGGAAACTTGCAGAACAGCGTGTGGGTTTCGCCAGAGCCGTTGGATGAAATTCGCCGTCAGTTTGCCGGTGCCCGGATCGACGTGGCGTCGCTGGTCCTTTTCGAAGGGCGTCCGGCGGGCGGCGAATCCGATGAGGCGTTGGTCACCGCGGCGTGGGATTTCGAGGCCCTTGAACGATTGTACGAAAATTGGGCACGCATCGCGGACCTCGCCCCTGAGCTAAAGCGTGACCGGCCCACCCGGGTGGTCGAAGTCCGGGCGTGGGCGGCGCGCGAGCGTGCCGCGTGGCGGGCGATTGCCGAGCGCGACCCATTTCTTCCGGAGGCGCTGCTACCCGACCGCTACCCGGGCCGGGCCGCGTGGCGTCGGCGCGGCCAGCTCCTGCATTTCCTTGGTCAGGGTCTCGCTGGAGAGTAAGCGTGCGTTTCGATGTCCCGATCGGATCATCGAAACGCATCCCAACACGGTGTGCTCGGGCCGTTCCGGCGCGACCGCATCCCCCACAATGTCCAACTGTGCGTTTCCATGTCCCGATCGGGACATGGAAACGCATCGGACGGACGGGGGATTCCTGGCTTTTCAGAGGAGACCGGCCTTCGACAAACATCCGGGGGCATGCGATACGATGTCCCGATCGGGACATCGTATCGCATCCGGCGAAACAGGCCTGCGCAGGCCGCTACGTGTTGCTCGTGCGCGTGGAGACCTCGATGACATCGTGCGGCGCGGCTTCCTTCTGCCCGGCGGGGCTCACCCGCGTGTAGCGCGCCTTCGACCGCAACTCGGGCAGAGTTGCGGCGCCGACATAGCCCATCCCGCTTTGCACGCCACCCATCAGATTCGCCAGCACGTCGTCCACCGATCCGCTCACCTCTTTCAGCGCCTCGATGCCCTCCGCCGCGATCTTCCGGGTCGTATCCGCTTTGTCGTGACCATAGCGGGCGGCGCTGCCGGCCTTCATGGCTGCATGTGACCCCATCCCACGGTACTGTTTGTAGACCTTGCCATTGATTTCGAGAATCTCCCCGGGCGCTTCGCGGCAGCCGGCGAGCAACCCGCCGAGGATGATGACATCCGACAACGTGAGCGCCTTTACGATGTCGCCGCTCTTCGTGATGCCGCCGTCCGCGATGATCTTCACCCCCGCGTTTTTCGCCGTGGTGCTGGCGACGTAAAGCGCCGTGAGCTGGGGAATCCCGACACCGGCCACGATCCGGGTCGTGCAAATCGAACCCGGGCCCTGGCCCACCTTGACTGCGTTCGCACCACACTCGCCCAAAAATGTCACTCCGGCCGCGCTGGTGACGTTGCCCGCCATAATCGTCAGATCCGGAAATGCGCTGCGCACGAGTTTCACCACCTCGCCAACCCCTGCCGTGTGGCCGTGGGCAGTGGAAACTGCGACACAGTCGACGTGTTCGGCCACCAAATGGCCCACGTGTTCAATGATCTTCTCGCGCTCGAGCGAACCGTCGGGCCGGCGCACGGGCGAAAGGGCCGCCCCTACCACGAGGCGAAAATCAGGGTCGCGAGCCGGCTTCCGTCGCGACTTGGACTCCGACGTGATTCGCTCGACGTCCGACGCGGTGACCAGGCCGCGAAGATGATCCGCGTCGTCCACGACCAGCATCTTGTTGATGCCGACATGGGCGCTGAAAAAACGATCGGCCGCCTGGATTGGATCGTTCGCCACGGCTTTTTTTCGTTCGGTGATGAGCTGCGCGCGCGGCGTCATGACCGTGGCGACTTTTTTTGCCTTGTAGCGGTCCTTGACCACATTGCCCGAAAGCAGACCGGCGAGTTTGCCCGCCGCGTCGACGACCGGGAAGGTCGAGAACGCGAAACGTTTCGTCTCGATCATCGCGAGCACGTCGCCGATCAACTGGTCCGGCTCCACGGTGATTGGATCTTGAATCAACCCGTGGATATGGCGCTTCACGCGGGCGACCTCCTTCATCTGGTCTTTCGCCGGCATGTTGTAGTGGATGAGGCCCATGCCGCCGTTCAGGGCCATGGCAATCGCCATCCGCGATTCGGTCACCGTGTCCATGTCCGACGAGATGATCGGAATCTGCAGCCGCAGCGATTCGCTCAGCGCGGTGGAGGTGTCGGCGTCCTTCGGGAGAATGTCCGAATAGAGCGTGGCGAGCGACACGTCGTCGAATGTCAGCGCGACCGGCAGGTTGGCGCGAAAAAAGGCTCCAGCCGGAAGATAAAACTCGCCGTCGGCTCCCGTGGCGGCGCTGGTGTGAGTCGTTGCAACCTTGGTCATGGGTTGCCGTGAACGGAGTAGGCGTTCGGCTTCGAAGCGCAACGGGAAATTTCAACCGCCATCACATCACGCCGGCAGCGACCCATGTTGTTGCCCCCAGCGACGACCCGTTTACGCCCAAGGCGTCAGACGGCATCCCCGACGTTCCTCGAGTGGCGCGGTCGGGTACAAGCGGGCCGATTGTTCCTGGTCGTCGTCAACGGCCCAAATACAGATCGCGGCCCTTCACGAGCGCCTCGATTTTTCGATCCGCGATTGACCGCTTCAACATCCAGAACCCGCAGTCGGGGTGCACCCATTTGACCCGGCCGGGCCCAACCTTGTTTTCCACCGTCTCGATGCGGCCCGCGATCTCGTCCGGCGTTTCGATATGGTTGACCTTGATGTCGACCACGCCGATGCCCAGCGCGATCCGGGCATCGATGCCGTTCAGCGCATCGATATCGCTCGCCGGACGGTGCGCGAGTTCGAGCACGAGATGGTCCGCATGAAGGGCATTCAGAAAATCGTGCAGCGCCGCCCATGAACCCTGCTGGATCGCCTGGCCGCCATAATTGCCAAAGCAGAAATGGACCGCCCGCTCCGTGCCGCGGCCCATCGCATCGAGGACGCGGTTGATCGCGCGGGCCGCCAGTGGCGCGTCTGCCGGGTTGCCCGGAATGTTCGCCTCGTCGATTTGGACGCACGCGGCCGGCAGCCCCGCCACCTGGGCCGCGAGCACATCGGCCAGCGCGAGCGTCAGGGCCTCGAAATTCCTGTAATGATGATCGAGCAACGTTCGCGCGAGCATGTACGGACTGGTGACGGTAAACTTGAATGGACCGTTCGAAACCGAGGCCGCGCGCTGGCAATCGGTGAGGAGATTCAGCGCGCCTTCGCCGAGCGCGCCTTCGACGACACCGGCGGGCTTGCGCCGGAAACCCATGGGTGCGTGACGTTGAAACTCCTCGCTCACACTCCGGCCTACGACCGAAGAAATCCCCGCCATGGGGCGGATGAAATACTCGATCATTCCGTTGGTGTCCGGATGATTGACGTCGAACCGATACAGTTCGCCGTCCGTCGGCAGATCGATGCCCGCGCGTCGCTGGAGGTTGAAGACAACGCTGGTCGCATCAATCAACGCCTGTTCACTGGGCAGCGCAGCGAGCCACTCGGGAATCGGGTAGGAGCCGACCGTCGTGGTGAGAATTCGCGGACCCGTAACAAGCGGGTTTGAGCGGGGAGCGGTGGACGGCTCCGGAGTGGCAACGGCTGTTTCTGCACTGTGCGTGCCGGTCGTGCCTTGCCGCCGAGTTTGGGGTGCGCCGGTTTTTTTGCGTGGTGCCTGGAGCGAGGCCGCAACCGTGC
>JBBRCR010000621.1:0-4519 GCA_038204695.1 Opitutales bacterium | reverse complement strand
CCATCCACTCGCTGGCGCTCGCAGCCACTGGGTCATGCTGGCTGACCGCGCCGATTGATTATCCGCGGAACGCCGCGGAGAACAACGCCACCGCGTCCGCCGGCGGCCGCACCGGCTTTCCCTGCCGGTCGATGAACGCATGCACGGTTTGACCGGTGGCGAGCAGTTCGCTCCCACGACGCACTTCGTATTCCAGCCGGATCCGGAGCAGCGGCTTCTCGCGCAGGGTCGTGATGACCGTCACGGTGTCATCATACACGGCCGGGCGGAAATATTTGGCCGCGACTTCGAGCACCGGTAACCGGAAGCCCTGCTCTTCCAGTTTGCGATACGGCAGGCCCATTTCCTTGAGCAGCGTGGTGCGCCCCACTTCGAACCACGGCAGATAGTTGCCGTGATAAACCACGCCCATCATGTCGGTTTCCGCATAGCGGACCGTGATGTCGACCCGCGATTGAATCACTCGCTCCATGCGGGATTAAAAAGCGCCTGGGCCGATTCACGCCAGCAATTGCGACCGGCCCATTCGCGTCCGGCGTTCCCCAGTTTTTTCCGCAGGGCCGGATTTCGGATGAGTGTTTCTAACGCGGCCGCGAGTTGCGCGGGCTCGCCGGGCGGCACCAAAAGACCCGTGAGCCCATTCATCACCGCCTCCGCGACGCCGCCCACGTCGTGAGCCACCACGGGCAGTCCATGCGCAGCGGCTTCCAGATATACCAGTCCGAAACCCTCCACGCTGCGACTGAGATTCACGCTGGTGAGCGCAAAGACATCCGCCTGCTCATACACGGCCGAGAGTTCGTCATCCGGCAGGTTGCCTAAAAAGTGGACCGCCAGGTCTGGCTGGGCGGCGGCGGCGGATCGGAGTTCAGCCTCGTAGGCGCCCTTCCCCGCCGTGCCGGCGATCCAGTATTCAACTTGTTGACGCAGCTCAGGCGCCAGCCGCTGCAACGCTTGGAGCGTGAACAACTGGCCCTTCCGCGGATGCAGCCGACCGACGGTGAGCACCACAATCCTGTTCCTCTTTCCCGCCGCCGGCTTCGGCCGCACCGCCGAGAAATCCGAGCGCAGCGCGCCGGGCGTCAGCACGGTTTTATCGGCGGCCGCGGAAAACGAATTCAGCAGCAACTGTTGCGTATAATTGGAGACCGCACTGACGCGCGTGGCGCGCTCGATCAAACACTGCGTGAGCCACCGCCGCAACCGGCTGCCGGCAAACTTCAAGATTTCGGAACCGTGGAAGGTGAGCACAAGCTGGCCCGGACGAAACGGGCGAAAGAACTGCAGCAGCATCATCGTCATCATCGGTCCGGGTTCCGGCAGGTACAGAGTGGCGGCCCGGAGGCGGCGCCGCTGCCGGATGATTTCGCGCGCCAGCCGAATCTGACAGGCCAGATCGTGCGTGCCTTTCAGGGGTAGCCGCCGCACCCGGAACGGCCAGTCCGCCTTCTCGGCCGCCAGCGGCGCGGCCGGCGCCCATACTTCAACCCGGTAACCCAGTACCGCCGCCGCGCGCGCGATCTCTTCGGTGAATGTCGCGATGCCGCCACGCTTCGGGAAGAACTCATGCGTGAGCACGTATACCGGCGGTGCGGCGGCGGGCGACAACGCGGAGAGGCTCAAAGGTTGATTATGTTCGGCGGACAGTGCGAGGTCCCGCAGTGTGGAACCCTGGTCCCCACTGGCAAGCATGGCCACCGACACATGATGGACTGCTGGTTGCTTCTGCGCGGAACCTGCACTCATTCTTTGAAACAACGCACTTGGGTACGCCGACAAATTGGGTTTACTTTCCTTTCCCCGGCAACATACAAGGAACGAACAATGCCAGAAGCCGTTTCATCGAGTACGAGCACGACCAAGCCCTCGCCGTCGACGCCGAAGCCCTTTGCCGCCGAGGACGAGGCTGCGTTGCGCGAGGCTCTAAAACGGTGCTCTCCTTCCACCTTTGAGGCGGCGGTTCAGTTTCGCAAAACTGGTAATGCCGAGCACGTTCCGGCGGTTGTGATCGGGGTCATCGAGCGGTTCGTCGAGCCCGATCTGCGGATGAAGTTGAAGGATGCGGACGACGATCTGCGGCTGATCGAAGACCTCGGCATCGACTCGCTCACGATGATGGAGATCGTGATCCTCGTGGAGGACGTGCTCCAGATATCGATTAATAATGACGAACTGCGCAACCTCCGGACCGTCGGCGACGTAAAGACATTCATCGACTGCAAAATCCGCGGACTTCCCCTGCCAAAACCGACCCGTTTCATTCCCATCGAGCACATTGGCGCCGTGATGCCGGTGCAGCCGCCGTTCCTCTTCCTGAATGAGGCGTCGGTCAGCTCCACGGCGGCCAACGGCAAGTATAAGATTTCCGGTCAGGAGTTTTTCCTCCAAGGCCATTTCAAGGACAACCCGGTCATGCCCGCCTCGATCATGCTCGAGGCGCTGGGCCAGCTCGCCGTTCTGTATTTGCTCGAAGGCGCACCGACCGAGCCCGGCAAAGTGGTCAGCGGTCAGATGATTTTCTTCACCGGTTGCGAAGGCGTTCGCGCCCATCGTGTCTGCAAGCCGGGCGACATTCTTACCCTGTCGATCAAACCGAAGCGGATGAAGATGCCGCTCGCGACGTTCGAAGGGTCGATTCGGGTTGGGCAGGAAAAAGCGGTGATCGTCGAGGAAATCACCCTCACCTACGGTTTTGTCGACGCAGCCAATGCTCCCGTTCTCATCAACGGTGCGCACGTCGAGGGGATCAATGGCAGCATCGAGGCGCCCGCGCCGACGCCACTCCGCGCCGCCATCAACGCGTAAGTTCGCGTTTCATCCGATCAGGATTTCGCCAACGGCGGCCGCATGGCCGCCGTTTTTCTGGGCCAACTCCGTGCCCCGCCGCGCCGCCCGGAGATGGGTCGGCAGTGCGCAGCTGCGGCGCAGGCGACCCGCGCCACGTTCCATGCTACGCCGATTTTGCCTGCCGCGTTGACCGACCGTCGTGAACCATCTTCACTCATTCACTTTCAACTCGCGAGGCGCCTCTCTTGGCGCGCAACCGCTCACTTCACGAATGCCCAGAGTCTTCATCACCGGCCTCGGTTTCGTCACCAGCATTGGCAACGACGCCGCCACTGTGACGCGCAATCTGCGCGAGCTCCGTCATGGCTTTGAGGTCTACCCACCTTTCCAAAAGCCGGAAATCCCGTGCAAGGTCGCGGGCACGATTAAGGATTTCAATACAGACTCGGTGGATCCGGAGGACTGGGCGTTCCCCGCCCGCTACAAAGTCAAGCGCGAGCTGCTCCGCTCCATGGCGCCCAACGGTCTCTATGCGCACTGTGCCGTCTTGCAGGCGATCGAGGATGCCAAGCTGACCGAGCATGACATCTCGAATCTCGACACCGGGCTGTATGCCGCGTCCGGCGGCTCGCCGTTCCTGACGCATTTTCATCATGAACGACTGCTGAAGGTGGGCGTCATGCGCTGCTCGCCCCTCGGAATCGTGGCGTCGATCGTCGGCACCCTTAATTTCAACCTGGTCGCGGCGTTCAGGATTCTCGGCGCGTCATGCGGGTTTTCCTCGGCTTGCGCCTCGTCGGCGCACGCGCTCGGATTCGCGTTCGATGACCTCGTGCTCGGCCGGCAGAAACGCATGTTCATTGTCGGGGCGGAGGATGGAAACGTGGATGCGATCCTGCCATTTGCCGGCATGCGCACGCTCTCGCTCCAAACCGATCCGAAGCTCGCGTCCCGGCCCTTCGATGCCGCCCGCGATGGTTTTGTGGGCACCGGCGGCGCCACAGTGATGGTGTTGGAAACCGAAGACGAAGTGGCGCGCCGCGGTGTGGTGCCTTACGCCGAATTCCTCGGCTGGGGTCAGGCTTCGGACGGCTACAACGTGGCGATCTCGCACCCCGAGGGCAGCGGTTCGGCGGCCGCGATGGTCCAGTCCTTGCGCGCGACCCACCTCCGGCCCGACGACGTCGATTACGTCAACGCGCACGCCACCTCCACGCTCATCGGCGATGTATCCGAAGCGCGGGCACTGCGGGCGGTCTTCCCGAATTCAGCGCAGCGGCCGATGGTGAGCAGCACGAAGGCGTTGACCGGCCACGGACTTTCGCTCGCCGGAGTGATGGAAAGCGCGTTTTGTGCGATTGCCCTGCGCGAGAAATTCATTCCGGGGAACGCCCACCTCACCCACGTGGATCCGGAATGCCACGGGCTGAATATCCCGCGCACGACCGTGGACCATGCGGCCAGCATCGTGCTGAAAAACAGCAGCGGATTCGGCGGCGCCAACGTCGCTCTGATTTACAAACGCGTGTGAGCGTCCGGTCTCGCGCCTTTCACTCCTGGTGGTCCGTTCCGGACCGGACGCCTATGATGTGGCGGCCCGCCGCCCTGGCCTGATGCGCGCACTCTCCTCTCACCATCGGACCGCGTTTGTCACCGGCGCGAGCACCGGCCTCGGTCGCGCATTCACGCGCATGCTGCTCGGCGAAGGGGCAATGGCAAAAACATGGCATGG
>JBBRCR010000620.1:0-4557 GCA_038204695.1 Opitutales bacterium | reverse complement strand
CGTTGAGGGTGGCGGCTGGCAAAACGAACTCGGCGCCGTGTTGGCGGATGCGGGCGAATCCCCCGCCGATATCCTCGGCGATGCGAAGAGTGTCCGTTGGATAAAAATTAACTTGTAGCGCCCTGACCCCGTTGGGATGGCGGCGAAGCGCGTGCCCCTGGCGCCGAAGGAAAATGCCGAGCTGATCGCTTTGATCGTGCGGGCGCAGGCGGGCGACCTGCCGGCGCAATCTGATCTCATTCGACGCTACATGGTGCGCCTCGCGGGATTCGGGCGACCGATGGTGCGGCAAACGCAAACCGTCGAGGACCTGGTGCAAACGGTCTCCATCAGAATGGTGCGCCGGCTGCGAAACCTGCGCGATCCGGCGCTGTTTGAGCCGTGGCTGTTCACGATGGCCCGTAACGCCGCGCGCGATCACTTTCGCCGGGTGAAATGCCAGCCTTCGACGGTCTCGGACGATCTGCTCCTCGTGAATCTCCCGAGCACTCACGATTCCGATTCGACGCGGGAACTCTTGGAAGCCGTCGAGCGGGTGGCACGGGCGGCGAGTGCGGTGGGGGCTTTTGCTTTGCCCAGCGGCAGCCGCGACGCCGCGCTGCTCCTTACGATCGCGCCCGGCGCGTATACTGCGCAAATCAGCGGGGTCGGCAACACGACCGGCGTGGCTCTCGTGGAGATTTATGACGTACCTTGAGACAGCTTATCTGTGCTCGATCCTCGTGCTCCGGTCACCCGCGCCGACCCTCCGGAGTTTACGCCCAGGGACTCAACCATGCTTTCCCAGCGAAGCGCAGAATTGGCGAAACACCTTCTCCTCCTCGCGCGTCGCGACCCCGGCGACGATGTGGCCGGCGAGGCTGCGCACGACGAAGGCGCGGTCGGGAGGCAGTTGCAGGCCGTTGACCACGTCGCGGATGATCGCGGCGAAGGTGTTGCCGTTATAGAAGCAAAATGGCGCGAGCCGATGGCACCGGCGGCAAAGCTCGACGGCCTCGTCCAATCCCATCGCCTCACGGTGGCTGCTTGCCCAGAGTACCTCGGTACGGTCGTGGCCGTCGGAGGTTGTTTTGTGCAGCGCGTTCTTCGCCTGGCACAGCACCGCGTTCTGTGCGGTCACAAATTCCCACGAATACGGAGCCAGCCATGCCTGCACCCGCTGCATGTCTCAACCGTGAATCGCCTTGCGGCTGCGCTTGCCCTTGAGGCGCTGGAGTTCGGCGACGCCGGCGCTCTTGAGCTGGCCTTTGCCCGTCTTCGCATACACCGGCTCGGCGGCGAATCGGTCCTGAATTGCCAGGGCATCTTCCATCACCCGTCTGAAGACAGGGTCCCGCAGCAGCTTCGGATCAATCGCCGGATTCATGCGCGGCACCGTAGCCACCCCGCGGCCGGTTCGCAATCTCGCATTCCAGCCACCGTGGGTGCAGGGCCGCACCTTGGTGCGCGCCGGAAAGTCAGATCGTTGACCGTTCTGTATTTCGCGGCATGGACCAAGGTCCAGCCCTACATTAAGTCAATTCGTCCAGCATGGGTGCGCGCCGCAAGTTGGAGTCGGATGTCGCGGTGTCCTTCATGGCGCGAGTCAAGCGCACCGCCTGAAGATCGGGGCACAATGAAGATCGCATCCATGCGCGACCCAAAGGATCAAGAATGAAAACCGCCCTCGAATGGACAAGGCCACGAAGGACCTCTCGGCCAATGACCTCATGGGGGAGTTTTTCCAAAAGCATCCGATGAAACCGTCGACCGCGCCTGTGGCCACCGAGCGCTGACCGCGAGGAAACCATGAAAACGACCATCAAGGTAATCAGCCTGTCTGTCATACTCACCGGTTTGATTTTCGCCGCGCAGGAACCGCCCCGTCCCGCCGGCAGTGGCCTTGCGGAACGCTTCAAGCAACTCGACAAGAACGGGGACGGGAAGGTGACGCGCGAGGAAGCTGCGCAGTTGCCGATGTTCGACCAGTGGGATGCGAACAAGGACGGTGTGGCGACGCTGCCAGCCCGCACGGGTTTTACTGGGGCCGCGAAGTCGGCGGCGCGTGCATCGGCAAGTCGTGCAAAGGCAGGGCGTCGCCCGTCGTGTTCGCCTTGCACGGCGGCGCGTCGAGCACCGGCCTCGCACCGCATTTGAAAGTGGACTCGACAAAGCTCGGCGACACCGAGGGCTACGTGACCATTTATCCAAGCGGCGTGAACGGCTGGAACATCGGCAGCCACGACGCCTACTCGGTGAAGCGACGCCGATGAAATCGGGTTTTTCCGCGCGATGTTCGACGCGCTCGTCGCCGGGGGCGTCGCCGACGCGAAGCGCATCTACATCACCGGCGGCAGCAACGGCGGTGTGATGACGCAGTTCCTCGTGTGCAGCCTCGCCGACCGCATCGCCGGCGCGGGCGTGATGGTCGCCACGCTGCCCCGCGCCGCGGAGAAGGACTGGCCGAAGCCCGCGCGCCCGTGCCCATCATCGTCATGCTCGGCACCGTGGATCCGATGAAGCCCTGAGCCGGCAACACCGACCAGATGAGCGCCGACGAAACCATTGCCTTCTGGCGCAAACAAAACGCCGCCGCCGCCGACGGCAAAAAATGGGATCTGCCCGACCGCGACCCGAACGACGGCTGCCGCGTCCGCGCGCAGCGCTGGGAAGGCAGCGCCCCGGTCGCCTTCTACATGATGGAAGGCCACGGCCATGGCTGGCCGATGCAGAAAGGCCGCGATGAAACCGGCACCGGCCCGAAGACCCGCGACATCAGCGCGCCGGAGGAGTTCTGGGCGTTCTTTAAGTCCGTAAACTCGAAGCCGTGAAAACAAAACTCCATCGCTCCATCACTCCGCTGGTTGCACTGCTGTGCGCTCTTTGCGGCCAGTCAACCGCCCGCGCCGAGGTGGATTGGTTTGATTTCAAAGCCGATTACGTCGCCGGCTCGAAAGACCCGAATGGAAACATGCGGCGCGGCACGGAGGTCATGCGGCTCGCGGAGCACGATGGCAAACGCGCAGCCGGTGACGCTTTTCCTCGCGGGGCTTTACGCCGTGTGGAATCGCAACTCGGGCCATACCAGCGACGCGGAAATCGCGGTCTTCAATCAAGCGCTCGTGGTGCGGCTGATCTCGATCGATTCGACGCTGGTGATCATAAAACTCTCGAAACTCGTGGCGCGGGAATCTTCGCCGGTGCGGCCGGTGTCGGCACTCGCCAGGCGATTGCCATCATAGGATACGCCGACGTACTGCCCGTCCATGCCGCCCAACCGGGGACCGCGCGGCTGTGATTCGACGTAATCGATGTCGACGCCAGGGAGATACTTCAGAAACTCGCCCACGTTGCCATCGGTGACGTCGCCGAAGATGTCGGACGCGACGGAGGTCGTAATGTCCATGGTGCGACGCTGCTCCATAATCGCCTTGGCATTGCCCTCGCGCTCGGAGGACACGGTGAAGGTATCGAGCCGGACGACTTCGCCGGGCCTCGTGGTGGGCGCCGCCAAGGTGCTCACGAGATTGATTTCGCGCATTGTCGTCTCGCCGGGGCGGAGCGCGAAGGTCTCTCGCACCGAATGATAGCCAGTGTAGCTGATCACAACGGTGGAGGTGCCGGGTGCGACATTCGCGAAACGAAAGGACCCGTCGTTCTCGGTGTACGTCATCTCGGCCGTACCTTCGAGCCGCACCTCGGCGTTGCGTACATACTCCCCGGACAAGGTGCTGCTCGATTATCAAACCCAGGTCAGAGGCGCCCCACCGCCGGACGAACTCATCGCGTTCGACGGCAAGACGATGAATAGTCTGTTTGCCCACTGGCGCTCCTGTCAGCCCAAACCCCAGCACAAAACCACCACCGACTTCACCACTTTCATGGCCGCAGATCACGACCGCCGGGCCATCTTCACTCTCACCGCCGTATCCCCGAGTTTCGCCAAAGCTTCGTGAATTGGCCCTGGACGACGGGGCCAGAGCGTTAAAAGTTGATTGACGGCGCGACGAACGGGATCAGGGCGTCTAAATTCAGCGCGATTCCGTCGTGACACCGTTGAAGGTGGCGGCTGGCAAAACGAACTCGGCGCCGTGTTGGCGGATGCGGGCGAATCCCCCGCCGACATCCTCGGCGATGCGAAGAGTGTGCCGTTGGATAAAAATTAACTTGTAGCGCCCTGACCCCGTTGGGATGGCGGACCCCGTTGCGATGGCGGCACGAGACTGTCGGCGAACTCCGGTTTGAAGTCTTCAGAGGCGGCAATGCCGGGCTGCGCGACGGCCACTACTAAAACTGTGAGGAGAAGTTGTCGGAGAGTATTCATGTCATGATTACGGGTTGTTTTTTGATCGCACCACTCAGGCGGAGCGGCGGAAACGGAGCCTCGCCTCTTCGAGCGAGCAATAGAGCACCGGCACGACGAAGACGGTGACGATGGCGAACATCATCCCCCCGAAGGTGGGAATCGCCATGGGGATCATGACGTCCGCGCCACGGCCGGTTGACGTGAGCACGGGGAGCAACGCGAGCACGGTGGTCGCGATGGTCATCATCGCCGGGCGCACACGCTTGGCGCCG
>JBBRCR010000619.1:0-4572 GCA_038204695.1 Opitutales bacterium | reverse complement strand
TTCCCGGTGGTTCATAGAATTTCTGATACGCCAACCAGGGGAGTGTCAGCGCGAAGAACACGGCCGCCGCGAGCAATCCCGCCTGCCATCCGATCGCCGACGAGTTCGCGGCGCGTCCCTTTCGGCGGCGCCACCAGAGGCGCGCTGCCGCGAGCGGGAAAAGCGCGAGCAGTGAGAACATCACGCCGCCATGCGCGAGATTGCCGAGGGCGAACAGCGCCGCCGCGAGGGCGAAGCGAAGCGGGCGTGCACCGAGCCGGCCAATTGGCAGCAGGCGGAGGACGGGATTAGCCGCGGGTTCAGTGTTGCCCGCGAACAGCAGCACGAAGCCCAGCAATACGAGCGCCGCGGCGCCGAGCTTCGGCCACACAAAGATCGAATGAAACAGTAGAAATCCCGTGAAGGTGAGTGCGGCGGTGGCGGCGTGCGCTTCGTGTTCGCGCAAGCCGAGCCAGCGCAGAAAAAGCCAGAGCGCCGGAATCCACAGCAACTGGAACCACACGCCGGCGGTGCCGCAGATCAGGTCGATGTCGATGTGCGCGGCCCTGAGCAGTGGCATCGCGATCAAGGCGATGCCCGTCTGCAACGGCGGGCGATCACTGCTCAGCCAGTCGCCCCCGATGATTTTCGGAGAAACGCCGAGGTACAGCCGCTCTGCGAAGATCCGGGGAATTTCGTTGTCCCCCGGCATTTTTGCCATGAACCGTGCGGCCGCGGTGTCGGTGAATTTCGGCCCGGGAAATACCGCCAGCGCCGCGAGGTAAAACCCGCCGGCCGCCAGGGTCAGCGCAAGGAGACGGCCATGGACGACGAGGCGCGCGGCGTGCGGACGAAATAGGGTCCATCCGAGAGTGACCAGGACGCCCGCAACGAGCGCGAAGGAAAAAAACCGACCGGCGAGCGCGTTCGCAAAATAGATCCAGAACGCGAGATAACCCAGCAACGTGGGCGCGAGGACGCCGATCAGCAGCGCTTCCGTCGGCGAAATCTCGCGTCGGATCGCGCGGCGAAGCCACACCTGGGCGGCGATGCCGGCGCCCGACAGAACGAGCGTCTGGAGCACGAACGTGACGACGAGCGCGAGCGGAGAGATCGTGGACATGAAGGAAGGAGGGGCGGGTTGTCCTGGGTCCTATTGGGCCGCGGCGGTCGCTCCACCGGCAGAGGTGGATCCACGTTCATCACCCCAATCGCTGGAACCGGAATTTCACGAGCGCCCAGATCCACGTCAGCGGGTCGCGAATCATCGAAATCTTTTTTCCTTCCTTGAACGAACGGGACTTGTAGCTGATGGGAATCTCGATTGGGCGATGGCCCCTGCGGATGAGCTTGATCAGCAGCTCCCAATCGAAGTCGAACCGGTTGCACTCGAAGGTCAGCCCGTGAAGGCAATCGCGGCGAAACACCTTGTACATCGTGAACGGGTCGCGGAGCCAGATGCCGAGCGAAAAATTGATCAGCAGGGTGAATCCCCAATGCGCCAGATTCAGCACGAACGCCTGGAGCGGTTGATCGGAAAATTTGCGAATGGCCCAGCCGCCCTCGCCGTGCCGGCAGCCGAGCACGAACTCCTGCCGGCCGGCTTCCAGCGGCGCGAGCAGCACCTCGTAGTCGTTTAGGTCATACTCGAGATCGGCGTCCTGGATCAGGATCACATCCCCCGTCGCATGCGCAAAACCGGCGCGCACCGCATGACCTTTTCCGCGGGCGCGCTCCTCCAGGATGAGTTTGACGCGCGGATGGTTTTGGTAGCCGAGCACGATTTCCCGCGTGCCGTCGGTCGAGTTGCTCTCGACCATGATGATCTCGAGCTGCCAGCCGGGGACGTCCTTCGCCAGGATGGCGTCGAGCGCAGTCCGAACCGTCGCCGCTTCATTATAGATGGGGACGATGACCGAAAGCAGGCCGTTGTAGATGGGAGAGAACGGAGGTGGCAGCATGAGGGTGAGGGCAGGGGAGGCCGGCGGTTAACCTGCTCCCGGCAGCATCGGGCGCCTCGGTCGGAGGACGCCGGAATGCGAAGGGTCGTGGCTCATTGAATCACACTTTCAGCGGCGGCTTTACCGCGCAAGGCATGTCCGAAACGCCGTACACCGCGTCCACCAGCCGGACAAACGGCGGGAAGCGCAGCGCCGCATGCGCCAGGCTGCGCAGGGCGGGACGGCGGCGAAGGCTCTTGACCACCTTGAATTTCACCGCGCCCGCGTAACGGACCGGCAGTGGCTCGAGCCCGACGCGACGGTACAGCTGCGAGAGGCAGTGAGGGTTGAAAAGGCTGACGTGGATTTCCGGCGCGCAATATCGGTAATGAATTCCCTGCCGCCGTGCCATCCAGCTGCTGAGGTTGCCGGTGGTGAGCAGCAGCAGCCCGCCGGGTTTGAGCAGACGGCCCACGAGCGCGAGCGGACCGCGCGGATCGGGCAGGTGCTCGAGGACCTCAATCATGCTGATCACGTCGTAGCGCTCGTCCGGTTCGGCGGAGAGTTCCTCCAGATTGAGGATGCGAAACCGGTCCTGGCGCCGGAGCAATTCGGCGTAGGAACCCACATCGTGTCCGGTCAGTTCGAGCGAGCGCCCGTCGAGCCGGTTTCGCTCGCGCAGATACTTGAGCAACGCACCGGCGCCACAGCCGAAATCGAGCCAGCGCAGGGGAGCGTCGCGCGAAGTGAACGGCTCGCGAGTCGCCTGGCTGGTCTCGCGCCGGCGCAGGAAATCAGCCGCAATTCGCGCGAGATCCTTGAATTCCATGAGCCGGTCCGTCCGACGCCAGTCCCGATACTCGCTCTCATAATCGACGTAGGGATCGGGGCCGTGGCCGCGATAGTAGGCATCGTCGTAGATCGCGAAGCCCGAAAAGGGTTCGACAAACATGAACCCGCAGTCGGCGCACCGGTAGAATTCGAAGTCGCGTTTGATGAATCGGCCGGGCTTGCGGCCCTGCAACGAAACGTGAGCGGAGCCGCAACAGCGACACGCCGGCATCGGTGCCGTCATGGCGCGAGTCTGCATTCTTCGGAGCCCGGCCGGCGGCCGCCAACAAGGGCCGGGCCCTCAGGATATACCCAGGCGGGTTGAGGTTGGAGAATGCGGACCGGCATTAACCCTCCAGCACTGCCGGATCGGCGGCGGCCTGCAAGCCAGGACGCAGTGGCCGGAGCGGAGCCGGTCTTCGGAGTCCCAGGACGAGTGAGCCCGCGAGGAGAAGCGCGCCGGCGCCGGCGAGGCCCAGGTTCCGCGGAAAGTTTTTCGGCCAGTAGCGAAACGTCACCTGATAATCGCCGGCTGCGCCGATCACCACGCCCTTGAAGGCGTGATTCAGCCGGACGATGGCGGTTTTGGCGCCATTCACCTCGGCCCGAAAATCGCCCGGCCAGTACGCTTCGGCCAATACGATGACGCCCGGACCATTGGTGCGGACCGAGAACGAGGTGTTGTTTTCCGTCAGCCGGTAATGGGCCGCCGGTATCACGGTGCGCCCGGCAAGTTCGGTTCCGAGGGTTCGGAGGGCCGGCTGGCGATCGACGTCACTCTGCTGGGCCGCCGCGAAGGGCCGCCCGTCGCCGGACTTTATCTGCTGCACAAAATCGGGCGCGTCTTTGTAGACCGAAACGCGGTCGGTAAAGAAGGCGCGCGGCCAGAATGACGCGCTTTCGTACACCTCGAGGTCGGTCGCTTTGACGAGCTGGAGAGCGGCGTTGAGGGCGGCATGTTCGCTGGTCTGATCGAAATAGTAGCGGACATTCAACGCATCGAGGAAGGGCCGCGCGGCGGCGACATTCTTCGGCTCGAGATACAGCCGCCAGTCCCAGATCCGCTCGATCCCCGGCAGCAGCCCGACGAGCTCGCGCACCCACGGATTCACGAGCGCATCCGGACCGTGAATACTCTCGAGTCCGTACGCGGCGGTCCAGCCGGCGGAGAAGGCGCTGTTCAACCCATGGCCGCGGCTCGGTTCCGCCCGCTGCGTGGCGCGCATGATGTCGATGGCCTCGGAACGGGCATGAAAATCCGCGCGCATCGTGGGGCGCAACACGTAATCGGGGTGAAACGCCGAGGGCGCATGCAGCCCGTGGCGCCAGAGCATCACGAGCACGCTCAAGGCGGCGATGAGCGCGAGCGCCGGCGTGAGACCGCCGCGTTGCGCCGCGCGCCGCCACGCGGCGCCGAGCGCGGCCGCGGCGAGCAGGAGTGAAACCAGGTACGTCCAGATAAAGTCGGTCACCGGCACCGGCCGGCCGGGCTGGACGGGGGCGAACGAGGAGCCTTCGCCGAAAATCGAGCGATGCCCTGCCTGACGAAATCCAATCCAGGCAAACACCAGGGCAAACAGCAGCAGTCCGGAAATCACGAGATCACCGCGGCCTTCGCGCGTGCCGAGGCGCGTCGCGGCCTGGGCGAAACCGAGCCCGGCGAGCACCGACCACAACACGATCAGCACGCAGGTGAAGGTATTGTCGAGGTGGGCGACATTGGCGAGGAACGGCACGCGCACAATCCACGAGCCGGGAATCAGGCCGAACGCGAGCGCGAGCGGCACGAGCGAACTGGCCGCGAGCGCGAGCACCGCGCGCT
>JBBRCR010000618.1:0-4584 GCA_038204695.1 Opitutales bacterium | reverse complement strand
CACTTTCCGCGCCGGCGTTGTCCGCGACTGCGCCGTCGCGATCAGCATCTGGCTTTGCTCCGGCGAAAGTTCCAGTTTGGCGCGCTGCGAAGTTCTGGCCACGGCCTGTAGCCTACGTCGGTGGCTCAACGCTCGTCAAGACTATGTTACGGTTCTACTGAAACGATATACTAGTTAGTAACGAAGCCTGGCCTGGCGACACGCGTCGCGGGCCACCCATCGTCGCTCAGGGAGAAATGCGATAGCGCAAGAAGCCGATCTTTTCGTCGTAGCGTTTGTCGCCGAACTCGAAAATCACCCCGACCCGCCCGTCGCGCAGAACGACCTGGTCGGAATAGGCCGCGGGACCCGCCTTGAGCAGGCCTGCCTTTTGCCAAGTGCGGCAATCGTCTGCGCTGCTCCACACCGCGAGATCGCGCCGGGCCGATTTGTCCTTCCGCCCCTTCGCCGCCGCGGAAGGCGAAACATAAAGCTGCAGCGAACGGCCGGTGCTGAGCGAATAACCGATCACGCTCACCTGGCACACCGCCTCCGGCAGGGTGCGATCAACCGCCACCGTGCTCCAGTGCGAGCCAGCGTCCTCGCTCCAAGCGTATCCACGTCCATCGGACGTCTTGTTGTTTCGAATCGTCAGATAAAGACGCCCATCGTTTAGCTCGGTGGCCATGCATTCGTTCCCGTCCGGTCCACCCGTCGTGCTTTCCTGCGTGCTGCCTCCGACCTGCCAAGTCTTGCCATGGTCGTCGCTGTAGATCGCGAAACTCTTGCTGCCCGCTGTGTAGCTCTCAGCCGCGACTTCGGACGCATACGCGGGAACGATCAGCCGCCCTTTTTTCGCGCCGTGCTTGAGTTGGATCCCCTGGCAGGGGCCCGTCGCATAGAAGCCGGTGTGTTTCGGAAGTCGTAATTGTGGCGTGAGGTCCTTCGGCGCGCGCCAAGTCACGCCGTTGTCCTGGCTGGACATGACCCAGACGTCGCGATTCCCGACGCAGAAAAACAACCACAGCGTGCCGGTGTCGGCGTCGAGCACCGGACACGGATTACCGACGGTCGCATCACCGCTCGCGTGAATCAGCCGCTGAGGCGACCACGTGGTTCCGTCGTCGGCACTGCGCCGGACGAGGATGTGCGTCGTCGCGGCATCCTCGGCGCTGCCGATCCGGCCTTCCACAATTGCTAGAATCTCCTTGCGATCAGCAGTCGAAACCAAAGTTGGAATCTTGTAGATCACATAGCTCGCCGTTCCTTTTTCGAAAAGGATCTGCGGCTCATCCACGGCAGAGAGTTTTGGCGCCGCCCGCAGGGCCGAGCCGAGGCTGCCCAAGGCGACGCAGCAAAGTAGCCAGCGGCGGAGGAAAAAAGGTGATGAATCCATAGGATGGAGGCCGAAGGGCGTAAGCCGGAAAAAATAGAGGGCGGGGGGGATCGTTGGGGCAACTCTGACCAGCACCGTAAGGGTGTCGGGCGTTGAATGCCGATGCCTATTTGGTGGGCCTCGCGTTGAGCCACCTGACCCGTGAAAATCGATCTAGCGGGAAGCGGGTGGTCCCTTCCGAGACCCACGCAATTGGCGTTGTGAACGGCCTGCCGTGGTTGTCCTCTCCCCGTCTCCCCGCGCAGGCGAGATAAACATTGGGAGCGCTGGCAAGAGAGTTCCGGACAAACTCTAGAACTTCACGCCGACGGTGCCCTGCAGCTCGCGCCCCGGCCACGCTTTGTAGCGGTAGTTCTGCGTGCCGCCCATGAAGCCATCCACCTCGTTGGCGATGTTCTTCACCTTGAACGTGACGTCGTAGAGCATCTTGGTGGCTTTGAAGCGGTAGCCGACGATGCCATCGAAACGCCAGTAGGCCGGCGGATGCCAGACGGGCTGGCCTCCGCCGTTGGAGACGGCGGTGCGCCCCGAGGTGGAAATTTGGATGTCGCGCGTGCCAACGTAAATCGAGCCGAGGCTCACGCTAAAGCCCTTCAGGAAGCCGGTGGAAAACGCATAGCGGTTGAAGAGCGTGCCGGAGTGCTTCGGCTGCATGTATTGGGCGAGGCCATTCTTGGGATTCTCCGCCTGGATGTAGGCGTATCCACCAAAGGAGGACCAACTGTCGGTGATGCGCGTGTTGAGGTTAAACTCGACGCCTTCGTTGATCCTACCGTCCTCCTGCAGGAAGAAACCGGGGTGCGAAGGATCGGAGGCGACAACGTTGTGGAGCTGATTGTGATACCAGTTGGCCACGCCTTGGAGGCGACCGTCCATGAGGTTGAACTTGAGGCCGACCTCTTTCTGAAACGACGTCTGCGGCTTTAGCCCGGAGCCGTCGGCTTGAATGTTGAAGGTCGGGGAGAATCCGGTCTGGGCGCTGACGTAGAGCGAATACGTTTTGCGGGCGTTGAGGTGCCACACCGCGCCACCGCTGCCGGTGGTAGCTTTGTTTACCGCCTGATTGCGCAACGGGTTCGCCGCATAAGTCAGGAAGGGAAACGTGCCGGTGGTGAAATTGGTATTGTCGCGCGCCGTGCGGCTGTGCCGCACACCGGCCATGAAAAACAACCGCTCGTTCGCCAGCGAAAAGTGGTCGTTGATGAAGACATCCATCGACTTCACGACGTTCTTGGTGTCATTCGCGAGGTAGACGGGCGTGCGCTGGGACACTGGCGGCGTCGGCGGCGAATCGGCGGGACTGAAGATGTTGATCGGCAGCAAGAGGTTCGTGTTAAAGCCCAGCGCCCGGGGATTGGCCATGAACTGCGCGAGCGTCACGGTCGGATGGTAGTTCCAAGCCACTCCGCGATTCAGGCCCGAATTAGCGTGGCGGCCGTTGTCCGTCAGCGAAGGATTGGTCGCCGGAATGCCGCCCCAGTTGCCCACCGTCGTGCTATTCGTGGTGCGATCGTATTGCGCGGTGAAGCTGTGCCCCGCGAGGAGGCGATGGTGCACCGGACCGGTTTTCACGTCCCAATAAAGTTCGTTGCGGGCCTTGTAGGTGCGCGTGAGCCGCGGCTGATCCCGCCAGTAGCGCGGTAGCAGCGCCGCATCGGCCAGAATAGTCATGGCCTGCTGATCGATGATCGTCTCGGTGTTCAGCTGATCCCGCACCTCGTGTTGAAACTCGGAGCGGAATTGTAGGTTGGGCGTGAACGCGTGGGTGAAGTCGTAGCCGGATACCTCGCGCTTGTTGAGACGAAAATCATCCGGGACGGTTAAGCGCTGGTCGCGATCGCCGAAGCGCAGGAACGTGCCATTGCCGACCAAAATGCCATCGGGGTTGCCGCCAACGATCGGGGTTTGGTTGCGCGACTGCTGTTTCTGCCAGCCGTATTGATACATCAGCGTGAGCTTCGTGTCGCGTGCGAGGTTCCAGGTGAGGCTGGGACTCAGAGCTTTCTCCCGGTAAGAATTACCGAAGTAAGTCGTCGAATCATCCCACACCGCGCTCATCCGATAGAGGAGGCGTTTCCCGCCCACGAAGGGCACCGGTCCGGTGTTGTCGAGACTCGTGGTCAGCGAGGCGTGACCCCGCACGCCGCCCACCGTGTTGCGAATGCTCGTTTCCTGCGTGGTCTTAGGCCGTTTCGAAACACGATTGAACGAACCACCGTAGGCACCGGAGCCGTAGAGAATTGCATCGGGACCACGAATGACCTCGATGCGTTCGATGTTTGCGACCGACTCGCTGCCATACCCCGTGGTCTGCGGAAAACCGTTGAGGTAATTGGCGCCAACGCTACTCGATCCGCGCGCGAAGTAGCCCCCATCCTCGTTCAGCACGAAGACACCGGGCACGTAATCCATCACGTCGTTCGTCAGACTCGCATTGATGTCCTCGAGGAATTTCTGATTGTAGACCGCGATATTCATCGGCGTGTCCGCAATGAGCGCGTTCGTGCGCGTCGCGGTCGCTGCCTGTAACGACTGATAGCCGAGGTCTTTGTCGGTCGAAACCTCAAAGACCGACATCGTGACGGGCTGTTCGTCCGCGGACGCCGACCCAGACGTTGGCGTCGTTTTGGCTTGGGCGAAGGCTGAATCGGCAGAAGCAAAGCCGATAGCAACCATACAAAGAAGTTTGCTCCAACGCGCGAGCGTCGGCCGCAAGCCTAGGGGCAAACGGAAGCATATTGAGTTCATGGTTCGGTGGGGTTCTCCGGCGTGAGTTCTCCTCCACGATGCGCCGCAATGGCACGGCTGGCGGACGGAGAGAGCAGGGCCGGCTGCTATGACCCAGTCGAAATTCCCTCCGGCGGCCAATTGCGTTCGCGTGGTTCTTAAAAAGGACCACAATGCGCCGATAACCCGATCAGCTAAACCCCTCCCGACCCGGTTCGATCCGGGGAGATAGGTGACACTTAATCCAGGATAGGTTACGCATAGGGCACAGGCCCTAGCAAAACGTAACTTATATGGGCCAAGCCAAAGGGGGCCAAGCCAAAGGGGTCGAACTTTGCACTTTGCACTCGGGCCACGCTGAAACCGGAACTCAGCGGAGAGCCTGATTATCTTCTCCTGCCCCCATTCTCCTGCCAAGCGGTGCGAGGATCGGAGCCTGGAGCCCTGAGCTGGGCAGAAGAATGAAGGCAGGAGAATGCGGC
>JBBRCR010000617.1:0-4592 GCA_038204695.1 Opitutales bacterium | reverse complement strand
TCGGCTATGATCTGTTCCACACATCCCCGTCGGGGGCGCCGCGCACCCGCGCGCGTGGGGGCGCGGTTGTGGGGGGGGGGGGCGGCGAGCGGGCGCTGAAGGTTTTCCTCGGCACCGATTTTACCGCCAGTTCGGATGCTGCGCTGGATTGGGTCGCCGACCTGCGGAGTTGCGGGGCGTGCGAAGTCATCGCCGCCTATGCTGCCTGGACACCGGAAGACGCATCACGTTTGGGTGCTCTGGCTCTCATTGACGATTCGCCCGGCTCGGAGGCCGCGCTGCAACACGATATCAAAACCAAAGTCACCCGCGCGTTGGGCGGGGAGGATGGGCGGATCCTAGTCCAGGACGGCTGGGGCCGCGCCGACGCTCAGTTGGTGGAAATGGCGGTGGAGGCCGGCGCCGACATTATCGTGATCGGAACGCACCAGCGACATGGATTTGCCCGGCTGCTCGAAGGGTCGGTGTCACGCGGCATCCTGCGGTATGCGCCAATGAGCGTCGCCTGCGTCCCCACGCCGCCCGCGAAACGAATGGCGGTTCCTTCCGTGGTGGAATGTCGCCGGGTGCTGGTGGCTGTCGATGTGAACGAGCCGCACGGCTTCGCCGCTCCCTACGGATATGGCATTTGCGCCGGCGGCGGCACGGTGCGACTGGTTCACGTCGTCGAGCCATTCCGTCTACCGAATCCCATGATCGGGGGATACTATCAGGACTTTCCCACGCAATCCCAGCACGCGACCCAGGTCGCCCGCTCCGAAAGCGCACTTCGGGCGCTCGCTCCGAGCGATGCCGCAGGACGCGTGGTCGCGACGGAGATCGAAATCATCGATCGACGCGATACGGCGGCAGCTCTCTGCGACGCGGCGGAGCGTTTCAATGCGGATGTCGTCTGCATCGGCGGCCACACGCGACCCGGCCTGCGGGCGAAAGCGCTCGGATCGGTGTCGTTGGCGGTCCTCCAACACTGCCGCCGGCCCGTGTTGGTCGTGTGGCCGCCGAGCGGATGACGTAGGTCGGCTGGCGCCGCTCGCATGATTCCGCTAGCGGCGCTGCACGGCGGAGACATACCGAGGCGGCATGATCACCGATCTGCTCATGCTCATCGGCGGACTCGCGCTCATCGTCAATGGCGGTGGGTGGTTCGTCGCGGCGGCTGTGCGGCTGGCGGAGTTCCTGCGCATGCCGCGCGTTGTCATCGGTTCGACGCTCGTGAGCCTCGCCACCACCACGCCCGAGTTCGTCGTCTCCATCATGGCTGGCCTACGCGGCGAGCCGGGACTGGCTGCCGGCAACGCAATCGGATCGGCCATCTGCAACATCGGCCTGATCCTGGGAATCACCGCGGCCATCAAGCTGGTCGACGTGCAGTGGCGCTCGGTCCGCACGCCATTGATCGCCATGTGCGCGTTGGGCGGGCTGCTCTTTGCGCTTTCCTGGGACCTCACGCTTTCGCGCGCGGAAGGCGTCTTGTTGCTCGCGCTCGGCGGCAGCTACTTCGCGTGGGATTTCTGGCAACACTGGCGCGATCGCAATCCGGCGCACCTCACCGAGGCGGTCGCGATCGAAGCCGAAACCGCGACGACACGCTGGCGCTGGTTCGAAACCAAGACCGGGAGCATCGTGCAGTTCATGTTGGGCTCCGCCGTCGTCGTTGGCGGCAGCAGGCTGCTGGTCGAGGGCGCGGTGGGCTCCGCCGAGCGGCTCGGCATTCCGGCTATCGTAATCGGACTGACCGTAGTCGCTGTCGGCACTTCGCTGCCGGAGCTCGTCACCGCCATCACGTCATCGCGAAAGGCTGTCGCAGATTTGGCGGTTGGCAACGTCCTTGGCGCCAACATCGCGAATCTCAGCGTGATCGTGGGCGCGGCCGCCGTGCTGCACGACGTGACGCTCCAGCCGATCGAGCAGCGGTTCAACTTCCCTGTCCGTGCGCTGCCGCAGGGGCGGCACGGCGATCGTCACCACGTTCAGCCGGTAGAACAGATCCTCGCGGAACGTCCGCTCCGCGATCGCGTATTCAAGATCGCGGTGCGTCGCGGCGATGACGCGCGGGTCGACGCGGATCGTCTCCTTGCCGCCTACGCGTTGAAACGACTTCTCCTGCAGGACGCGCAGCAGCTTCACCTGCGTGTCCATGCTCATGTCGCCGATCTCGTCGAGGAAGAGCGTGCCTCCGTCCGCCTGCTCAAACCGGCCGATGCGGCGCGCATCGGCGCCGGTGAAAGCGCCTTTCTCATGACCGAAAAGCTCGCTTTCCAGCAGCGTCTCCGGAATGGCACTACAATTCACCGCGATGAACGGCTGATCGGCCCGCGCGCTGTGCTGATAGATCGCCCGGGCGACCAGTTCCTTGCCGGTGCCAGTCTCGCCGCGGATGAGCACCGTCACGGGCTTGGCAGCGACGCGTCCGATTTCCTTGTAGATTTCCTGCATCGCGCGGGAGCGGCCGACCAGCGTGTCGGTTCCAGCCGCGGCTTCGCCGAGGGCAACCGGTTGGCACATCATCCGGCTGCTCGCGATCGCGCGCCCGAGCAGCTCGATGAGATCCTGCATTTCGAACGGCTTCAGTAGATAGTCATAGGCGCCGAGCTTCGTGGCCTCGATGGCGGTTTCGGTTGTGCCGTGCGCCGTCATGACGATGACGGGCAGCCGCGGCTTCGACGCGTGCAGGCGCTCGACAAGCTCGAGTCCGCTCCGTCCGGGCAGCCGGAAATCCGTGAGCACCACGTCGCAACGCTCACGGTCGGCGAGCATAAGCCCCTGCTCGGCGGTGCCGGCGCCGACCACGCGCCAGCCCTCGCTTTCGAGGACATGGCGGAGTTCGCCCGCGAGCGAGGGATCGTCTTCGACCAGCAATATGGTGGCAGCAGCCATGCGAAGTTATAGAGTGGCGAGGGTCATCCAGCGGACAAACGCTATTGTTCGATCTTCTGCGCGCCGGCTGTTCCCGGCGCAGTTCCCAATGGCAGCACGATGCCAAAGGTGGTCCCCCGGTTCATCTGCGTTTGATAGCGCAGTGCGCCGCCGTGCTTTTCCACAATGCGCACCGCAATGGAGAGTCCGAGCCCGGTGCCATTGGGCTTCGTGGTGAAGAAAGGATCGAAGAGCCGCGCTTGCGCTTCCGGCGGGATGCCCCGGCCGTTGTCCTCGACTTCGAGCACGGCGACACGCCGGGACGCACCGCGGAGCGAGGCACGCGTTTCGCGCGTGCGCAGCACGACACGGCCATTGCTGCCGATGCTGTCAGCGGCATTGCGCAGCCGCGCGCGCAGCGGGGCGATCATGCCGCGATAGACCGCAAACGCGAGCCACGCCAGCAGCACAAGGAGAGCGGCGAGCAACCCGAAGGTAAGCGTCTGTCGCAGCAGCAGTCCTTCGCGCACTTCGTCGAGAAACCCCGCGAGGCCCCTCACAACACGGATCGCACGGCCGGCCGCCGAGGTGTTTGCCTGGCACGAACGGCGTGGGGCGCTCGCGCGTTTGTGTCCGCCCTGGGAACGCGTTGAAGTGGTCGCGGCGACCGGCGGCGTGCGCGACGGGGCCCGTGTGACGGTGCGCAACAAAGTGGGGCCGTTCTGGACCGAGTGGCAGGTGGAGCATCGCGATTGTGTCGCTGGTCGGCAGTTTCGCGATGTGCAGTTGAGCGGGCCCTTCGCCAAATGGGAGCACCTGCACCGGATCGAGCCGGAGGGCGCCGACGCGTGCCGGTTGACGGATGAGATTTCCTACCGGCTGCCGGGGGGCGATCGGTCGGGCGCTCGGCGGCGGATTCGTGCGCCGCCAACTGGCGCGGTTGTTCGCGTGGCGGCACGCGACGACCAAGTCCGATGTGGAACTCGCGTTGCGCTACGGGGTGGTGAAGCCGCGGCGGGTGCTGATCGCGGGGGCGTCGGGGTTGTTGGGGCGGTCGTTCTGCAACCCCACCTGGCCCAACCCCGGAAGGTCCAGTTTCCTAGCAGCAATTAGCGTCCATTCACGGCCAATAATCAGCTTGGCTTTTCTCCCTCGATTGTGGCTCTGCCACGCTGCGTCAATTGCGTTGCGGCTGCGCCGCCCTGGGAACTCTGTGACTCAAGGGATCGGTTGATTGAAGTGTGCTGGTATTCTTCTGGTTCGTGTTTTTTGGCGGCGATTTCAAAACCCTGAGTTCTTACAGGAAGCCGCAGAGGGAGCAGAGGGAAATGCAATTGACGGATTGTCTCTGCTACCTCCGCGACCTCCTGTAAGAGGCTTGGGTTCGGTTGCGGCGGAGCCGCGGTAGGACCTCTGTGTCTCATCTACAGATCTTTGGTTGCGGCCGCACATCGCGGTGCGAAAAATGCGGGCTAGTTATTGCGCATCGTGATTCTCAGCGTATCCATCGAACGCTTACTCGGTGGCTCCAGGCGCACCATGCTGGCCGGAATCATCGCGTCCATGCGCGACACTTTCGCTAGTGCTGAGCCGCTGAACGCCGCCGAGATGACGATCAGATTCCAGCGAGGCACTGCCTCAGACCCGTTCAGCCACAGATTTCACAGATGGGCACAGATTCGGAGCGCAGCCTTTATCTGTGCCATCTGTGGTTGGATTGGGCCTGGAAAAACTCG
>JBBRCR010000616.1:0-4611 GCA_038204695.1 Opitutales bacterium | reverse complement strand
CCCTTGCCCTGGCCCCCCGCGCCCCCCCCCCGCCCACCCTCCCCTCCCCCCCCCCCGGGGCTTTTCCCCCCCCCCCCCCCCCCCCCCCCCCCCCCCGCTACTCGATCCGGCGCGTAGCTTGCAAACGCTACACGCCAGCCACGACACGCTGCCACTTCCCCTGATTACGAATCCGCCCGCGACGAGTAATGCGCCGTTGAAAGGCGGCAAGGCGATGATTTTCGAAGGTGGCATCCGCGTCCCACTGGTGTTCCGGCTGCCGGGCGACGGCCTCCCAGAAGCGAATCCGGACGAGCGGCAGCTCCTGCGCGCAGCAGCGCGGCGACGCGATTCGGGACACAGCGATTTGGCACGTGCTGGACGGGGATCGAAGGCAACGCAGATGCCCAACGGCACGCCGAACCCCAACGTCGGCAAACTCTACACCGAAGGCAGCCCCACGCGGATCGATGCGCCGACCGAGACGGAGAATGTCCGTATCACCGCTTCCTATACGTTCGATTTCGGTCGCCTCGAGAATCGTTGGGGCCGCCTCCTCGGCCGGCACCAGGCCGCGATCTTCACGGAGCAGTCGCATTCGAAGGGCTGGTCCAGCAACAACGGGCTGCGGAATCTCACGCCGCTCACCACCACGGGAGCGGCCGCGGCGATCACCAACGGCCAGAATTCCCTCACGTTTCGCTACTATCTCGAGCCCGAATCCGGCATCATCGGCACCGCCGCGGGCAGCCATTACCTGAACTCCCCGGTGCTCTACGCCGGCGTCACGCCGCCGGCCGGGGCCGGCACCGGCGCGGTCACTCCGGGTTTCATCGCGCAGCAGGACCTCAACATGAGCGCCGGCATCGTCAAGACCCGCGCGCTGGCGACGCAGAGCTTCTTCTGGAAAAACCGGATCGTCATCACCCACGGCCTGCGCACCGACGACAATACCTCGTGGCGCGGCACGCCCACCGACTTTGCGTCGCTGCGCGATGCCAACGGTTTCGGGCCGCGTGGCGATGGCATCAATTTGCGCCAGTATCTCCCGAATGCCCGCAGCGAACGTGGCGGCCGCACGTTCACCCGCGGCGTCGTCTTCCATGCCACCGACTGGCTGAGCCTCACCTACAATACCTCCACGAATTTTCAGGTGAACGACTCCCGCTTGAATGTCTACGGCGACATCCTCCCGAACCCCGAAGGCGAGGGCCAGGACTACGGCGTGAAGCTCTCGCTGCTCCGCGGCAAGGTGTTCTTCGAACTCCTCCGTTACACCAACAGCAACGTCAATGCCGTCGACCAGATCTCGAGCAATGCCGCCGGCGATTTCAAGGGCCCGCTCGAGAATTTCAAAAAAATCCGCGGCAGCCCGTCGGCGAACTTCGCCTCCGAATGGACGCTCAATCTGATCCAGAGCTACGAGCTGGGCGGTCGGTTCAAGGGGTTTTCGCTCGGCGGCAGCATGAAGGCCCGCGGCCGGGCGAGCGGTGGATTTCAGGTGGACGGAAATAATCTCCTCGATGTGACGAAACCGTATTTCACGCCCGCCTACGCCAATTTCGGCGCGTTCGGAATAGTCCACCCAGTCCCGCAATGAAGCGCGGCTTCCTCCTCCTCGTTCTTCTCTCCCAGTTCGGTCCCGTGGCTCACGCCCAGAAGAAACCGAACATCCTCTTCCTCCTCGCCGACGACTGGGGGCGCAACCAACATCTTCACGCTCCTTCCCGTTTCGTCGCACCTCTTCGCCGCCACCGGTGACACTGCGTCAATCTTGCGCCTTCGGCAGGTCGAAACCCGTCTCACCCCGTTTTACCTACCTCCCCACCTTCGTCATGCTCCACCGCTTCGTTCTGCTTTCATTGGTCGTCGCAACGGCGCTCATCGCCCCAACCCCACTCAACGGCGCCGAATCAAACTTGCCCTTCCGTGATCCCTCACTCCCGGAAGCCCGCCGGCTCGACGACCTCATCGGCCGGCTCACGCTCGAGGAAAAGGCCATCCTGCTCAACCACCGCGGCCCCACCATCGAACGCCTCGGCATCCGCTCCGACCAGTGGAACCAGTGCCTCAATGGCGTGAAGTGGGACCGCCCCACCACGCTGTTTCCCACCTGCCTCGCCATGGCTGCGACGTGGGACGCACCCCTCGTCCACCAAATCGCCATCGTCCTCTCCGACGAAGCTCGCGCCATCTATAATGGCTGGCATCTCGATCCCGACGCTCCCGGCGAACACAAGGGCCTCATCTACCGCGCACCCGTCATCAACATCGGCCGCAATCCCTACTGGGGTCGCAATCACGAGGCGTGGGGCGAGGATCCGTTTCTCGTCGGCCGCATGGCCGTCACCTACGTGCAGGGCCTGCAGGGCGACGATCCGCGCCACCTGAAACTCGCCGCCACGCTCAAGCACTACGCGGTGAACAACGTCGAGACCGACCGCCACAAACTCGACGCCACCGTCTCCGAACGGATGCTGCGCGAGTATTGGCTGCCGCACTTCCACGACGCCGTCGTCGAGGGGAAGGCTCAATCCCTCATGGCTTCCTACAACGCCATCAACGGCACGCCCAACACCGTCAACCGCATCCTCCTCACCGACATTCTGAAAAACGAGTGGCACCACGAGGGTTTCGTCGTCTCCGACCTCGGCGGCGTTAAACGCATGGTCGAGGGCCACGCCGCCGGCAAGCTGGGCTACGACGACGCCGTCGCCCAGGCCATCATGGCCGGCTGTGATTTTTCCGACCGGGAGTTCGAGATGCAGATTCCGATTGCCGTGCGCGCCGGCAAACTCACCGAAGCCCGCCTCGACGACGCCCTCCGCCGCGTCCTCCGCACCCGCCTGCGGCTCGGTGAATTCGACCCGTTCGCAGCCGTATCCTATTCGCGGATTTCTCCCGCGGTCATCGGCTCCGACGCCCACCGCGCCGTCGCGCTCCGGGCGGCGCAGGAATCCATCGTCCTGCTCCAGAATCGCGACGCCCTCCTTCCGCTGGATCGGGCGAAACTGAAACGCGTCGCCGTGATCGGTCCGCTCGCCGATACCATTGTGCTCAACAACTACAGCGGAAAACCCGGTCGCACCGTCACGGCGCTCCAAGGCATACGCGACCGGCTCGGCGTCGGCGTCGAAGTGGTCACCGCCCGCGGCTGCGAAATCGTGGGCACCACGAAGGCCAAGGCGATCGCGACCAAAGTGGACCGCGAGTCCGGCTTCAGCGGCGGCGCCGGCGTAAAGCTTAACAGCGGCGCAGTAGACGAGTTCGTCCAGTTTACCGTGGCGCCGGGAATTCCCGGCGACTACGACGTGACGCTCGTCTATAAGGCCATGCCGAACCGCGGCACGTTTCGCCTGAGCCACGACGGCGAAGCCGTTGGCCCGCCGGTCGATCAATATGCTGCCGTCACGGCCTACGCGCGGACCGCGAAATTCGGCGTCGTGAAATTCCACACCGGCGGTCCGCAAGTGCTGCGTTTCGCCGTCACGGGGAAAAATCCCGCGAGCAGCGGTTTCAGCGGGAGCTTCGACCAACTCGTGCTCGCGCGCCTCGAACCGCAGTCGTTCGAAGCCGAGACCCTGCCGCGCGCCACCGGCGAAATTGATCGTCACGACGGGCTTCCCGAGGCCGTGGCGCTGGCGCGCACCTGCGATGCGGTCATCGTCTGCGTTGGCACGGATCGCCGCGTCGAACACGAGGGCCGCGACCGCAAAATTCTCGGGCTTACCGGTCGCCAGGAAGAGCTCACCCTCGCTGTCCTCGCCGCCAATTCGCGCACCATCGTCGTCCAGATGAGCGCCGGCCCTCTCTCCGTTCCGGCGCTCGCGGCCCGCACCCCCACGATGCTCCAAGCCTGGTGGGGCGGCGAAGAAACGGGTCACGCCCTCGCCGACGTGCTCTTCGGCACGGTCAATCCCGCCGGCCGACTCCCTCACACCGTCTACGCCTCCGAGGCCCAGGTTCCTCCCCTTGGCGAATACGACATCTCGACCGGTTTCACCTATATGTATCTGAAAGGTGCTCCGCTCTACGCCTTCGGCCACGGCCTGAGCTACACGAACTTCGCCTACTCCGCCCTCACGCTCTCCGCCGCGACGATCCAAACTGACGGCACCGTCAACGTTTCCGTGGACGTGACCAACACCGGAAAGACGGCGGGCGATGAAGTCGCGCAGCTTTACGTTCACGCGACCACCGGCCCTGTCGTCCGCCCCACAAAAGAGCTGCGCGGTTTCCAACGCGTTACCCTTCAGCCCGGAGAAAAACGCACCGTCACCTTCACGCTCCCCGCCGCGAAACTCGCCTTCTGGGACGAGCAAACCCATGTTTTCCGCGTCGAGCCGGGCGCGGTCGAGTTCCTCGTCGGCGCGTCGTCCGCCGACATCCGCACCCAGCATTCCCTCCAAGTTATCCCCTGAGCTACCTCAGTTGCGATGTCGCGCCCGACGGCCGTTTAAATTACCGCTACACGGCGGCAGCGGGCGCTAATTAGAAAGAAGCGAGGAGCCTCTCCACTATATCAACTTCATGCACACCATGCCCGGCCTCAAAAGAATCCCCATCTGGCTCGCAGGCTTGATGCTCGCGTTTACCCTCAGCGCCGCGGAAACGTCCCCGGTGCCGCGCTGG
>JBBRCR010000615.1:0-4642 GCA_038204695.1 Opitutales bacterium | reverse complement strand
TGCTACTGTGTTCCGCGTTTCCACAAGGGTCCATTAAATTGTTGTTAGCCCCTGTTTTTGTTTGCGCCAGACTCCGACTGGCGTTCGCGGGTCTATGACCGGCGCTACGTGGCTCATGCGCATTCCCATTGTGCCCCGCGGGTCAGGATGTCTGAGGCCCGGTCCGGAATCCGCTGCTGAAGCGGCGAAGAACGCGGCCGGGTTTTGGGCGGGATCTCTTTTCTTGCCGACAGGCCCATTCGAGATCCGGGCTGAATTCGCGCAGGGTGCAGACCGGTCATGGCACGGCGCGCTTCATATTCCCGCGCAGGGCGTGCGCAACTTCGAGCTCGGGGTGGCCATCGAGAATCGGACCGTGCGCTTCACCATGGCCGGTTTGCCGGGCGAGCCGACTTACGACGGCCGATTGTCGGATGATGGGTCGACGATCGCGGGTGACTACACGGAGGCGGGAGCCCGTTTCCCGTTCTCGCTGCAGCGCACGACCGCAGAAGCAGTGAAGGCCGGGCCCGCCGTGGGAGCGGGCATTGCCGGTCAGGGTCTCACGGGGCACTGGCTTGGCGTGTTGAAGCCGACGCCGAACCTGCAACTGCGGCTCGCGTTGGACGTCCAGGATGTCGAATCCGCCCCGCCCGACGCCGTGTTGATCAGCCTCGACCAGCAAAACGGGCGGATGCCGCTGTCGAGCGTGAGCGTGCGCGGCGGTAAGGTGCGATTCGAGATCCGGCGTCCCGCGGCGGTGTTCGAAGGCACGATGAACGCGGACGGCTCGGAACTGGTCGGCACCTGGACGCAGGGAACCCGCGGCACCCCACTGGTGCTCAAGCGGCAGGCGAAAAGCGCCGCGGTCAAGCGGCCGCAGGATCCGTTGAGGCCGTATCCGTATGTCGAGCACGAGGTGAGCGTGGTGAACGCGAGTGCGGGCGTGACGCTGGCCGGCACGTTGACGGTGCCGGCGCGGCCGGGACCGCATCCGGCGGTCGTCCTCATCACCGGTTCCGGACCGCAGGATCGCGACGCCCAGGTCGCGGGCCACCGGACATTTCTGGTGCTGGCAGACCACCTGGCGCGCGCGGGAATCGCGGTGTTGCGCTGCGATGACCGCGGTGTCGGGAAATCGACGGGCAAATTCGATTCCGCGCTCCAGTCGGATTTTGTCGGCGACACGCTGGCAGGGGTGGCGTGGCTGCGCGGGCGCACGTTGTCGGCGGAGCAACGGGTCGCGCTCGGGCTCGCGAAACCAGGGGCGCCGAATCCGCAGCTCAAGCTGGCCGAGTCGCCGTGGCTGCGCGACGTGTTGCGCATCGATCCGCGCGCAACGTTGCAGAACGTGAAATGTCCGGTGCTCGCGCTCACGGGTGGGATGGACCTGCAGGTCGCGGCAGAAGAGAACCTGCCCGCGATCGAGGCGGCGCTGACCGCCGCCGGCAACCGCCGGTTTACGACAAGGCAGCTGCCCGGTCTGAATCACCTGTTCCAAACCTGTCGGAATGGAGCGCCTTTTGAGTATGCGCAGATCGAGGAGACCTTCAGCCCCGTGGCGTTAAAGGAGATCGCACAGTGGATTGTGGAGACCGTCCGGGAAAATCGGTGATGCGTTTGGGGTGAGCGCGCGTGAGCCGGTGCCACCGTGCGCAACTGAACCGCTGGGTCGGCTACCCGACGAAAGCTCCACGCGGGAACTATGGCCAGCGGGCTCAGCGGGTTGAACCCGCGAGCGTGGGGAAAGGATGCGCGCGTGAATTCGCTCTAGAACTGCAAGTCGCGTACTTCGAAGCGCCGGGGAATGTCAGCCAGCCGATGGACGTTTAGGATGCGGCAGAGCAGTGAATTCAGCGTCGAAGGATCGTTGTCGAAGCCGCCATGGGATTCGCTGCGTGATACGCTGTGTTCAGGACCGTTCACACCCGCGACGACCAGACTGGGGAAACCATTAGTCGTCTTTTCGAAGAGAGCTTTCAGTGCTGGATCTTTGTCGATAAAGCGCTGCATGCCCAGCAGAGGCACCTCCCTCCTTCTTTCGAACGCATTGCTGACGAGATAGAGGAGCGACTTCCCATAGGGTCCGACGTCGTCATCAAGTTCACCGACGTCGTCGAGAATGAAAAGGCCCGGCGGCGGAATCTTTCCGCTTTTGACGTGAGGCAGGACCAGGTCTGCAAACTCTTCCGTGGTGATGGCCGGAGCAAAGAAACTCACCGTCTTCAGGACGACATGCAGGTTCATCAGCAGTGGCAGCGCGTGCGCCGCGAAAATCGTCCCCGCGCTATGTCCGACCACGTGAACTTCCCACTCTCCGCGTGCCGCCGGCGTCGCTTTCGCCATCGCCTGCTTCACGTGCTTCGCCAGCAACTGGACGGCACCGTCCTTGCTCGAGGCCAGCCGGGCGTTTTCCTTCATCTCACTCCAAAGCGCCGTGCCGGGTCGGGCCGCCGTGAGTTCAAAGGTGCGGTCTTTTGCCTCGGTCAGACCCTCACGGACTTTCCGCAGCCAATCGCCAATCCCGCCGCCCGACCGCTTGTCGTCGTCGGTGAACAAATCGCGGATGATGTGGTTCATCGATTCGGCGGCACCCGTTTCCCACATGATGTGCAGCGGATATATTTCGTTCTCGAGAAACACATCGCGGAATGCGACGACCCGCTGCGCAACTGATTTTTCCTCGTTGAGCCCGCCGTGCAGGTACAACATGACGCGTTTCTTTTTCCAACCCTTCGCCGCCTGGGGAATGGATTCCGTGAAGAGACGTTCGAGATCGGTCTCGTTGGTCCAATAATCGCCGGAATCGGAAAGTCGTCCGTTGTTGCCGACATCGATGATATAGGGGCGGATGTCGGAAAGCGGGATCTGGCTGCTGGCTCGATGCAGTCCCGCCGTTGAAATGCTTTCATATTGCTCCCATAGATTCATGCTTACCGGGACCCCGAGCTGGGCGACCCATACATCCGTCGCGTGGAGCATATAATCTTCATAAGGAAGCAGCGCGAATCCGCCGGCGCCCCACGACTCGCCCCACGAGTTCTGGATGATAAATCCCTCGCGCGTGTACCCGACGATGGCGACGGCGTGTCCGCCGTCGGCGCGGCCCTGGCGTTTGATGAGTGCCATGGTACGCTCACGCAGGTTGCCGTTTTCCACGTAGCTGAGCGGCTTCTCGAACGGCTGCGGATCGTTCCACCCGGCGTGAACCATCAGTGTGACGTAGAGGATTCCGCATTCGTTCAGCGCGGCGTGCATGTCGCGCACCTGCTTGTGCATCACGCGATAATAGGCACCGCCAGGGGTGAGCTGGGCCTCTTGCGCGAGGGCGGGACTGAAATATTTGGCGCCCTTTTTCTCCATGGGCCAGCTCTCGGCGTTGCAGACCCCGTGAGCGACCCAGCCCTTCATGGCGCCGCGAGCGCTGGATCCCTCGTAACCTTCGCCCGGCCATTCATCGTAGCGGCGGGCCATCTCGTAGAGCATGCGGGGGCTGACGCTGCGATCCTCGCGGTTGCGGGCCGCCAGCAGGAAATTGATGACCGCGGCGAGAGCGAAACCCGTACAGGCGCCTTCGGTGCCTTGGTCCAGGATTCTTGGCACGGAGTCGCAGTTGATAATCTGATCGGGCAACGCGGCGAGGCCTGGCTGGTAAAACCAATCCCGCACGTCGATGCGATCAGGCAGGGCATCGAGCTTCTTGCCGATGGTCTCTGCCGTCGTGGCGGCGGCAGGGGAAAGGCGGCGCGAAACGGACTCGGGACGCGTGGTTTTCGAGGTGGCTTTTTCTTTTTCCAGTTTCGGACGCTGGGCGGACTTCACGGCGGAACGATTGGATATGGTGGGCATGTTAGACGCGGGTTATTGAGGGGAGACGAATTCGTCCCACGAAGAACTCGATGGTTCGGTCGAAAGGGGTAGGGGCTGCTTGAACCGGAGGCGCGAAGACCATGTCCTGATCAACCGGGTTGTGCAAACGTCCGCTCAAGGCTGGGACTCGAAGAACGCGAGACATTGGAAGAACGCGAGACATGGAAGACTTTGGAATCTTCCGCGTCTTATTCTCTTCCCCGTCTCCCCCGTCTCCCATGTCTCCCATGTCTTCCATGTCTTCCATGTCTTCCATGTCTTCCCCGTCTTCCCCGTCTTCCCCGTTGGTTGCGGCGTCAGCCGCGGTGCGAAATATGCGGGCTAGAACTGCGCTTGCCCCACAATTCCTGCCAAGCACGTCGCCATTTGCCGGAGCGGCGGCTTTCCAGCCGCCGAAGTACGTTCGGTCGACCGGTCTCGGGCGACTGGAAAGTCGCCCTTCCGGTCAACCGCGCCCTTGGCGCGACGCCATACGCGGTAGCGAATTTGTGGGGCAAGCGCAGGGCTAGCCCGAAAAATTCACAGCTCCTATGACAACATCCCACACGCTGGGGCAGCCGCCGGGAGTGGCGCCGGTCTTTGACCGGCGTTCCGCCAGTCGGCGACTGGCGCGACTGGGCGAAAACGCGCGCACCGGGTGTGAAATTTCCCGGCTAGATCGTCCCCTTAACCCCGAACGCCCTCTGCACGCCGTACGAGTTCGTCGAGCTAATCTTGGCATAACCGGGTGTTTCCGGACCGTAACGCAGCAGGTTGTTGTGTACGTTGAAATTTTTGCGCCCGTTGGCGAAGA
>JBBRCR010000614.1:0-4699 GCA_038204695.1 Opitutales bacterium | reverse complement strand
TGCGCCACCCGCCTCGATCTTCCAGATCGGGCCGTTGTGAGTGTACTTGAAGTCGGGGGTCCACGTGGTGCCGCTCTTGTCGTTCATCGAGTTGGTGAACCCGACGGTGCCCTGACTGACCCGGCCCTGCACATAGTCCGGCGTAATCGTCGTGGGAGTGGTGCCCGTCTGCAGGGTCCAGCGGCGGTTGCCGATTTCCGCCCGATAATACTGCTGCGAGTAGCCGATCGTGACGACATCGCGCGGAGCAAAGCGCCAGTCGAAGCTCACGCGCCCGTTGGCGCGGAGCGTGATTTTCGGCGCGTCGAGCATGAGAAAACCCGACATATACGGGTTTTCCTCTCGGGTGGCGGAGTTGCGATTCAAATTCCAGGTGGGGTCGGCAAAATACTGCGGATTGAACTTGTGGGAACTCGCCCCGCTCACCGTGAATCCGAAATTCCTCGAAATGGGATTGATGTAGGTGAAGTCGAAACTAGGGCGGACCTTGTAGCGTTCCTCGCGATAAGGACCGGGCGTCTTGCCGAGGTCCATCGCGCGCGTATTGAAATTCAAATACGTGCGGTATCGCACTTCAGGACGGGAACGTTCGAATGCGCTCTTCGAGATCAAGTTGATGGTGCCGCCGATTCCCTCGGCCGGCATGTCGGGCATCAGCGATTTGTTCACTTCGATGCGCGCAATCTCGTTGATCGAGACCTGCTCGAATTCGAACACCCGGTTCGCACCTCCCGACGCGGCGCTGGCGAGCTGGTTGCCGTTGGCCGTCACGATCGTGCTGTGCGCCGGCATGCCGCGCAGGCTCACGTTACGGGCGTCCTGCTCGACATAGTCGATGCTGACCGACGGCATCAGCTTCAGGAATTCGGCCACGTTGTTTTCGGATTGCTCGCCGAACTCGTCGGCCGACAACACCGTCTTGATGTTCGGCGCGAACCGCTGCTCGTTCGTCGCGAGTGACGCCTGCGACATCTCGCGGGACGAAGATACGGTGAAGGCCGCCAGTTGCACCACGTCGCTCGGCGCGGCGCCTTTCATCTCAAAGTCTTTGACCGCTCTCTGGCCGACGGAAATCTGCACTGTCGCCGAGACAGACGGCAATCCGGTGTAAAATGCGGTTACCTTGGCTTCGCCCGCCGGCACGTTGGCGATTTGGTATTCGCCATACTCGTTGGTGAGCGCGGTGAGATTCGTGCCCTCGATCGTGACGCGGACGTTGTTCAGGTAATCGCCCCGCGTGACATTTTGGATGCGGCCTTCAATCGAGCCGGTGGTGGGTTGGGCTGAAGCGGAACTCGTCAGAGTGACGAGCACCGCGAGGGCGGAGCAGACGAGCGCCGCGAGCAGTCGTAGTTTGTTCATGATGCGCAGGGGGTGACTAGCTTGGAAAAAAATCAGAAGCAAAAGAGGCGAACTCACTGAAGACGAAAGGCAGCTCATTTTGTCAACAAACTTAGCTCTTCTTTGTCGCATTGTTTCCGACATTGCAGTGAGGTGGCCGTGAGCGCGAGCGGATGGCCAGTTTCGCGGACCACCAGACCGTCCACTCGCTGCCGCAACCACGAAGCCCTCGCGCGTCGCGGCGAAGTCCTGGCCCTGCGCTTGCCCCCCAATTCTTGCCAAGCACGTCGGCATTCGCACCGGAGCGGCGGCTTTCCTGCCGCCGAAGTACGTTCGGTCGACCGGTCTCGGGCGACTGGAAAGTCGCCCTTCCGTCAACCGCGCCCTTGGCGCGACGCCATACGCGATGGCGAATTTGTGGGGCAAGCGACGTCCCGGCCCGGAAAATTCACAGCTCCTATGATAACATCCCACCCTCTGGGGCAGCCGCCGGAGTGGCGCCGGTCTTTGACCGACGTTCCACCAGTCGGAGACTGGCGCTACGGGCGAGAACGCGCGCACGGGGTGTGAAAATTCCCGACTAGAATTCGCCCCTGACACCGGCCACGCATTGCACCCCGTAATAGCGGTGCCGGAAGCGCCGTGCGTAGTCAGGCGTTTCATCCGTGTACACGTAGGTCTGGCTCGGCCGGCCCATTGCATTGGTTGCCCCGGCGAACAGGGACAGGTTGCGGAAAATCCGGAAACTCGCGTCGACATCCGTATGCAGCTTGCTGGCATCGTGGGTCGTGCTCGGGCGCGTCAGTTTGGGCTCCGGCACATGGCTCCACTTGATATTGGTGGCAAAACGGCCGCGACGATAACTCGCTCCCCAGTTGAAGGACCGCGACGACTCCAAATCGAGATTGCTCGACGTCAGTCCTTTCGGGGCCGCGCGATATGAGGTGTTGAAAAACACGCGCAACCCGCGCCCCCACTCCGGCACAAACGTGTCGAGCCTTTGGTCCAGCGAGAACTCCCAACCGTCGAACTCGGCGTTGCCGGAATTGAATTTCTCTACGACTTCATAATTAAGCGGAATCAGCGCCGCATAGCCGTTACGTTCCAGCGCCGCCCGGGCCGCATCCGTGCCCGCACGGTGGGTCGCCGTGAATACAAAGTTCGTCATCTTCTTCTTGAACCAGGAAACCGAAACCGAGCCGCCGCTCGCCGTAAAATATTGCAGTTCCACGTCGTAGTTCTTGGCGAACCAGGGCCCGAGGGGCTTGTTCGCGGTCAGCCGGCGCGGATTCGCTGAATAGTCGGAAACCGTGGTGCTCGCGAGGATCTCCGACATGTTCGGATAATTGACGGAGGTCGCGAACGCCGTCCTCAACTGCAGGTTTTCCATGAGGCGATACGTTGCATTTACGCTCGGATAAAACTGATTCCTTTTCGACCGGCGGACCACGCCGCGCTCGATGTTCGTCCGCTGCGCGTTTTCGACCGTGTTGCCGCCAAGCCGGATCGGCTGCCCGGTAACCGGATCGAAGATCAACTCGCCATCTTCATCCTGTAGATACTGCCCGAGGTTATCGATCTCACCGGATTCGGTGTAGACTTGATAATTTTGGAAACGCCATCCGCCCGCCACCTGGAGCCGGTTCCGGAAGAACGCACCGTCGATGCGCGCGAAACCCGAGGTGATCGTTTCCTTCAGATAACGGGAACCGCCCACGAGGTTGTTGTGCGTCGTGGCGTCGTTCGTCGTCCACCACTCGGGGTGCTGGACGAACAGATCATACATCTTATAGAGGCTCAGCCACTGGAACTTCGGCAGCCCAAACGGAGGCGACACGGTGGAGTAACTTTCGTCCACAAAGTCATAGCGGGAAATCATGTTGTCCGCCGTCGTGGCCCGGCCATCAGGGCCGACAAACGTGTACGAAGCGGCCGCGCTGCGCATATCACGCAACGTCTGCCTGACATCGCCGCCGCCCTTCAGCGTGAGCGGCACGCCGAACAGCGTGACGTGGCGGCGCGCGTTCAGCCGCAGGCTCTTTTTCACGTCGACCGACTGCCACTTCAGCGTGCCCGCCGTGTTGAGCAGGTACTCGTTGGCGTCCTGGCTGTTCACGACTTCGCCATTCGCCAGCGACACGGTCGCGTCGGGAAGGAAATCGTTGTCGTAATCAAAACGCACGGTGGGAGCCACCACGCCGGTCCCCGCCGCATTCAGCTGGCGGATCTGGACGTTCATGTTGGTGAAATGGCCTTTCTCCGCGTTGCGATAGTTGTTGCTGGCATGCGAATACGCTCCACCCGCCTCGATGCGCCAGATCGGCCCGTTGTGTATATACTTGAAGTCGGGCGTCCAGGTGGTGCCGCTCTTGTCGTTGTGCGCGGTGGTCAGCGCGGCACTGCCGGCGCTGATCCACATAGCTAATCTGAATTCCCGGCATCAACTTCAGGAATTCGCCGACATTGTTCTCGGATTGTTCGCCGAACGTGTCGGCCGACAGCACCGTCTTCATGTTGGCAGCGAAGCGCTGCTCGTTCGTCGCGATCGAGGCATCAGAGGTGTCGCGCGAGGCCGCGACGGAAAAGGCCGCGAGTTGAATGACATCGCCGGCTGGTGTGCCCGCCTTCATTTCAAAGTCTTTTACGGCCTTCCGGCCCGCCGACACGGCGACGGTCTCGGTTTGAGGCGGCAGGCCGCTGTAAAATGCCGTCACCTGGACGGCGCCTGCCGGGACATTGGCGATACGGTACTCGCCATAGTCATTGGTTTGAGCCGTGAGCGAAGTGCCCTCGATAGTGACACGCGCGTTGCTCAGATAATCGCCCCGGGTGACGTCCTGCACCCGGCCTTCAATCGAGCCGGTGCTCGCGGGCTGCGCAAACGACGCGGCGAGGAACGCGAGTCCACCTGCCATGGTGGAAATAACGCGGGTGCAAAAACTAATGGTTTTTGGAAGCATGGGGCAGTCGGTTGACGGGTCGTGGAGCGCCGGGATGAGGACAAATTCATCGACTTTTTGTCAACAACATTGCGCGCATTTTTTCTCGCAATTTCGTACAGAGCTTGCCTATTGAAAGCAACCAACCGCACCGAATGGCTTCCCGGACTCTCTCTGATGACGCATACGCCGAGCTTCGGCGCCGAATTCTCGTACTTCACATCCGACCGGAAGAGCGGCTCAAGGAGGAGGAGTGGGCGCGAAACCTCAAAGTTGGCCGGCTGGCGGTGCGGGAAGCGCTCACCCGGTTGCACGGCGAAGGGCTGGTCTCTCGCGGCGCCAAAGGCGGTTTCTTTGCCGCGGCCATGTCGGCTGATGATGTCATTGAAATCCGCGCCGTCCGCGAAATTTTCGAGACG
>JBBRCR010000613.1:0-4722 GCA_038204695.1 Opitutales bacterium | reverse complement strand
GGTTGCGCAGCCCGGCGGAAGGCTGGGGCGATCCGCTGGCCTTCGCGGGCTATGTGCCGACCGAGGATCGCGTCGTGCAGATCACGTTCGAGGATGAGAGCGGCAAGATGTCGCTGCCGCGGACCGACGCCAATCTGTTGACGAACCTCTTCCGCAATTGGGAGCTCACCCAGCCGGACGCGGAGGCGCTCGCGGACGCACTGGTGGGCTGGATGAAGAAAGGTCACGTCTACAGCTCGACCACTCCGCAGTACGAGCAAAGCACGTTGCCGTTTGAGGCGCCCGGCCGTTCGCTGCGCTCGTTTCAGGAACTGGCGGCCATCGAGAAGGCGCGGGAAGTGTTCTACGATTCGGATGGGCGGCCGAACGAACTCTTCAAGCGTTTCGAGGACAGCGTGTCGCTGTTCGATTTCGCGCGGCCGAACCTCAATGGCGCACGGCCCGATGCACTCGCCGCTTTGGGCCAGTTCGAGACGCACCAGCAGCAGAATCTGGCTGATTACCTCGCTGGCAACGGTGCCTTTCGCGGGCAGGGCCCGGGTTTCTTTCAAAATCCCAATGACGCGCAACGGATTGCCGGGCCGACCGGGAACACCGGTGCGTTTGGCACGACCATCAGCGCCCTGAAGATTGTTGTCACGGTCCTCGACGGGAAGACACAATTTCGTCTGGCCGCCGTCATTGCACCTCCGGGCGGCGCCACCACCATTCAAACCACGGCCACTTCCCAACGTACGCAGGCGTCGGCCAGCACGGCGAAAACCGCCACGCAGCGTCAGAACCAGCCGAGCGCCAGCCAGACCACGAAATCGCCCGCCACGCCTGGCGCAAAAGACCAGGCCAGCCAAAACCTGAAGTACCCGTTTACGCTCTTGGAAATTCGCGAAAATGCTGAGATTGCTCCGCCGCCGCCACCGGCTTCTGATTCACTGATTTGATATGTGCGCCTCGCCTCTTGGTTTTCTGCGATCCGGCCCGCCTCCTCTCACGGTGGCGCTCCTGCCGGACGCGATGTTTTTCACGCGATCCGTGCCGATCGCGGCTGGGGCGACGGCCGCCGAGGCGGCCGCCCAGATGGAGCTGGCGCTCGAGGCGTCGTCCCCCTTTCCGCTGACGCAGCTGTTCTACGGTTGGTTTTGGCCGGCGGGCGCGGAAGCGGCATTCGTGTTTGCCGCGTACCGCCGCCGCTTCACCACTGAACAGACGGCGAGTTGGGAGGGAGCGGAACTCGTTTTGCCGACATTTGCGGCTTTGTTCGGCGCGGAGGTGCAACCGGCGACGACGATCGTGCTCAACTCGCCGGAGGGCATGACCGCGGTGCATTGGGAAACGCCGCCGGTTCCCGGCAAAGTGTGGTTCAAGCCCGTGCCGGCCGAAGCCACGGAGGAAGAGCGGGTGCGGCTCCGGGAAGACCTCTTGCGGGCCATCGGCGGCAGCAAGACCGTCATCGATCTTTCCGGTCCGCCCATCGCCGATCCGGCTCACTCCGACCGTGTGATAATTTTTCGGGCCGGTGATCTGGTGTCGACGATTCCGGCGGCCGCCGCGACGGCGCTCGACGTGCGCGACAAGGGGGAACTCGCCGCGCTCCACGCTTCGCATACGCGCGACGTCATGCTCTGGCGGGGGACCCTCACCGCAGTGGCCGCCTTGTTTCTATTCGGTTTGGGCGAGCTGGCCCTGGTCGGCGGGCGCGCCTGGCAGCAGGTCCGCACGACACAATTGCGGGCGCAGCAACCGCTGGTCGACAAGATCACGCATCTGGACGAGCAGGCGCGGCGAATCGAGGAACTCGCAACAAAACGGCTGCTGCCGCTCGAGATGGTCACGGTCCTCGTCGGCGAAGATGGCACGCGCAAGCCCGCCGACATTCAGTTCACCCGCGTCAAGGCCGAACAGTCCACCGGCCTCTACACCGTTTATATCGACGGCATCACGAACAATACGGCGCAGGTCAATGTCTACGGGGCCGCCTTGGAGAAACTGCCCGAGATCGAGCGCGTTGACCCGCAGATTGCGGCGATGCGCGGCAACGTCACGACGTTCACGCTCACCGTGACCTTCAAACCCGACGCGGTTAAACCGGTCAGTGGCACCACCGGATGATCCGCAGCCTACGACTCTTTTTTCTCAGTCGCGCCCTGCGCGAGAAGCTGCTGCTGATGGCGTTCATCGCGATCGGGCTGACGTGGTGGGGTTCGGCCTACGCCAAGCGCGCCGCCCTGTTCGTCCGCGAGCAGCGTCTCACGACGTCGCGACTCAAGGATCAATCCCTGTGGATCACGAATCGCGACACGATCGAGCAGAAGGCGAAGAAGACCGCCTCGCGTCTCGACTCGTCGCAAACGCTGAAGGCCAATCAACTCGCCGCCGCGGTGGAGCAACTTGCCACCCAGGCTGGCTTGCGGGCCAACGCCGCGAGCCGTGGCTTGACCACGACCACGAGCGGACAATTCGCCGTGCACGCGCTCGATTACCAGATTTCAGCGGCCGATTGGGAGAAGCTGTCCCGGTTCTATGAAAGCCTCCAACAGCGGGCTCCCTACATCGCCATCGACCGATTCGATCTGCGGTCGAGCCCGTCCAATCAGTCGCAGCTCACGGTCATCCTGCGGGTCGTATCGGTGGAAATCATACCGTAGCACGCGAAGGGCGCGTCACCCGTGAGCACGACTCCGGCTGGGGTGTTGTTCCGCGGTGGGGTCGTCGGCGGGGTGACTTTCCAGTCGCCACTGAAGCGGTCGGGCGAAGGTTATTCGGCGGCTGCGAAGCGATCGTTCCGGATCGCAACCCGCCGGACCGCAAGCCGCCGCTCCGAACTCGATGTGCAGGCCGGCGGCATGCCCAGACAGACCTCCAGGGCCCGCGTGCTCTCCGGCGGCACTTGACGCTGCGGCGGCACGTGAAAACCTAGCCCCGTGGTCGCCCAACCCGCTTGGGAGCAACTCGCATGCGCATCCTCGTGATTGAAGACGAACGCCAACTCGCCGGGCACATCACCCGGGCCCTGGCGCGACGTGGGCACTGCCCCGTTGCCCGCCATGACGGCGCGGAGGGATTGCAGGTCGCGCTCAGTGATCCTCCCGATCTGGTGGTCCTCGACTTGAACCTGCCGGGACTCGACGGCATGTCGGTGCTGACGCGGTTGCGCGCCGCCAGGTGCGGGGCGCGCGTCCTCGTGCTCACCGCGCGTGGCGAGGTCGAGCACCGGGTCAAGGGCCTCCAGGCCGGGGCCGACGACTATCTCGCCAAACCATTTTCGATGGACGAACTGATCGCCCGCGTGGAGGCGCTGGGGCGGCGTGGCACGACTTCGGATTCACCTGATCTCTTGAAGGTGGCTGATCTGCACGTCGACATTCAGCACCGCCGTGTCGTGCGGGCGGGCCGGCCGATTTCACTCTCGCCGCGGGAGTTCGATGTATTGCAAGTGCTGATGCAGGAGCCGGGCCGGCCATTCTCGCGCACCGAGCTCTGCGAACGCGTCTGGCAGCGCGACCACGAATACGACACTCGCACGGTCGAAATTTTCATCACCCGTCTGCGCAAGAAAATCGACTCGTCCTTCTCTCCGCCGCTGATTCACACGCTGCGCGGCATCGGCTACGCCATCCGCGCGAACGAATGAAGACCATCACCAGCCGCCGTCCCGTGTCGACGGCCCGTTCGCCGCGGGCAGCTGCCGGGTGGGTGCTGGCGCTTGCTCTTGCCATGGCCATCGGCGGGTTTCCCTCCCCCGTCAGCGCGCAAGGCACGATCGAGGGAACCGTCGCGCTGCCAAAGGTTCGTTCGGCTCCCGTGATGAACAAGCGTTATGAAATCATCGCGCGCGGCGGGGTGCTGTCGGCCAATCCGCCGGTCGCCGTCGTGTACCTGGAAGGTTCTTTTCCGCCGGCATCGGTTCAGGCGGTGGCGCAGATCACCCAGAAGGATTTGACGTTCATTCCCTCGCTGCTGCCGGTGCGGGTGGGCACGAAGGTGGAATTTCCAAACCTGGACGACACTTATCACAACATCTTTTCCTTCTCGCCGCCGAAGCGCTTTGATCTCGGCCGGTATCGAACCGAGGACCGGCCGATCCCTTCGCAAACCTTCGAGGTGGCCGGCTTGGTCACGCTCCGCTGCGACATCCACGAGCACATGCGTGCGCTTATCCTCGTTTTGGATACGCCGCATTTCGTGATCAGCGACGGACAGGGCCGCTACCGACTCACGGGAGTTCCGCCGGGGCGCTACACGTTGAAGGCCTGGCTGGACAGCAAGACGACGAAGCAGGCCGCGATCGAGGTGAATGATGGCGGCACCGTAAAGGTGGATTTCCCGTGAAGGCCGAACGGGCAGGGTTTTGCGGGTGCCACTCGAGCGATGGGCGAGACGCGCCGTCATACCCAACGTCATTCACGGGCGGGGCGCCCGTGCCACGTCCAACCCATGGGCGGGACGCCCTACCATTATACACACGTCGCACTGTCCATGGGCGGGACGCCCGGGCCACATCAAACCCACGGGCGGGACACCCGTGCCACCTTGAAACATCGGGCGGGAGGCCGGTGCGTGATTCAATTCGGTGCGCGGGCCGTGTCCGGCGTGGCATGGGCGTCCCGCCCATTGTCTTCGTCCCACGGGCGTCCCGCCCTTGGACGACTCGATGTAGGAATGCATGGCGGGACGCCCATGCCGCGTCACACCGATGGAGGGGACGCCTGGACCTGCCATGAGCCG
>JBBRCR010000612.1:0-4723 GCA_038204695.1 Opitutales bacterium | reverse complement strand
TGATGACGCCGCGCTCGATCCGACCGGTGGCAACGGTGCCGCGACCGGTGATCGAGAACACGTCTTCGACAGACATCAGGAAGGGCTTGTCCATCTCGCGGACGGGCTCGGCAATTTCGTTGTCGATGGCGTCCATCAAGTCGCTGATCGCTTTTTCACCCTCCGGGGTGCCCTCAAGAGCCGCCGTGGCGGAACCGCGGACGATCTTGGCGTTCTTGCCGTCAAATTGATACTTGGTAAGGAGGTCGCGGATCTCTTCTTCAACGAGTTCCAGCAGGTCAGGGTCGTCGATGAGGTCGACCTTGTTGAGGAAAACGACGATCTTCGGCACGCCGACTTGGCGAGCGAGGAGAACGTGCTCCTTCGTTTGCGGCATCGGGCCGTCAGCAGCCGAGACCACCAAGATCGCGCCGTCCATCTGCGCGGCACCCGTGATCATGTTCTTTACGAAGTCGGCGTGGCCGGGGCAATCGACATGGGCATAGTGACGCTTGGTGGTCTCGTATTCGACGTGGGCGACGGCGATCGTGACGGTCTTGGTCGCATCGCGCACGGTGCCACCCTTTGCGATATCGGAATAGGCCTTAATCTGGGCCAAGCCCTTACGGGACTGCACCGCCAGGATCGAGGCGGTCGTAGTCGTCTTGCCGTGGTCAATGTGGCCGATGGTGCCGACGTTAACGTGCGGTTTGGTGCGTTCGAATGAGGCTTTAGCCATGTGCGTGTGAGACGTTGGAGACGTTGATACTTAGGGTGTGGATGATGAAAAGTGACCTCTGGTTTAGCGTCGAGAAGCCGTAACGACGTGGTAAATCGGCACTGGAGCCCAGAACGGGATTCGAACCCGTGACCTCGTCCTTACCAAGGACGTGCTCTGCCAACTGAGCTATCTGGGCAGACTAAGGAAGTGCCAAAAAACGAAAAGAGCGGGAGAACGTGCGGTCCGCATTTGGCACCGTCAACAGCAAATTCGACGAATCTCCTGAATTTCTACGGCCCGACGCAAATCCGATAGAATCCAGGGGCCAAGCGCTCCCCGATCCGCATGGTTTTCGTAAGATAACTAGCGAAATATCCATCGACCTCCTCCAAACCTGAGCGACTTGTGACCACCAACGGCCCAACCAATCCGGCGGCATCGACCCCGGCCAGGAACTCGACGGGCTGCCATACCCCCTTGGCCGTGGGCGCAGTGGGAATCGACTGAGCCAACATCCTTCGGCCGTTGGTCGCCGCTACAATCTCCACAAAAGCCCCTCGCGGAGTCTGCGTCACGGAGGGCCCCTCGGTGCGCCCAAAACCCACCAACACAGACATCGGCGCGTCCGCCGCCACAGCCTCGGCCGGACCAGCCGGCACTTTAATGGGCGCCGGAAGGCCAACCTTGAGTTCGTTCTCGCGAAAACTGAACTTCGGCGCGTCGTAACCTTGGAATCTTCCACCGGCTTCGGGCGGCGTGATTTCCTTTTGGGTCGCGTTCCATTTCGTGGGCAAGAAAAGCGGCGTCGGGTCGAGTAACACCGTCTCGTCATTCACGGCTTTGTCGGCGGCGCTGACCAGGGTGACCGTCCGCTTCGCGGCCAGATCCACCGCCGGGTCAGGAGGCCGCTTGGGATTGCGAAGCAGAACCAGCAGCCCCGCCATCACGACGGTCGCAACCCCGACGGAGAACGCCCACCGCCGCTTCGCGCCTTGCAACCGCTCGGCCATCTCAGCGTTCCCCACCCGCCGGCACCGCCGGCTCCTGCGCGCCCATTTGCACGTGCATGAAACCCGCCGCGTGTGCCACGCTCGCGATGTCGGTGAAGTCAGTCGCCGAAGCGGCCGCGCCCACCAGCACCAACAACGAAGGCCGTTTCGTTTTTTTCGCCTCCTGCTCGAGCCAGACACGCAGCATTTTCATGTCGATCGACCCCAAGCTATCGACGAAAACCAGATTCGAGCGCACCACGCTGATTCGATGGGTCGTCGGCGCAGCTCCGGCGATCGCCCCCGGCATCGTCGGCACGTGAAAATTCACCCCCAGGCCCGGCGCCAGCACGAAGCGTGAACCAAAGAGAACGAAAAACAGTCCGATCACTCCGATGTTTACGAAGAACAACCAGTCGTAGGTCCGCGGCTCCGGCCGTAGCCGCGACGCCAGGTCGAGCGGGCGCGTGATCATGTTTTCTCCTCGGTTGCCACCGCCTCGCCGGGCGGCGCATTGCGATACTCGGTCAGCAGGAATTTCATGATCTCATTGCCCGACCACTCGACGTCGCGAACGATCGCCCGCACCCGTCCGCTCAAAAAGTGATAAGCGAGATGCGCCGGGATCGCGAGCATGAGGCTGCCCGCCGTGGCGAGCAGGGCCTGCCACATGCCGTTCGAAAGCACGGTGGCCGTTGCATAGTTTCCGCTCTTTTCAAACGCCAGAAACGTCGTCGCCATTCCAAGCACCGTCCCCAGCAACCCCACGAGCGGCGCCACTTGAGCCACCGCCCCGATCGAACCCAGCCGCCGTTCGATCGCCGGCAGCTCGATCACAGCCGCTTCCTGCACATGAAACCGCATCGACTCGGCGCTGTCGTCGGCGTGCAGCAAGGCCGCTTTCACCACCGCGGCCACCGGCCCCGGCGTTTCCTCGCACACCGTCAACGCTTCGACGAGCCGCCGTTTCATCAGGATGTTTTTGATGCCGTCGACAAACGCCTTCGCGGCGATTTGCCCACGGTGCAGGTAGAGCGTTCGTTCGACGAAGAGCACGAGCGCGAACATGCCGAGCGCGAGCAGCACCCACATCATCGGCCCGCCTTTCGCAAAGAGACTGAAATCGAATACAGACATCGTTGTCCCCAGTTAGACGAGGTTCGCTACGGCGCGTAAATGCGAAATCCTCGCTCGCTCATGGCTTTGCCTCCGCCATGCCAAACCGGGCCAGCTTGGATTTCGCCAGCGCTTCACCCCAACCCAATTTCGTGTTGATCAAGAGCAGCCACGCTTCCTTGGCCTCCCCCAGCTTTTCCTGCTGCTCGGAGATTTCTCCCATCCGATAGAGCGTCCGCGCCATCCAATACCGCCCCTTCGCCTGCAACTCGCTCGCGCGCTTCGGATCGAGCAGGAACGCCGTCACGACTTCGTTCCACCACACTTCCCTCGCCTTCGCCTTGTTGTCGCTCCGCACCCAGAGTTCGCCCAGATTGTAACCCGCCTCGACCCGCACATCCACCGGGGCGTCGACCCGGTCTCGCAACGTCTCGAACAGCGTCTTCGCGCTCGCGAAATGCGACGCGTCACCCGACGACTGCGCGTTGTGGCACTCCGCCAACGCGAGTTGGGCCAACACCAAATTCTCCTGCGACGCCGGCTTGTTCAACAGGTTCTCATACGCGTGTTGCGCCGCCGGGAGATCGTTCAGATTGCGCAACAAATCGCCCTGCTTCAAACGCGCCGAAAACACCAGGTCGCTCTGCGGATATTTCTGGACCAGATCCTCGATCAGCCGGTTGGCCTCCCGATAGTTCGCATCCTGGCCGCGTCGCTCCGCCTGCAGCGCGGCTTGATACAGCGCGTAGGGGGCGAGTTCGTTCTGCGGAAACTCATCCGCCAACCGGGTCAGCAGCTTTTGCGCATCCACGGTTTTTTCCTGCGCCGCGTAGTGCCCCGCCTCGATCAGGTAGGATTGCACCGCGGCGTCCGACTTCGCGAATTTCGCGTCACCGCGCAGGGTCTGCAAGGTCTTCAACCCCTCGGCTTCACGCCCGAGGGCAAAGTTCGCCTCCGCCTTCACCAATGCGCCTGTGCTGGCGATCTCGTTGCGCAATTTTTCATCCACCCCGGCCAGCAACCCCGCCATCTCGTCCGCCAGTTTGAGGGTCCGCTCCGGTTCGCCCGCATCCAACGCCAGGCGCGCCTGCAACCATGCCATGCGCGCCCTCAGTTCACCCGGCAACGCCGCGACGTCCGCCTTCGCTCCCTCGCCGCGCTTTTCGCCGAGCAGCGCATTCACCCGCCCATACGCCTGCTTCACGCCGGCCGGCCCCTGGATCTGCAACGCCCGCGCGAGATTCCACTCCGCCCGCCAGCGGTTCTCCAGGTCGAAGGCCGGGTCGCGGCCCAATTCGTCCAGCAGCGGCTGCGCGGCCTCCACCCCGCCCGCTTTGATTTCCGACAGCACGCGCTGGAACATCAGGTCGCCCGGCTTCACGCCCTCGGGCCGCTCGCGCAACGCCGCCGCATACGCGTCCGCCGCGCTGCGAAAATCCCCCGCATCGCCCGCGCTCCCCGCGCGAAACCACGCCTCCGCCGCGAGCACCACGAGTTCCGCCCGCGCCTGCGCCGCGCCCTGCGCTCCCGCCAACGCCGTGCCCGGCGCGAGCTCCGCCCGCGTCTTCTGCGCATTGTCCGCCGCGGCCCGCCACCGCCGCTGCTCCCACGCCGACGCCGTCAACACCCCATACGCATGCACGCGAAACGACGATCCCGGATATTCGTCCAGCAGACTTCGCGCGTCTTTCTCCGCCGGCGCGTAGTCTTTTTCCGCGAGCGACACCTGCGCACGAAACAGCAGCAGGCTCTCCAAAATCGGATGCTTCGTCGGCGCATCGACCAGTTTGTTCAGCTCGGCCCGAAACACCCCGCGCACGTTATCCGCCTGCGACGCCCGCGCGAGCAACTGGAGCGCCTCGCGCTGCCGGTCCGGATTTGCACCGGTCGCGATCAACTGGTTGAGCGCCACGCGCCC
>JBBRCR010000611.1:0-4731 GCA_038204695.1 Opitutales bacterium | reverse complement strand
GGCGGTCTCACGACGATCGAAGAAAAGGCGCTCGGCAATATCGAGAAGATCGGCCGCGAGACGAAATACGTCGGGGTGCTGAAGCCCGGCGAGGCGCCCTCGGGCCCGGGTCTCTGGTTCATGGATACATCGTCGGCTGCGGCGGAGGCCGTCACGCTCTGGGCTGCCTCCGGCGCCGTCGTGCACCTCTTCCCGACCGGGCAGGGCAACATCATCGGCAACCCGATCGAGCCGGTGATCAAGCTCTCCGGCAACCCGATCACGGTTGCCACCATGAGCGAACACATCGACCTCGATGTTTCCGCCATGCTCAGCGGCACGATGAGTGTCGAGCAATCCGGCGACGCCCTCATCGAGGTGATGCTCCGCACGTGCAGCGGCCGGCTCACCTCCGCCGAGGCACTCGGACATCGTGAGTTTGTCCTGACGAAGCTCTACCGCAGCGCCTGACGCTCCGATGCTTGCGACCGGATTGGTTGCACCGACGCGCTTCACGACCGCCGTGAAGCGCGTCGACCTTGAGCCGCGGCGAGTAGCACCAGTGCGTATTCAGCCGGTGGATATTGCGGCGGACGAAATTCACGCCGGAGCACGTCCGGCGCATCCTCATCCCTCGCTGGCCTGATGCAAATCCGGGTCCCATACGGGCGATCGTTCATGACCGCCACTCTCCCTGATCATGTCGGGGTGGACGTGATTGAGGCACCTGAGAGCCCGGCGGCCGCCAACCCCTTGGGCGCTGTCCGCTCCGCCCAGGCCAATCTGTTGGGAGGGGTGAACTGGGCCGATTTCGCCGGAGCGCGCTCGGTGGCGATTGCGATCAACGACAAGACGCGCCCGGTGCCGCATCAGCATTTGCTGCCGCCGCTGCTGGAGCGTCTCGCGAGCCTGGGTATCGCTGACGCCGCCATTACGTTTTATATAGCCGTCGGCACCCATCCGCCGATGACGGCCGATGAATTTCCATCCATTCTCCCCGCGGGCATTCTCGAGCGCTTTCGACTGGTGTCGCACGATTCCGAGGACCCGGCTTCTCTCGTGAATCTGGGCGAAACCTCACGTGGCACGCCGATCTGGTCGAACCGGGCGTACGTCGAATCCGATTTCAAGATCGTTGTCGGCAATATTGAACCACACCAGTTCGTCGGTTTTTCCGGGGGCGTGAAAACCGCGGCCATCGGGCTCGCCGCGGCGAAGACCATCAACCGTAATCACGCCTTGATGACGCATCCTCGCTCCCGCTTGGGTGAATATGAGACCAACCCGGCACGGCAGGATCTGGAGGAGATTGGGCAAAAGATTGGAATCCATCTGGCGCTCAATGCCATTTTGAACCAGGGAAAAGAGATTGTGCAGGTGCTCGCCGGCGACCCGCGCGCGGTGATGCAGGCCGGCATTCCGCTGTCGCGACAGGTGTGTCAGGTGGGTGTCCGCAACCGCTACGCGTTGATCATTTCATCTCCGGGCGGACATCCGAAAGACATCAATGTCTACCAATCGCAGAAAGGGCTGGCCCACGCGGCGCTCATCACGCGCTGTGGCGGCACCATCATTCTCGTGGCGGCCTGCCCCGAAGGCACCGGCAGCGCCCATTACGAAGATTGGATGAGCGACAAGGAATCCAACGAGATGGTCCTCGAACGATTCCGGGCGGAAGGATTTCGCATTGGCCCGCACAAGGCATTTCAAATCGCCCGCGACCTTGCCCAGGCGCATCTCATGTTCTGTTCCACGATGGACCGGCAACGGTCGCGCGCCCTGTTGCTAAATCCGGTGGCGGATTTGCAGGCCGCCGTCGACTTCGCACTGCCGGACTTGAACCCGGGCGACCGGGTTGGAGTTCTGCCCCATGCTTCGTCCACCATTCCGTACCTCGAGGACGCAACTGCCGTGGCGTGAATCGACCGCTCCCATTTCCTGCCGTACTCCGCCCTGGCCGGCTTATGCTCTGAAATTTCCCAAGCACCACAATCACTCAGCTTCATTTGAGATCACATGAAACTCTTCATCGACACAGCTGACATCGCCCAAATCAAGGACGCCTGGTCCTGGGGCATCATCGATGGCGTGACGACAAATCCGTCGCACGTCGCCAAAACCGGTCGCAAGGCCGATGATGTTTATCGCGACATTTTACAGGCGGTCGACGGCCCGATCAGCCTGGAAACCATCGCGCTCACTGCGCCGGAGATTATTGCCGAGGGACGCGCGCTTGCGAAGCTCCACCGCAATGTTGTCGTGAAGGTGCCGGTGATGCGCGAGGGCCTGAAGGCCGTGAAGGCGCTGTCGGCCGAAGGCATCAAGACGAACGTGACCGTGAACTTCTCGCCGTTGCAGGCCCTCCTGGCCGCGAAGTGCGGCGCGACCTATATCAGCCCGTTCGTCGGCCGCCTCGATTCATTTGGCCACGTCGGCATGGATTTGGTCCGGCAGATCAAGACGATTTACGACCATTACGGATTTAAAACGGAGATCATCGTTGCGGCGATCCGCCATCCCTCGCACGTGCTCGAGTCGGCGCTCGCTGGCGCGCACATCGGCACGATGAGTTACGACATCCTGCAGCAGCTGTATCAGCATCCGCTGACCGACATGGGCATCACTCAATTCCTGAACGATTGGAAATCAGTGCCAAAATGAGCAACGCACGGCCACTCTTCCTCGGCGGAAAGTGGTGTCGCACTGACACCACACTCCGGGTCCACAATCCGGCGACAGGCGAGGCTTTCGATAGCGTGTGCACGGTGCCACGCTCCGCGGTCGCCCAGGCACTGACCGATGCGCAGGCCGCATTGCCGGCCTGGCGCAAGCTGACCGCCCGGGCGCGCGGCGATTTTTTGCGCAAGATCGCCGATGCCCTCGAGCAGCGGAGCAGTGACATCGCCCGCACGATCACGTTGGAGAACGGCAAGCCGCTCGCGCAGAGCGTGGGCGAAGTCGCGATGACAGTTGATCACCTGCGCTGGTTTGCCGAAGAGGCGCGCCGTGCCTACGGCCGAATCGTACCGAACCAGGCCGACGGCAAACGGCACCTCATCGTCAAGACGCCCATCGGTGTCGTGGGTGCGATCAGCCCGTGGAATTTCCCCCTCGTGCTGGCGGTGCGGAAAATCGCGCCCGCGCTCGCCGCGGGTTGTCCCGTCGTCTTGAAGCCGGCCAGCGCCACCCCTTTGTGCGCCCTCACGTTTGCGGAGGCCGTGGAAGCGGCTGGGCTGCCGGCCGGTGTGTTCCAAGTCGTGATCGGCCGCGCGTCGGAAATCGCGGCGGAGTTCCTGGAAAATCCAATCTGCCGCAAGATTTCATTCACGGGTTCCACGGAAGTCGGCCGCTCGCTCATCCGCGGCGCGGCGGACGGAATCAAGCCGTTGTCGCTGGAACTCGGCGGTCACGCCCCGGCGATTGTGTTTGCGGATGCCGACATGGACCGCGCGGTCGAAGGCGTGGCGATCGCGAAATTCCGCAACACGGGCCAGTCCTGCATCGCCGCCAATCGCGTCTACGTGCAGCGACCGGTGTATCAGGAATTTCTCGACAGACTGACATCGTATGTCGGAAAGATGAAAATCGGCGATGGCTTCGAGGCCGGCGTCCAGATCGGGCCGCTCATCAACGAGGAAGGCCTCACCAAGGCGCTCGCCCACATCGACGACGCGGTCCGCCGTGGTGCGCGGGTATTGTGCGGCGGAAAACGCGTGGGCTCGCGGGGCTGGTTCCTGGCCGCGACGGTGCTCGCGGATGTGCCGGAGGCGGCCGCTTGCATGTCCGAGGAGACGTTTGCGCCCGTCGCTCCGGTGTGCGCGTTCGACGACGAGGACGAAGTGGTGCAGCGCGCCAATGCGTCACCGTACGGTCTGAGTGCGTATGCATTTACTCGTGACGTGAGCCGGAGCTTCCGTCTGATGGAATCGCTCGAAGCGGGTACGCTCGGGCTCAACGACGCGGTGCCTTCGACCAGCCAGTGCCCGTTTGGCGGCATGAAACAAAGCGGTTGGGGGCGCGAGCTGGGCAGCGAGGGATTGGACGCGTTCCTCGAGACGAAGCACGTCTCACTGGGACTATGATCAGGGCTCCGGCAGTCGATGTGGCGCGGCTGCACACGCGATGAAATTCACGATTTCGCCGGAGGCCTCACGCAGTTGGAACAGCATGGAGGGAGTGCCCGACTGGGGCGACGTGCCCGCGCCGGTGCGCCCGGCGTCCGTGGCCGCGCCGGCTAAGCGTAACCTGGCGCATCGAGCGCTGGAGCGCCCGACCATTTGGCGTGCTGGAGCCGGCGCAATGGGACCAGGTGCTGGGCGGGGCGGAGAGGCTTTCCGCTGCGGCGATCACCGTGGTCATGGCCGCGGTTGGCCTGCAGACGGATTTCTCGCGATTCCGTCGTCTTGGCGTGCGACCGCTATTGGTCGGCTTCGCCGCCGCGTGCTCCGTCGGCGCCGTGAGCGTGATGGCGCTCCTGCTGACCCGAAACTCGATCCCATAGCCCGGAAATTTCGCAGCTCCTATGACAACATCCCACCCGCGGGGGCAGCCGCCGGCAGTGGCGCCGGTCTTTGACCGGCGTCCCGCCAGTCGGAGACTGGCGCTACCCCGGCCCTTTGCCCACAAATTCGCCATCGCGTATGGCGTCGCGCCAAGGGCGCGGTTGACCGGAAGGGCGACTTTCCAGTCGCCCGAGACCGGTCGACCGAACGTACTTCGGCGGCAGGAAAGCCGCCGCTCCGGTGCGAATGC
>JBBRCR010000610.1:0-4771 GCA_038204695.1 Opitutales bacterium | reverse complement strand
CGGCCGGGTGCGCCGGATCGTGATGGGCTTTTATTATGCCTGGCTCGCCGCCCGAAAAAACAAGCGCCAATCAACCCTCAAGGACTTCCACGACACGATGGACCGTCACCAGCATCGCGACGCCTGGCGCCTCATCCAAGCATAGCTCCGTGCAAAAATCCGCCGTGGGTTGCCGGGCGACCTTACCAAGTCAGCCTGGACAGCGTTCTCGGGAGTCGTCAGTGACCGTTGCAGCCGGTCCGCCTTTTGTCTGGTTCGCAGCCGACGATAAACCCCTCACTCGGTCGCTGGGAATCTCGCCATACGCAAAGACTTCCCCGAACCTCGAGGATAGCGGGAAAACGGGAATAGAAAGGGCGGCAAGGTTGCCCTCTCGGGTACCTTTAGCTCGACCGTGAGGAGCGCGGTGTCGAGCGCTGAAAGTCGGACGCTGGGCGCCCTGCCAACCACGCGGGCGGCATCGGCGATCCAGCGAGAGTTGCCGGTCAACTGGTACAGGCTAAGCAGCGCAAACCCGCGCGTCAGAGGGTTGCTTGGGAGCTTCGCCGCGAGGGCAAGCTCCTTGAATCGATCGTCGCCGAAGATGGCATGCGCCAGCACCCAAGTCCACACGTTGCCGGCGCTTGTCTTGCTCAGCGTCTCGAGACGCGCCGGAAGATTTGCCCCTGCGGCGATGGCGCCTGTCGCGCCAAGCGAAAGTGCGACATAGGTCAGGAGCGGCTCTCCAATGGAGGTATCGGGATCGTTCAACAAGGGAGCCCGCATGAGTCCGTCAAGTCGTCGCGCCGCCCAGTTGGCAAGCGCTCCCAAATCAGGCGAACGAGACATGGCTCCGTTTAGCATGCTAACTGCCGCCAAGAGGGCCCCACCGAGCTCTCGCCCCTCCGGCAGCCGCTCGACCGCGGCCAGGAACCCCAAGATCTCTCGGTTTTCCGTTTGGATGTCCGATCTCGCCCGTGCCACGAGCGCGGCGACGGATTTGACAGCCCAGCCCGTTCCCGCCCGGCCAACGAGAACATCGGCGGCAGCCAGCAGTTCCGCATCCTCGAGCGCCAAAGCGGCGCGCAGGGCAAACCAAAGGTTTTCGACCGGCCGGGTCGAAGAGGACAGGTTTCGGACAGCATCGATGGCAGCCTCGAGAGCCCCTTGAGCGCCGCCGGGCAAGCGCCGCGGCAATTCAGGAAGCACGCTGGTCAATGCAAAGGCGCGTGCAACGCTCGCGACATCGGGAAAACGGTCGGCAGGTTCTTTTGCCAGTCCCCGCCGGACCACGGCTTCAACCTGGGGCCAGCTGGGAACCCCGCGCGCCGAAAACGGCAGTGCCGACCGCTGGACTATGCGTCGCAACAATTCATCGTGCACCGCGGGCGCGTCGATCGGCTGCAGTCCCGTCAGTAGCAAATAGGCCAGCACGGAAATTGCATACTGCTCTGATGAGGGCGTCACCGGGGGTGGCAGTCGGCCGGCCAGCAAAGCACCAGCCATCTGGGGATCGTGGAACTGGGGGATGCCGGAACGCATCGGATCGACTGCTGGGGCGGCGTCTATTGAACGCGCATGGCCGAAATCGAGGATGACGACCCGGCCGTCGTCGCGCACCAGGCAGTTGCCAGGATGGATATCGCCGTGAAGCACGCCCCGTCGGTGAAGCCGGCCGTAGGCGTCGAACATTCGGTTCACCAACTCGTGCAGGCGGCGGTGGTCTCGCGCCGCGCGCGCCTGTTGCGCGATGACAGCGATCGACACTCCGTCGCACCATTCCATCGCAACATAGGAGCGTTCGCGCTCGGTTCCGTGATCCAAAAGCCGGGGGCAGTCGATACCCCCGAGGCGCTCCAGCACCCGCGCCTCATTCGCGATCATGGCTTTGGTGCCAGGGCGATCGTCGCGTGTAATCTTCAGTGCCGCCAATACACCGTCCGGCCCATGACACCGATACACCTCCGAATCCTCGAGCGAACGGATCAAGGCGTCGATCTCGAAACCCGCGAACTCTTGCCCGGCAGCCAGGCTTGGCGAGGGCGCCGATGCATCGGGGGACCCTTGCGGAACGAGAATACGCGCTTCGACGAGAGTCGCCAACGCGTCGAACGTCAGGTCCAGCATGGCGAAGGGGTCCTGGTCGTGCGCACGGGCAAAGCGCGCGATCGCATCCGTGAGCAGGCTCGGCGAGCGGAACTCGGCGACCAGATCGGCCAGCGGGCCCGGTATCAGTCGCGTGGTTACACGAAATCCCGGTCGGGTTATAACCGATTGGCCCACCTCAATCGGGCCGATTCTCGCGCGCAACCGTGGCGATAGTTCGGAGACCGGCACAAACTTCGCGTCGGGCGGCAGCGTGAATAACGTTGTCGCAATGTCGGGAGGCGCCTCGATCACGGCGGGCTCTCATCGAGGAAAGCGTCGGGGCCCGGCAGCCAGCGCTCAGGATCGACGCCGGCCGAACGAAGAGCGGCGAGCGCGGTCGCCACAGAGTCGTCGCACGGTTTTTCTCGCCGCGCCGTCACGAGGCTGGCAGCCAGCCGCTTCGTGACCCATGACCTCCAACTTGCCGCCCTGTTTCCAATGGGCGGATCCATACCCCACGAGAGCAGCCCGTCGCCGCCGGCCTCTGTTGTGAAGGGTACGCCCTGTGCCGGGCATCCCCGGAGCGAGTCTTCAAGGGCACCCACGACTGCTTCCATGTGCGAGCGATCATCGAAATAGGCGATCAGTTTGTCGGGTCGCAACAATCCCTCGATGCGACGTCCCACCTTGAACGACCGTACTTCGAAGCGCGCAAGCTTATCGACAATGCGGGGAAATGCGTCCGCCAGCGCTTCCGGCCGGGGACTCACATAGAGCTTGCAGGCCGCGACGACCTGCACTCCACCGATATGGCGCGCGAAAGAGTACCACCCCGAAAGGGATGTTGCTTCATAGGAACTTTCCATTTGCCGCCGGACACGACCGCCGACGGTCATGCCAAGCATGGCCATGGGATCGTCGTCGGGACCAAAATCACGCTCAATAGCCGGCCCCCGAGGAATGGTCCCGAAGCGGTAGAGCCATTGTGCGACCCGCCCGGGTTCCTCCAGCGAACCGCTGGCCGCCATACGCAGTGCGGCCAGCGAGAGCAGTTCAATACGCGGTCTTGGCAACGTCGGCCGCGGAGTTACTGAGACAGGCTCTTCAACGCCGCTTCGAGTTGCGCCCGGACGGCTGCAACCTCGGCGCCACGTGGTGCCTGCGCAGTCGCGGCCTTATCAATATACGCGACCGTTTTGGCGAGTTGCTGTTTCAGCCGTGGCAGTTCGGTCACGCGATGAACAGAGATGCCCACGTGAACAATCGGTGTCAGGGTGGGCGGGATCGTTTCAAGCGACGTGCCGCCGCAGTCTGGGTTGGGAAGCCCGACAGACCCACCCCGACCGAGCGCCGCATACGCCGCGCTCGCGACAATCGCGGTGCCAATCTCCTGAATCGCCGTGCGTATCGCCGGGTTTCCCCCCGCATCTCCGGCTACAAAGGCGCGCCCCACTTCGTCGAACCGCTTTGCCTTTACTGCTTCGACGATGCTCTCCCGTACCGCCTCGATGTGAGCCAGGTTGGCTAGCACGCTGGCAATGGGCGAAATCGGTGACGGCGGTGTTTCATCGTCGGGTCCGGGCAGCCAAGTGCCGCCGCGGCCACCTCCTCCTATGCTGATAGCCAAGTCCTTGATAAGGAAATCGCTACGATTGAACGCTTTAGGTTTTTTTGTTTCCATATGGGTATTTTAGGACGGGAGGAATTAGGGGAACCCCCGCCTACCAAAAAGCAGCAGCAGGTGTACCAAGAAACGCGCCGGCACCTCGGCAAAGTGTCCAAAAAGCGCAAGACCATGATGTAGATGCGTTGCTTAATGATGAAATGTCGCAGGTTAGCCCCTCGCGCGGTCGATCGGTCGTTGTGGCCCCGTAATAGTTTCCGACACTCACCAAACGACGCAGCAACTCACCACACTTGTTAGCGCCTGAACTACAAAGGGAAGCCAACGAACTTCCCATCTTGTAAAGGTTTCCGGCGATCGCGCACTCATCCGTCTCTGTCATCGCGCGTTCCGTTTACACTCAGTTGCGGTCCGGGAATTCGTAGAGCCGGAGTCCGGCGGGCGGCGGCGTGGTGGCGTGGGGTTTGTCGCGGTTCTTGCCCTGGCTTTCCCAGCGCAGCACCCACGTGCGGCCGTCGGCATGGCGGGTCAGGAATTGCGCGGAGAGACCGGGAGCGGTCGAACGCACCTTGCGCAGCGACGCCGGGATGACCGAGGGGGCGGGCGGGAGTTTGGCCATGACAGCGAGGGTTTCACCGTTCAATTGAAAACGGCCGGCGCCAGCGCCCTTGGCCGAGTAATCGATGAGCACCGTGCCGTCCGGCTGCGCCGTGGGGCGGCCGAGTGACACTTCGCCGGGGATGGCGCCGCCACCGGAAAACGCCCAACGGAAATGCCAGTCGCTGACTTGGTGCGAATCCCAGCCGCCGTTGGAATTGGGGCGCGCAACGTAGGCCTGCGAGTTTCCTTTCGAGTCGTAGCGATGATAGACCGCGAGCGGGCGGCCTTTGGGATCGAATCCGAGTTCGCGGACCATGTTGATGAGCCCAGCGCCGGGTTTCGCGGCGTCGACGACATCGCTCTTCGCGAGGGTGATGGGCAGCGCTATCGGCTGGCCGGCGCTGTTTTCCCAATGGATCAGGTCGCGGCTGCGCGCGTAGGAGAGCGAGTGATTGGACGCGGCGTCGGGCGTCTCGCGCC
>JBBRCR010000609.1:0-4774 GCA_038204695.1 Opitutales bacterium | reverse complement strand
GCACGTTGGCATTCGCACCGGAGCGGCGGCTTTCCTGCCGCCGAAGTACGTTCGGTCAACCGGTCTCGGGCGACAGGAAAGTCGCCCTTCCGGTCAACCCCGCCCTTGGCGCGACGCCATACGCGATGGCAAATCTGTGGGCAAAGCGCAGCGGCTAGCGTGCCTGACTCCGGCTCCACGCAGATTCTCCTGGCATTGGCGCTAATCGGGCTCGCATCGGTGAAGCGAGGCTTCACCGCTTTGAAGGCCTGACTTTGCGGCCGCAGGATGTGCTGAGGCTTTTCGGCATGGTGGGCCGAATTGCCGCCGCTCTGGAAAAACGCGATTCGGCGCGGGTTGGCAAATATCTGGAGACGAGGCGGAGGCTTCGCCGGCCTTAGCTCACGGCAGCTCGTAAACTTCGAGCAACGCGATGCCCGCATCCGTCGGTGAGGCGCCGGTGACAAGTACGGTAAAGTTTCCGGCGGGGAGCATCAGGATCAATGCCGCGTCGCGCGACCCGGCGGAGAAGGCAAACGCTCCCGCTGCGATGGCCGCTTGCGACACTTCGTCGGCTCCATCCTGTCGCGTCCAATCGTCGTTCGCTCCGACGAGCTGCTCACCGGGAGCGCGAACCTCGAGTCGTGGATTCCCCAGTGGAGCGGCCACCCCAAACGACGCCAGCGCCGGGCCCGCCGCGCGCACCAGCACGCGTTTACCGCCCGGGCCGCGAATTGCCAGGCCGGCGATAGCGGGCCCTTTTCCGGGCGCCAGATAAACGCGCGATGAGAGGTTCACAAAACGTTCCGACCGATCGTCGGCTTCGTAGAGTTCAATCAAGCCGATGCCATTGTCCCCCGGCGGACCACTGAGCCTCACGGTATAAGCGCCCGGCGGCAGCGCGGCGTTCACCAGCATCGCCTCCTTGCTTTCGCGATCGAGTTCGAAAGCCCCCACCCGGGCGAAGTCCGCGTTGGACCCGGTCTCCCGCCAGTGGTCGTTCACCGCCCATCGCCGACCCGTCTGGTCGAAGAGTTCCAGGCGCGGGTCGACCAGCGCTCCGGCGACGCCAAACTGCGCCAACGACGGCCCAATGCCACGCACCAGCATCACCCGTGAAGGCCCGGGAGGAATGACAAATCCCAACACGAGGGCCTCTTCGCCGTTTCCGACAAAAGCGCGCGTACTGAGATTCACCATACGCGGCGTCTCCCCGATCGTTACGACCATGGCCTCGCTTGTGACCGTGCGGCCGGACGCGTCCGTGAGGACCAATTCGTAGGTACCCGCCAGGGTGGCAGACGCCGGACCGAGTTCGAGCCTGACTCCCGTCTCGCTCCACACTTCCCGCGGGTAGGCGTGTTCCCAACTTGGGAGCAGCGACATCACGACTCCATCGTGCGTCCAGACCGCACGGGTGATTCCGCTGAAAAAGGGGATCAACTCGATGGACAGGCTGCCGAGCCGGCCGGGCGCGATCGCCACACGCGTGGGCTGTCCGACGATCCGCAGATCTGGCGGGCGAAGCGCGAGGTTGATGGGTGCACTGATCGCTTCACCGGCCGAATTCAAGACACGCACGGTCCAGTTCCCCCGCTCAACGAGGTAGCGAGGCTTGAACACATACGCGGGAGTATTCGTACGCACCGTATCGGAAATGGATCCGTCGGCATTCACGCGCCGCCACTCATATGTGACCGGGCCGGGTGCCACGGCGGCGACGTGCAGCACGGTGCTCTGCCCGAGCGTCAGGTTGGTATCATCCGACCATGCTTCGAGGATCCGCGGAGGCTGGTCCACTTCACGCATGTCCGCCGGAACGCGATTGAGCCTGACTACGCGCGCGCTGCTCACGCCGTGGTAAAAGTTGAAGCCACCGTAAAGGTAGAGCCGGCCGTCGGGACCAAAGACGGCGGGGAAACCGATCGTCGAGACCGGGCGGTCAAAAGGGCCGAAACCGAGCGCGAGCGGCGCACGCAGACCGTCGGGCGTGATCGTGATTCCGCCCCCCAGATACAATGTTCCATCGGCGGCAGGCGCGGTGAACAACGGCACATCCAGCACCGGAAACGTCGGATCCGGTGAACCATCCTCACCCCAGCGCGCAAGCGTCCAGATGGAGTAAGGAGCCAGCCGGTTTGGCACATAACGCACGCCGTTCACGATCAGTCGCCCGTCGGCGAGCACATGGAGCTTCATACCCGTCGCCACATCTGCCGCCCGCCGGCTGAACGTCGGATCTTCCGTGCCGTCGGGCCGCAAACGGGTCACGAGTTTTTCGCGTGAAAGGCCTGTATAGATGCGATCGTCGCCCGCTACGGCGAAGGCCGCGATATTGGAGTTTTCCCCGACGGCTGGCGCAAAGGTGAGGTCGCGCTGGCCGTCCGGCCACAGTCGCTGGAGACCGCTGGTGGTTAGCACCAAAATCCTGCCATCGGACTGCAGCGCGACCCGGCGCTGAATATCGGACGTTCCCAGATTTAATAACTCGAAGTCGTCGGGCAGTACGAACGAGTCGTCTCTCGCTCCATCACGATTCAGCCGCACCAGGCCGGGTGCCGGTCGTCGTTCATAGGTCGCGAAATTTCCCACCACCAGCAACCGACCATCCGGCTGTTCGATGAACTGATAAACCCTGGTCTCCTCGGACAAACTCGAAAAGCGCGCTTCCGGCAACCCCGGCGCGAAATTGGGATCGAGAATGCCATCGGCGCGGAATCGCACCATCCGGCCATCCAGAGCGGGCCCAAGGACAAGTTCGCCACTCGTCAGCACCTGCACGCAGGTTGGGGTGGTATTTAGCCGCGCATCGCCATGGAACAGGGGATCGACGATGGGCAGCGCCGGTGGTGGGTTCACCGTCAGCAAGGCAATCTTACTGGTCGAACTCGAGGACTGGTTCTTGATCTGTGCTTGGTACCGACCGGCGTGGCTCGAGCCGATCGGGCTGATCACCAGTCGCGAACGGGTGGCACCGTCAATCGGCTGGCCCTCGTGTAGCCATTGAAAGGATACAGTCGCCGCTCCCGTGGCCGTCACCCGAAACGATGCTACTCCCCCGACATTCGTGACGGCGTCCGCCGGTTGCTGCGTAATGGTGACTTCGGGTGCCTGACCGCAGACGCGAACCGCCCACGCGAGCGCGATGGCCGTCCAGACAAGCGGGGTGGCGGAGAATCCAGGGATTTTGGTCATCAATCGAAAGCAATGACACTTCTTCGCGAACAAAACGCCATTGTGATTTGGCGCGGTTCTGGGGTGGGAACAATTCGCGCGGTGGGCACAACTCGCAAACACAGGCGGGTGGGGAGCGGTGCGGACAACCCCGCGCGCCGATAAGTCCCCGCATTTGGGTGGATGTTTCTGTTTGTCGTGTATAGACGAGCCGCACGTTTCTGCGCCTAGTTTTCCGGTCAACCGTCACGGGCAGTGACATCATATAGAAAAGCCGCATGAATGGGCCGAGCCTCATTTTTCGAGGGAAAACGGCGCCCGCAGGAGATACTCGGCGAGGCAGCGGCGGCCGGCGGCATCGTCGGCGGCGAGGGGCGCCTCGCCGGCGTCGACGGAGAAGCCGCTGTGGCGCCAGTTCTTCAATTTGGCGATCTGCCAGTCGGCGAGGGCGCCAGCGTCGCGCAGGCGGCGGAGCACGGCGAGACGCCAGAGTTCGGCGAGTTCATCCCAGCCGCCGGGCGGGGCGAGGTGAAAATCGCCGTTGGGCGCGAAGAAGCCGGCTGCGGCCAGCACGTGGACGTGCGGATGCCAGAAAAGAAAGTCGCCGAAGGTATGCACGGCGACGACGAGGCCCGGCTGGCCGTCTGCCTGTGCTCCGCACGCAGACAGGTCGGGCTGGCCGGTGCGTTGGCGGAGCCAGGCGGTGATCGCCGAGTGCGCGGCGTGGTAGAGTTCGTCGAGCAGGGCACGGTTGAATTTGAAGGTGTTTCGGATCAGCCGGGGAATGGTGAGCACGAGGTGCCGGTGGGGCACCGGGGCGCAGATCTCGTCGGCGATGAAGGCGCCCTCGAGGAGCGTGCGGCGCTGGTGGCAGGAGGCGCAGAGGCCGCGTTGTTTGCAGGAAAAGGCGAGGAGGTACTCGTGGCCGCACTCGGGGCAATGAAGGCGCGTGAAGCCGGCGTGGAGATCGCCACATTCGAGGAACGCCTCGATGGCGGTGGCGACTGCGGGCGCCACGCCGGGCACGCGGGCGGCGTGATCGTGGAGAACCTGCCAGACCGGCGAGGCGCGGGGCTGGCGTTGGCGGTATCGAATGCAGACCATCCGGGGAGTGGATCACGCTGACGGGCCCGTCGTGGCGGCCAAGGGTCCGCTCTACCCGAAAAAGGGGGTAAGGGTCTTCCCTTGGGTCTTCCCGGTGCAGGAGCCGGCTTGCAGGCAAGGCCCTCGGTAGAAGTGGCGTTCGAGGTGATTCGAGGTTTTTCACGGGAATCAGCCCGCCGCCGCGGGCACCTCGAACGAAGCTCGAACGGCCGCGCCGGATCGGGACTTATCGGCCAAACGCTCAAATCGGCGTTAGTCCCTTACTGCTGAAATCTCGCTCATTTGGCGCGAGAAAATGTATATAATGTATATAAGACCCGGAACTTAAGCCCGAGCGGGAGCGAGGGCAGGGATGACGAGAAACTCGGTCAACTTGCGCGCCGCGATGAGTGCGCGGCGGCCGAGGCTGGTGAGGTAGTAGTGATAGGTGTGGCCGACTTTGCGGATTAGGCCGTGCAGTCGAAGGCGTTTCAGGACACGGGCAATCTGCCCGGGTGTTTTGTCGGTGAGTTGGCGG
>JBBRCR010000608.1:0-4780 GCA_038204695.1 Opitutales bacterium | reverse complement strand
CGGCTGGCCCGTCATCGGGCTGGCGATGTTCGCCGCCAACATCTCGACCGTCCACCTCGTGAGCCTCGCCGAGGCCGCCTACAAGTTCGGTCTCGTCTTCGGCAACTTCGAGTGGATGGCCGGCTTCACCCTCGTCCTGCTCTCGCTGTTCTTCGCCCCGCTCTACCTCCGCTCGAAGGTCGCCACGCTCCCCGATTTCCTCGAACGCCGATTCAACCGGACTTGGGAGATCTGGATTTCTGCGAGCGAATGTGAGGGTGTAAGTCGACAGGCTGCTAGACGAGAATGCCGGAGGGATTTTCGGGGACCGCCAGGTCACTCGATCTTCGCGCGGCCGATCGCCGGCAGGATGAGTCGAGATGGATAACGCGAGGAGACATGGATCGAATTTCGGGCGACCGGGGATTCGTCGTAGGAATTCGCCGGTTCGAACGTATTCGGATGGACTTCATAGCGAGGCGAGTTGCTGCTCGCAATCTGCACGGCGATCCGGTGGCCGGCATTGAAGACCAGCGCGGTGCTGAAAAGATCAATCGTCAGTTTATAGATTTCGCCCTTCTTCAACGGCGTGGGCTGGTCGAAGCCGTTCCAATAACGGGCCATGATGGCTGAATCGAGCATCAGCGCCTCGTAGCCGTTCGGATGCACATCGACGAGTTTGGCCATGAAGGTGGTGTCGGACACATCGGTATCAATGAAGATCTCGACGCTTACCTGGCCGGTGATCTCCAGCGGATCTACAAGCGGCGCGGAGGCAAAGCGGAGGATGTCGGCGCGGTTCCTCAGCGGCCGTTGATCGAGCGGCCCCTGATTCACGCCCAGGTTGGCACCGCCCACGGTGGGAATCGCATCGCGAGGATTATACACATAGCCGAGCTTCGCCTCCCTCTCGGGGGGAGGCTTCATCTGCAAAACGCCCGATTTTGTGAAGTAGAGCGAGAGCGGCGTGTGGGCGATGGGCCAGCGGTTGCTTTGGCGCCAAACATTGCCAGGAGCGCCGGGCGTCAGGGTGTCGCCCAGGAGGAAATACCGGATCGCCGGCGCGTCCTTGACCCCGTTTTCCACGCCCTTGAGCCAGTAATCGAACCACGCCAGCGCATCGGTGAGGCCGGCATCTTGATCCGGAAACTGCAGACCGCGCAGTGAATCCATCCCATGTCCCCTGGCCAGCATCACAAGTTTGTACTTCCCGTTGTTCTGCAGCACAAAGTCGTCCAGCGACCCTTCGGTATAGACATCGAACCATCCGCCCACGTCGAGCACGGCGGCCGTGATCGGCTGATCCAACTTCGGAGTCGAGAAGCCTTGCGGCTCGGGGTACGAGCGCAACAACGGCTTGGGCCATTCCGGAAGGTTCACTCCGCGCTGGGCCATCCATTCCTTGCCCACCGTGCGCAGCACCCCGCCGTTGAAGCCGATGTACTCCTCGGGCCGCAAGGCCGCGACGCTCGTCGAAATGGCCAGCAAATGCGGCGGATTGCTGAGCGCCGCCATCTTCGCGGCAACGCCTGGGCCCGAGCCGCCCATCATGCCCACCTTGCCGTTGCACCATGGCTGACGGGCGATCCATTCCACGGTGTCGTATCCGTCCGCCTGCATCTCCGCGGGAATGAGCCCGCTGAACCTGCCCTGAGAGTCGAACAATCCCCGCCAATCCTGTATGACATACGCATAGCCTCGCGCGAGAGTGCCGCCGGACCTCGCCCAATTCTTGCGATCCTTCCGGTTGTAGGGCGTGCGAAGAACTATGACCGGCCAGGGCCCGTCGCCCGGCGGCAGGTAAATGCTCGTGGCCAGGCGCACGCCGTCCCGCATCGGAATCATGGCGGTCTGGTGGGGCGGTGCTTCGACCTTCTGTTCCCCCGTGGGCTCGGGGACCAGCGTCGCGTCCCGGTCAAGATCCGGATCGCCTCCACCCTTCGGCCGCGACGCTGGCGACTTCCCCGCGCGGACCGCGGCCTTGGCCTCCTCGCTGCGCACACTGGGTCGAGAATCTCGCGGATCGTTTCCGGAGGTTGCCTGGCTCCAGGCATTCAGGGGAACGGCGTGAAGCAAGCCTGCCAACAGTATATAGCGGAAATAAAAATCGGGTTTCATGGTTCGAGCAACGGTGCCTGGCAGCTGGTCGGACTTGCGAAACTTGGATTTCTGGCGAGCGAATGCGAGGACGCAAGTCGACCGGCCGCTGGATTCCTTGAGGCCCGAAACTCGTTGTCGAGGGTGGCGCCGATGGAATTCCGGCTGACGGCGCTGTTCGTGTCAGGGGTCACCTCATTGAACCGAGTTCGGCATTATTGGGTGACCCCTGACACTGATCGTCAGGCGTCGCCGGGATGGACTTTGAGCCGCGAGAAATGTCTGGCCCCGGGCCCGGCGACCGGGCGACACTTGCGCACCGTCTGATCATGACCGCTTTTCGCTCTGCGGGGCCGCGTCCGTACTGGAGGCACCTCGCTGTCAACATCATCTCGCCGGCGATCCTGACGTTCGCGCTGTTTTTCGCCTACATCTTCGCCGTGATCGTGCCGACGATGAAGCGCAACACGCTCGAGCGGAAGAAGGAGATGATCCGTGAGCTGACGCAGGTGGCCTGGAGCGAACTGGCCGGCATGCACGAGCAGGAGAAGCGCGGCGCCGTCGACCGGGTGGCCGCCCAGCGGGTGGCGGCGGAGCGAATTCGCCAGCTGCGGTTCGGTGACGACGGCAAGGATTATTTCTGGATTTCTGACACGCAGACGCGGATGGTGATGCACCCGTATCGACCGGACCTTGACGGCCAGGATCTCGGAGCCTACGCCGATCCCGCCGGCAAGCGGCTGTTTGTCGAGTTCACCCGGATTGTCCGTGCGCAGGGGGATGGCTATGTGGAATATCTGTGGCAGTGGAAGGACGATGAGCGCCGGGTGGTGCCGAAACTTTCCTATGTGAAGGGTTTCGAGCCGTGGGGCTGGATTGTGGGCACGGGGATATATCTGGAGGATGTTCGGGCGGAGATCAGCCAGATGATTAACCGGGTGCTGTGGTTTTCCCTGGCGGTGTCGGGGGCGATCGGCGGATTGCTGATCTTTATTGCGAAGCAGGGATTCGACCTGGAGCGGCGGCGCTGGCAGGCCGAGCGGGCGCTGCGCGAGTCGGAGGAACGGTACCGGATGCTAGTGGAAAGCTCCGCCGAGGGCGTGCTGCTGGTGCTCCAGGACCGGCCGGCCTACGCGAACAAGACCCTGCTCGATCGCCTGGGTTACTCGGAGGCGGAGTTGGTGCAACTGCGGCTGGAGCAAATCGTGGAGCCCGTGGCAAACGGGGCAACCGAGACCCGCGCGGAACGGCGCACGCGGCTCACCGCCAAGGGCGGCACGGTGAGCGAGGTGTTGATGACGGCGGCGCCCGTCACGCTGGGCGGGCAGAGCGGCCAGATCCTGACGATTCGGGAGGTGGCGGCGCGGCGCCAGACGGAGGAGACGCTGGCGCGGCTGGTCGCGGATCTACAGAGCCTTTTGCCGCTCGCGACCCGCTCGATCAAGGCGGCGCCGCCAGCCCTCGTGAGCTGCGGGCTGGACACGAGCATCCGGCAGGCGGCCGCGATGATGGCCCGCGCGAAGTTGAGCGCGATTCTGGTGCAATCACCCGCCGGCGAGCCAATCGGGATCGTGACGGATCAGGACTTGCGCAACCGGATTCTCGCCGAGGGGAAGGATGGCGCCGCCCCCGTCACCTCGGTGATGAGCGCACCGCTGATCCGAATACCCGCGCGCGCGTTGCTCTTCGAAGCCGCGCGGGTGATGCAGGAGAGGAACGTGCAACATCTGGTGGTGACGGACGAGGCGGACCGGGCGATCGGCATCCTGACGGGGACCGAAATCCTGCACGCGCAGCGGCACGCGGTGGCGATCCTGCTGAGCGAGATTCAGGGGGCCTCCTCGGCCGAGGCACTCCGGGACAGCCGCGCGAAGCTGCCCGTGTTCGTCAGGGCCCTGCTGGAGAGCGGGGCGCGGGTGGAAACGGTCACGCGGATCATGACGACGGTGTCGGACGCGATCGCCGGGCGGCTGATCACATTGGCCGAGGCGGAACTCGGCCCTCCGCCGGCGCGCTACGCGTTCGTCGTGCTGGGGAGCGAGGCGCGGGAGGAGCAGACCCTCGCGACGGATCAGGACAACGCGCTGGTTTACGACGACGTGGCGGCGGAGAAACGGGAGCCGGCGCAGGCGTACTTCCTGCGGCTGGGGCAAAAGGTGTGCGACGGGCTGGATCTGGCGGGCTACCGCCGCTGCAAGGGAGAGGTGATGGCCTGCAATCCGAAATGGTGCCAGCCGCTGGCGCAGTGGCGGCAGTATTTCACCGACTGCGTGGCGGCGGCGAACCCGCAGGATTTGCTCGACGTGAATGTATTCTTCGATTTCCGCGCCGTCTGCGGCGACACCGATCTCGTCCGGCAGTTGCGCCAGCACCTGCAGGAGCGGCTGACGGGGGACACGCGCCACACGTTTTTCTTCCACCTCGCGCAGAGCACGCTCCAGTTCCGGTCACCGCGCGGATTCTTCGGCAACATCCAACTCGAAGCCATGGGCAGCCAGCCGGCCAAGTTCAACATCAAGGCGGCGATCATCCCGCTGGTGAATTTCGCGCGGATCTACGCGCTGCAAAACGGTTATGCCGAAACCAACACGCTCGATCGGCTCCGCAACCTGCGCGATCAGGGGCGGCTGGTGCCGTCGAGCCATGACGAGCTCGCGCTGGCGTACAGTGCGTTGATGCAGATGCGGCTCACGCACCAGGCCTC
>JBBRCR010000607.1:0-4787 GCA_038204695.1 Opitutales bacterium | reverse complement strand
TAGTAGGCCAGCGAGCCGAGCTGATGATCGGCGACGAGGCGATCCAGCGCGACCGAGGTGCGGGCGGCGTCCTCGAGATCCGCCGTCGCGCAGCCGGCCTGAATGTCGAAAACGTCGTTGAACTCCGCCAGCCGGCGGGCGATGTCCGGCGCTGCCACCTCCCGTCGCCGGGCCGACAGTTCGTCCACCTCGATGTGTTCGATGTGGGTGCCAAAAGTGATGCACTGCAGCGTGACGTCCGAATGGATATCGAGCATCCCACCGTAGTAATGACCCATGAGGCCGAGGCGGTTGCCGGCCATAGCGGCCGCGACCCGGCCAGCGTCGACCCAGGCATCGACTTCGCGCCAGCAGGCGGGATCATCATCAAGCACGCCGGTGATTTGGTGGAACTGGATGCCGGCGCGCTTGAAGACGTTGGCAAGCTCGGGCACCGGGCAGGCGGAACAGTGGGCGAGCCACTCGCCGGTCATCTTGGTGCGATCGCCCAGCCGGTTGAAGATGTCGTAATCAATGGCGGCAGCGGGGGCGAGATTGAGCACGATCACCGGGACCTTCGCGCGGCGAACGACCGGCAGCACGGTCGAGGAAAGGGCGTAGGTCGTGGCGTAAAGGAAGATCAAGTCCACATCGGCGCGGCGAAACTCATGGCCGGCGGCTTGCGCCCGTTCCGGCGTGTCGATCAGCCCGAGGTTGACCAGCTCGACGCCGGGGCGGGCGAGCCGGCACGCAACTTGGGCCAGATAACCCTCGAGGCGCGACTTGAGCCCGGCGAATTGCGGCCAGTAAGCGTTGAGCCCGATGCCAAACAAGCCGAGGCGGAGGGGAGCAGGCAGCACGCGGCGAGATTAGCGATTGGCGCGCCGCGGTGGAATCGACTATTTGATCTTCTACATACAGGAAATGCCCAAGACCGATCGAAACTATTTCCGCTATTTTGCCCCCTCACCCGAGATCGCGCGGTGGGGCCTCGGCCTGACGGCGAGCGGCTTTTCCCGAATACGGGCCGGCGAGGTCTACCCGGCGGGACCCCATCCGGCTGATCACCTTTTCGATTGGGAGCATGGCCGGGTGCTGGACGCCATGCAGATTGTGCTGGTTACGGAAGGTTCGGGGGTGTTCGAGAGCAGGCCGACCGGAAGACGGCCCGTGGAAGCCGGCGTGGGGTTTGTCATCGTGCCCGGCGTGTGGCACCGGTATCGGCCGGAGCCGGCCACCGGTTGGACCGAAAGCTGGATCGAGGTAAGGGGGCCGGTGGTTGAAAGTCTGACGCGTCGTGACGGGATCGCCACCAGCCCTTGGCTGCGCCGGCTGGAGCCGGGAGGCGGCCTCGAGTCTGCCCTGGAGGCGGTGCACGCGGGGGCGCGGCAGGCGGAGCCGGGCTTTGATCCCGAACTCGCGGCGGCGGCGTTTGGGGTGCTGGCGGCGTGGGAAAAGGCGCGGCAGGCGCAACCGGCGCGTTCTCGGATGCTTCGCGCGATTCGGGCGGCGGAGGCCCATTTCGGCGAGCACTTCGCGGAGCCGGTCAATGTGGAGGCCCTGGCGCGCCGGCTGGGGGTGGCCTACTCGCATTTCCGGCGGGCGTTCACGGCCCACACTGGGTATTCACCCTGGCAATACGTCTTGCATTTGCGGATTGCGCGGGCGCGCCGGCTGCTCGCGGCCAGCGACGCCACCTTGGAGGAGGTGGCCGGACGGCTGGGCTTCAGTTCCGCCTTTCACCTCTCCACCGCCTTCAAGCGGGTGTGCGGCGTGGCACCTGCCCACTGGCGGCGGGACCTCGGCCGGGCGCCCCGGCAATGACTCCTGGCCCTCGGGCGTCGCGATTCCGACGCAATATCGGAATGGCTACAACGGGACCGTGAAGGCGGCGGCATTCATTTTCCCGCAGGTGCCTGTGCTGCCGGAGATCGACGATCACGCGTGATGGTTCGGGAAGTCGAGCAGAATTTTCGTTAAGGGGTAAACTGTCCATAACTGAAAGAAAAGCACGGTGCTTTTCCGAACACCCTTGAGTCCCATGATCACCCCCAGTGCCCAGACGAGTTTAACCACAAGAAGGAATGGAATGTGTCGATTACCCGGGCCCGTCGGAAAATCGGCGTCTTCACCCCCCGGACATCGCCGGGCTCGCCTCCCGGATTGCCGCCAGCGGCGAAAGGATGCTCGGCATCGAACTGATTCCCGAGGTCCGGGAATTCATTGGGATCGGAACCCAGGCGCTCGTCCACGAGGCCGTCACCCGCGGCCACCAAGCGGTTGCCGCCGTGAAAGCGAGGGATTTCATGAAATGAATGGCCCGACCATCCAGTCAGTTTACTATTAACGACGTACGTCAGTTGCTATTGGTGCGAGCTTAAGGGGGATGAGTGTGGTGCGGCGAATAGGAGCTCTATTCGCCGCAATAGAAGCGGTGATTGGATGTGACAATCACCGCTGATTCTGCGGTGATTGCGGGGGTGCGTTACATTCATCAACATCGGCAGTGGCCGCAATTTGTCTGGCAGGCCGATGCCCTGCTTCCCCTCTTGGCCGAGGTGCGGCATCGGCAGGGGAGGCTGTTGGGCCGGATGGAGGGCTTGGGTTTTCGGTTTCGCTCGGAGGCAAGCCTGAGCAGCCTCACGGCTGAAGTGGTCAAATCCAGTGCGATCGAGGGAGCGGCCTTCGATCCGGTCAAGGTCCGTTCCTCGATTGCCCGGCGGATGGGACTGACGGGTGAAGGCCATCCCGCCTCCGACCGCGACGTGGAGGGAGCCGTAGAGATGATGCTCGATGCTTCGCAGCGCTATGCCGAGCCGTTGACCGCCGACCGGTTGCTCGGCTGGCAGGCCTCGCTCTTTCCGGCCGGCCGCAGCGGGCTGCGGCGCGTGCTCACCGGCGCCTGGCGTACGCCGGAAATGGATCCGATGCAGGTCGTGTCCGGGGCCATCCACCGCGATCGAGTCCGGCCGCAGGATGTTCACTTCGAGGCTCCCGGGGCCGACCGGGTGCCCGGCGAGGTCGCGGCTTTCCTGCAATGGTTCGAAACCGGAGACGGAACCGATCCGCTCCTGCGCGCAGCCATCGCCCACCTGTGGTTTGTCACGATTCATCCATTCGAGGACGGCAACGGCCGCGTGAGCCGTGCGATTGCGGATCTCGCCCTGGCCCGGGCGGACGGCAGTTCGTTGCGATTTTACAGCATGTCGGCGCAGATCGAGGCGGAGAAGCAGCAGTATTACGACCAACTCGAGTCCGCGCAGAAGTGGGACCTGGACATCACCCCGTGGCTCGTCTGGTTTCTGCAATGTCTCGATCGCGCCCTGGTCCGGGCGGAAGAATCGTTCCAGGGCATCCTGCAAAAGGCGGCCGTCTGGGACCGCATCAACCTGGGCGGCGCGCTCAACGAGCGGCAGCGGCGCGTCATCAACGCGATGCTCGATGCCGGCGAGGGCGAGATCTCCACGTCGCGTTATGCGAAGCTGGCCGGACGGCTTTCGCTCGACACCGCCTTGCGCGATATCAAGACGCTCGTCGAAACCGCCGTCCTCATCCCGGGGGAAGGAGGTGGCCGCAGCACGAAATACCGACTGGTGGCCGCAGACCAGCCGCCCAGCAAGCATCAGCCTTAGCGGTCGGCTTGAAATGACGCCGGCCAAACGTGCTCTTGCCCGAGCCGAATACGCCGAAGAGGGCCACGAGAGATAGTTCTGGGATTGTGATTTTCACCGCGAAAATAACGCGATTTGGGTACGCGAGCCGACCACAGCATCCTCCGGACGGATCGGGCCGAACCGAACCCGGTTTGGTCTGCGGGGTGTTGGGCGGCACGAACTCCCGCCGCTCAAAGCAAGTGGCAGCCAAGCTGATCACAGACTAAAATTGGACTCGCGCGGCCATTGAGAAACTGTGGTCGAGCCTCATCGCGTCAGCAAACAGAATAGGGGGAAACCAACGAAAGAAGGATGAAACCTGTTAGTGCGATAGCACTACACTTTTTCGGGCCACGCCTGCTAAGGGAGATTGGTGCACCCGTTTCGAGCCTGTAAAGGAGCTTTCTTCTTTCCAAGTAGCCGGATTGGGCTGTTCCGAGTAGATGTACTGAAGGGAGCGGCCGCGGTATCTACGGGCTGGTTACGGACGTGACGTGAGCACGTCGTTCCAGTCGTGCAGGGAGGGACGGAGGCGTTTTACGGCCGAATGCAGGGTGATCATGGCGGAGGCCATGGCATCGCCGGTAGGGTCGGCGTCGAAGCCGCAATAGACCGCGGAAGCGTGAGCGAGGAGAAGCGGGAGCCAGGTTGGGTTAGGTCTGGCGCCGGCGGTGGAGATGCAACGGTGGTGAGGATGGAGGGCGAAGCAACTGATGGCGTCGATGGCTGACTCGCAAAGGACGATAGTCGAGGCCGCGGGCGCAGGGATGGAGAAGTAGCCCAAGTCCTTATTTGAGCCGGGAGCCATGCCGCGCCAGGAGTGCTCGGTGGTTCCCCGCAGTTCGGCGCCGACCGGGAGGTTCGCTTTGTCGCGGAGGAGGAAGACGGCATTGGCGCGCGAGTCGGCGTAGAGGGCGCCGGATTGGATGAGCGAGTCGATCGTCGCCTGAGCGATCCCACGCTGAGCGGTCAAGTAGCCGCTGACGCGCGGGAGGTTGCCGGGGTGCGGCACGGGAAGCTGCAACGCTGGCCGTGGCGTCGGCGGAGTCGGCGCCGAGGGCAGCGCGCCCGCAAAATGCCGCTCGAGCCAGTCGAGCGCCTCGCTAAAGCCGAACCCTTTTAAGTGGATCACGAGGTCGATGGCGCCGCCGCCGC
>JBBRCR010000606.1:0-4796 GCA_038204695.1 Opitutales bacterium | reverse complement strand
TTGCCCGCGTCGCTGAGCAGTTCGTAGGTGCTCCGCCCTGCCTCGACCGCACGTTCGAGGTGGCGTCGGGCCTCGGCGTAGTCACCGCGCGCGAGGTGCGCGTCGGCCAGGTACGCCAGCGATGGCGGATCGTCACTGCCCAGAAATCTTCGGGCGAACGTGTTGGTGGCCGATGCCGCCACGATCAATTCGTCGTATCGTCCCTCGGACGCGAGCGCGTCGAGCTTGCGCCGCTGCACCGCCCAGCAGATACCGTTGAACGCTCTCGCGACGGGATTGAATCGGCGCCACCACGGCTCGCGCGGGCCGGGCGCCGACCGGCGCTTTAGGGCGGTCGTTTCGGGTCCCGCGACGGGCTTCGCGCCGGGCACCGCATCCCCTGCCTCCTTGGATTCTGCGGACGTGTCGGTGATGTCGATCGCCCCCGAGACATACGTGAGGTGGCCGCCTTCAAAGTATACCGCCAGCTCCTTGACGCGGCGCTCGACGGGCAGATTGGGAGTATACAAGAGATAATCGAGCGACACCGGGTTCAGCAGTGAGGCCGCGGCGATCGGCGGATCCGCATCGGCCCGGGTGAGCTCGAGATACAAGTTTTGCAGCCGTTCCCGCGAGGCGGCATGGCGGGAGATGACCGCAACCAGCTTCGGGGCCGATTCTATAGCATTGAGTATATCAACCAATGCGTGGAACTCGGCATGGTCGTTCGCCGCTCCGTCCCGGCGTCGCCGGGCCGTGGCTTCGGCGAGACTGTTGATGAGACGCCCGTGCTGTTGTTTCACTTCATGGCGCTGGCGTCGAGCCGCGAGCGTGATTACGGGGATGGCCACTGCGCCATAGCTGGCAACGCACCAGAACCAGCCCCACCGCCATCCTCCATAATAGGCGCCCGCCAGCGCGACCCCGATGAAAGGCCACGCCCACTTCCGTTGCACCTGCCCGACGATTGTTTCGGCCGGACGAAGCATCGCCGAATGGCCCAAGGCGAAGAGGACGAGTTGGTTTATCACCGAGTAGCAAAACAGGCCGGTGAAGAGCCCCGGCCAACGCGCTTGGGTCCAACCCAGCACGCCGGTGGCGAACCACGCCGCGATAATAACAACGTTGAGCGTTTTCTGGATGTTCATTGCGTCCCTCCCATTCGAGCCGCTTTGCGCCCGCCGGGGGCCCTGTGTCTATAGTGCGGTGGATATCATTAATATGATCGTGGCCGTCGGGCCCGAAAGCCCCGGCTATCCGAGCGCTTCGTGGAGAGCGCGCAGGCCGGCCTCCGTGCTGAAATACGTGAGATGATCGCACGGCACTTCGCGCACCGTCGCGAGGGGAACGCGACCGGCCGGTTGGTGGCGGATGTTCGCGACGCTCACCGCGATGTCGTTGGGTTCGCCGAAGAAAACCGGCGCGGTCGCCATATGCAGGAGATTGAGCGACCGGAGGCGTTCCAGCAGGTTCTGGCGGACTTTCTCTCTTTCTGCGCTGGGCGGAGACACCAGCGACGTGTTCCCCGCAATGATTGTATAGGGAATCCGGGGGTCGGCGCTCGAATGGAGGTTCGTCAGGAAGTCCGACGACGGGTTCATTTGATCGAGGGCCACGTCGACTTTCTCGACCGCGGAGACCAGGCCGCCGAGCACCGTCGCGGGCCAGGCGACGGTGGCAAGTCCATTGAGCCCCAGGCTAAGCGCAGTAACGGCCCAGTCCTCCACGGTGGACCAGGGCGAGCCGCCATTGGGCGTGCCGAGCATCACGAGGTGCTGCGCGATATCATTGCCGCCCTCTCGTTCGATGAACCAGCGCGAGATCAGTCCGCCCATCGAGTGAGCGATGACATGCAGCGTTTTGCCATGCCCCGGGGTGAGACCGGCCTCCGCGAGGCGCTGCTTGAGCAGGCGGGCATTTTCCTCGATCGGCGTATGCAGGTTCTCGTAATCGAAAGTGAGGATAAGGTCGTAGTTGCTTTGCAGGCCGGGAATCGGCGGCGATCCGGCGAGGCCGGCGGCACTGGCGGCCATCGCGCGCGTCTCGCCCATGATACCGTGAATATAGAGTACAATGCGTTTTGCGCCCGCGACTTTGGCCCTCACGCCGGCGGGATCATCCGTCACTTGCCCGCTGCCATTTCCCCCGGTGGTAAACGCGGCGAGGAGGGGATATGTATAGCGCGTACCAAAATGCTGGCTGACGATCTTCTGGAAGAAGATGCGCACGGCACTGGTCAGGCTGCGCGTGTCCTGGGGCTTCGGCAGCGCCTCGAGCACAACCTCCACATGATCCCCCCGGCCGATGCCGCGTCCGATCGGAAGGAAAAACTCCCCGTCATGCGTTACCGGCAGCAGGTGCTCGCCCCGCGCCAGCGGCTGCGCAATCTCGAGCCGCAGTGGGCGCTCGGGTGTCACGGCCTCGTGATTCTGCACGTCGAAAAGCTCCAACACACTCAACCCCGGAGCGCCGCCCCGACTGGAGGAGAGCAGGAACGGCTGGCTGACCGTCGGATCGTCACGCAGGAGCGGCGGCAGCGTGAAGCCGCCGGCAACGTCGCGGCTTGCGATGGGGGCGGCCGTGAGGCGCGCCTCTGCCTCGAGGCTGAAATGGCGCAACAGCTTCACTCCGGGGTAAAGCTCCACACTCGCGGCGCGCGGAATCTGCGTGGACTCGAGCGGACGTACCGTGGTGAACGTCAACTCCTGCGTGGTCCAGTCCGAGAGGGTCTCATCATCGTCGGGCTCGGTGGAAAAGGCGCGCGACTGGACGCGTTTCATCAACCGCCCGAGCGTGCTGGTTGGGCCGAGCCCGCGCGTTCCCTCTCCCTTCGTCACGACGGGGTGATCGAGTTCGCCCTGCTCGATCAGGGTCACGTCGAATTCCGCTGTGGTCGCGATGAGCTTCAGGATGTCGCGCACCTCGATCATGCCTGCCTTCCAGAGCCCATCGGGCACTTCCGTGGCGATGGGCTTGCCGGCGTTGGCCCATGCCTCTTCGCCCGGCTGAAGGCGGACGCTCCCGCCCGACAGCAAATTCGTCTGCACGGCAAAGGTCTGCGTGAGGCCGACCAGGGCACAGTAGAGCGGGCGGTCGCTGCGATTGATGAGTTTCACCTTGATGCTCGGGCGTCGCCATTTGCCCGCGGCATCGCGCGCGTAATGCATCCGCCATGACGTGCCTTCGGCCGGCTTCGCATCTCTGGCCGAATCGCCCGTCACGGTATAAACCTCGACCACCACCCGGCCCGCGAGCGTGCCAGCGGGGTTTCGCAATTCGGCGATGCGCATCCAGCGGGCAATGTGTTCAAGCCGCGCCACGGCCTGACCCGCCCCATCAGCGGTAAAGCCTCTTATATCGCCGACGAGCCGCCGTCCATCGGCGGGTCGGAGAATGCGATAACTCCCGTCCTGCGACCCACCGTTGACCGCGACGAGCCGCAACTCGGCATCCTCCCCCGGTGCCTCCCGGACGAACAGCGACGCGTCGCCCGTCGCGCTGGCGTGCGACAGCACATTGCGCAAGAGAGCCAGGCCCGCCTCGTCTCCGGTGAACTGCACGTCGAGTGGCGCGAGCGGGAGCACCGCGAGCACGGCCTTATAGACCTGATTCTGGTCCGGCGCGCCCTGGCTGAAGGCGACCGCCACAACGGAACGATGCGGCTCCACGCGTTGCGCCCGCGCTGTGCCGAGTGCCGCCTTCATGTCACGCCGCAAAAATCCGATCCATCCGCTGGACCATGTCGCGGGCCGACTCCACATCGGCCGCCTGGTTGCCCGGTTGCTCCGTGATGGCCCAGCCACTGTAGCCCACGCCGTCGAGTGCGGCCATGACCGCCGGCCAGTTGGTTTCGCCGTCGAGCAGTTTGGGGCGGTCCCGGCCGGGCTTCGCGGTGTCCGCGGGTTTCGAACTGAAATCCTTAATGTGGATACGCACGATCCGTTTCCCAATCACGCGTATCCATTTTTCCGCCGGTCCCACGCGTCCCGCGTTGCCAATGTCAAAATGGAAGCCAACCCATTCGCTGTTGATTGCATCGAGGTATTCCACCGCCTGCTCCGGATTGACGATGAAGTCATTGCCGACGTTCTCGATCGCGATTTTCACACCGAGGTCCCGCGCCACCGGGATCGCCTTTCTGATTTCGGCAATGGAACGATCAAAACACTCTTGGTAGCTCACGCCGTTGCGCGCCACGCCCGGCACCAGCAGCACGCTCGTCGCGCCGTACGCGTGCGCATCCTGCAAACTGTGGATGAGCCCATCGAAGCCGATCTTGCGCGTCGCTTCATCCGGCGCGGAGAGCGGTTTCACCCAATGCGTGTGGCAGCACACGCTCGCCGCCTTCAAGCCGGTCTCCTTGAACGCAGCGATGACCTCGTCGCGACTCATTCCGCCCAGCGGCTCGATGCCTTCAAAACCTGCCGCCTTCATCGCTTTGAATTTTTCGAGGACCGTCCCTTTCACGCCGATCGTCGAATACATGATCCCCTTGCGGAGATTGCGCTTCGCTTTGGCCGCGTAAACCGGGACAAAAACCGCCGCCGCAGCGGCGCTCGCCGTGACTTTCAGGAATGATCGTCGGTTCATGAAAGGACTCTCACCCAAAATGTCGACGGGGGCGAGCCTCGCCGGAAATTTTCGAATGCGACATTCCTGAATGCCATAGGGCGCCGTCCCCACAATCCGAATCGCGCCGGCCGCCGTGGGGGGGGGGGGCGGCCCCGGGGGGTGAGTTGGGAAAAAAAAAAAAAAAAAAAAAAACAGGAGGCCGCAAAGACCACAAAAACAAAACCCCCAAAGGTGGTTAAACGCCC
>JBBRCR010000605.1:0-4814 GCA_038204695.1 Opitutales bacterium | reverse complement strand
TGGCCATGGTCTCTATTCATGAAACGGCTACCAATGGACGCGGAGCTGGCGGGGCTGGAGCAGCGGTCGGCCAAGACCCGCGCCCTCAAGCAAGGCATGATGCACTCACTCCTCACCGGGAGGACGCGATTGATCTGGCGGGTTGGTTTGCCCATCTTTGAGCCATGCTGCGCGAAGAAGAAATCGAGGAACTGGAGCAGCGCTTCCCGGCGCTGGCTGCGGGCGCGTTTGCCGCAGCACGAGCACAGGCGCTGGCCGCCGGCTGGAGCGTGCTCGAAACGGGTGACGCGATGCTCTGGGAAGTTTTCCCGGACGGCACAAGTCGGGCAAGCAAGGCGATCGAGTCGCCCACGCGGGTGCTGAAGGGCGGCCGGTTGAGGATCAGCCGATGAGCAGCACCCCAAACCCATCATCCGACGGAGCTGGCCGATCCGACGGATCGAGCGGACCCAGCCGACCGGAAGGAACAGCCGGCCGAAAACGTCTGCGCCCGAGCGGAGGCTACCGCGACCTGCGCAGCTTCGCGGTGGCCACGATTGTTTACGATGGCACGGTCACGTTTTGCGCACGGTTCATCGATCGGCACTCGCGCCTGGTGGACCAGATGGTGCAGGCGGCACGCAGCGGCCGGCAGAACATTGCCGAAGGCAGCCGCGCCGCGGCGGCCTCCAGCCAGACCGAAATCCGGCTGGTGCAGGTGGCGCGCGCCAGCCTCGACGAACTGCTGCTCGACTACGAAGATTTCCTCCGCCAGCGAAAATTACGCGCGTGGAGCAAAGACGATCCCGAAGCGCTTGAGGTGCGGGCGGTGGGGAAAAACAAAGATCAGACTGATCGGGCGGATCGGACTGATCAGACTGATCGGGCGGCGCCAGCCGAATACGCGCGCTGGCTGGAGCACCGCGATCCCGCCGTGGTCGCAAACACGCTCATCTGCCTGATCCACCAGACGAACTACCTGCTCGACCAGCAAGTGCAGGCGCTCGAGCGCGACTTCATCAAGGAAGGCGGCTACAGCGAGCAACTGGCGGTGGCGCGAATCGCGGAGCGGCAGAAGCAAGATCGCGCGGCGCCGGGGCCGAAGGCGCCCGACTGCCCGCGCTGCGGAAAGCCCATGGCGCTGCGCACGGCCCGAAAAGGCCCGCAAACGGGCTCGCAGTTTTGGGGATGCAGCGGTTACCCCGAGTGCAAAGGCACGAAGGCGCTGGATGCTTCAGACGGATCGGGCGGATCCGGCAAGAAAGCATGAGCAACATCGGCAAGCCAGAGCGCGAAACGCAGAACCGGGTGATCGCGCTGCTCCACGACGAACTCGGCTACCGATACCTCGGCAACTGGTCGGACCGTGCGAACAATTCGAACATCGTCGTCAGCCACGCTGGTGCGTCGCCTTTGCGTAACGGTGAGCTGTCCCCACGTTCACCCCAAACCTGATTCGGTTAACGGCTTTCGATTTCTGGAAACCGGTCCAGGGACAATTGGCAGGCGGACCGGCGCGCTGTCGTCGCACCCGCGACCGCGCTCATTCCGCGCGTACTATATAGCCGCGCAGGTACTCGCTCTCCGGCATTGTCATCAACACCGGATGATCCGCCGGCTGGTGACACCACTCGATCACCCGGAGTTTGCGCTTTGCGTCGGTGGCCGCCGCCGCCAGCACACCGCGCAACTCCGCATCCTGCATGTGGTGCGAACACGTGTAGGTTGCCAGAACGCCACCTGGAACGAGCCGCTGCATGGCGCGAAGATTAATTTCCTTGTAGCCACGGAGCGCCCCTTCCAGCGCACTCTTCGACTTCGCGAATGGCGGCGGATCAAGGATGATCACATCCCACAATCGATCGCGTTCGCGCGCCGAATCGTTGAACCAGTCGAACACGTTCGTGACGGCGAATTCGACCTGCACTGCGTTGCGTTCGGCGTTCTTCCGGGCCGCAGCAATCGCATCCTCCGCGCTGTCGAGTCCCAACACTTCAGTTGCTCCCGCGCGGGCGGCGTGGAACGCAAAAGCGCCCTGGTTGCAGAACGCGTCGAGGACGCGGGCGCCCCGGCAGAATTTCTCAATCGTTCGATGCTGTGCCCGCTGATCCAGGTAAAATCCCGTCTTCTGGCCGCCCTGTAGATTGAGCCAGTAGTCGAATCCGTCGATCGACACCCAGCGCGGTGCCCACGCCACTCCCGATCGCGTGTGCACCTCCAGCGGCAATCCCTCGAGCCGCCGAATCGGCGCATCGTTCCGAAAGATGATCTCCGCTGGACGCGCGATTTCCGCCAGCGCGTCACCGATCAGCGCCGCGCGTTTTTCCATCGCGACCGTCTGAATCTGGACGACCAGTGTATCACCAAAACGATCCACCACCACGCCGGGCAGATCGTCCGATTCACTCCAGACCAACCGCAACGCAGCGCTCGATCCAGCGTCGACGGACGGAAGCGCGTCCGCGCCACGTCGCCGGAGCGCCCGCTCAATCGCCTGGCGGATGTACGCGCCATCGAGCACGACTCGATCCCGGCTCAATCGCCGCCAGAGGATCTGCGATTTTGAATTGTAAATCCCGGAGCCGATGAACCGGCCCGTCCGGTCGCGGCACTCAACGACTTCCCCGTCGTGCTCCGCCGGGAGCAACGCCTCGACTTCGTTGGCGAACACCCACGGATGTCCGGTCAGCGCGCGCGGCCGGGCATTCGGCTTCATTTTCAGGAACGGCAAAGTGGCCACGCGCACACCTTTGGGCGAAACCGTCGCGACGCGACAATGCAATTCGCTCTTCCCTCGGCCGGTGATACCGTTTTCTTTTGCCCCTTCCCATGTCGCCCGCTGCCGAAATCAACCGCCGTCGCACCTTTGCGATCATCTCCCACCCTGACGCGGGAAAAACCACGTTGACGGAGAAATTCCTGCTTTACGGCAATGCCATCCACCTCGCCGGCGCCGTGAAGGACCGCAAGAACCAGCGCGCCACGACCTCCGACTGGATGGAACTCGAGCGGCAACGCGGAATTTCGATCAGCTCGACGGTGCTCCAGTTCGACTACCACGGCTACGCCGTGAACCTGCTCGACACTCCCGGGCACAAGGATTTTTCCGAGGACACGTATCGCGTGCTCACGGCCGTCGACGCGGCGCTGATGGTCATCGATGCCGCCAAGGGCGTGGAGACACAGACGCGAAAACTGTTCGAAGTCTGCCGTCGCCGCGGCGTGCCGATCTTCACGTTCATGAACAAGTGCGACCGGCCCACGCGCAACCCGCTCGAACTGCTCGATGAACTCGAGACGGTCCTGGGCCTGCAATCGTCGCCCGTGGTCTGGCCGCTCGGCAACGGCCCGGGCTTCCGCGGCGTATTCGACCGGCGCACACGCCAGGTGCATCTCTTCGATCGCGTGCCGGGCGGCGCATTTCAAGCCCCGGTCAGAGTGACGTCGCTCGACGATCCGGCGGTCCGCCAGAAGCTCGATGACGACACCTACCGCGACGTGAAGGAGCAACTGGAGATGTTGGACGGCGCCGGACACCCGTTCGATCTCGCCGCGGTGCAGGCCGGCCAGCAGACGCCGGTGTATTTCGGCAGCGCGGTGAACAATTTCGGCATTCAGCTGCTGCTGGATGGCTTTCTCCAGGACTCGATTCCGCCGCAACCGCGCCGAATCAGCGTGCCGATCGACGGCAACGGTGCGGCCGTCACCGGCGCGCTCAATGGCACGACGCCGTCGCCGACCGACGGTATTGTTCCCGTGGATGCGCCGAAGTTTTCCGGCTTTATCTTCAAGATTCAGGCCAACATGGATCCGCGACACCGCGATCGCATCGCCTTCCTGCGCGTCTGCTCGGGCAAGTTCGAACGCGACATGAACGTCCTGCATTCGCGCACCGGCAAAACCGTGCGGCTCTCCTCCTCGCACAAACTTTTCGGGCAGGACCGTGAGACCGTAGACGAGGCGTGGCCCGGCGATGTCATCGGTCTCGTCGGCCACGGTGAGTTTGGCATCGGTGACACGCTGACCGAGGAACGGGCGATCATCTACGACGAGATTCCGCGGTTTCCGCCGGAAGTCTTTTCGTTCATTTCCAACCCGACTCCCGCCGACGCGAAAAAATACCGCGCCGGGCTCGAGCAGTTGCTCCAGGAAGGCGTCGTGCAGGCGTTCACCGCCCGCAATGGGCCGCCCGGCGCCACGCTGCTCGCGGCGGTCGGACCGCTGCAATTCGAGGTCGTGCAATGGCGGTTGAAAAGTGAATACGCCGCCGAATCGCGTCTGGTGGCAACTCCGTGGACCCTCCTGAAATGGATCGAGCCGCATCCCGCGTTGAAGGATCCATCGCGGTTGATCGTCGCCACCAGCGTGAGCTTCGGGAGGGACAAATTTGACCAGCCGGTGGTGCTTTTCCCGAACGAGTGGACGATGCGCTACTTCGTGGAAAAGAACCCGGAGCTCAAGCTGCACGACCTGCCGCTGGAGCAGACGCGCTGAGATCCGCCGGGCAGACCGTGAATTACGCGGGTCGGAAGTCTCGTTTCACCGGAGCCCGGCACCAGAAAACGACCGATGCGGTCGTCTGGCTGCCCGCGGCATCTCGGGCATTGACGGGGATTTTCGGTAATCGTTTGCTGCTCTTCATGCCCGACAAGTCCGCCGAAAGCCGCACCCGATACAAGCGCGTCGTCCTGAAGCTCTCAGGTGAAGTGCTCCGTGGCGGAAAGAACGGGGATCCCATCGATCGGGCCACTTTGGAAAAAGTGTGCACGCAGGTGAAAGAAATCCACGATCTGGGCGTCCAGGTCTGTGTGGTGATTGGCGGCGGTAACATTTTC
>JBBRCR010000604.1:0-4828 GCA_038204695.1 Opitutales bacterium | reverse complement strand
CCCTTTTTAACAACGTGCGCTTCCGCTCGCTGGCGCCCGCAGCCACGGAGTCGCCAACCGCACAACTTCGGGTTTTTCCCATACGCTTTTATTAGCGTCCATTCGCGGTTAAGAATCAGCCTGGATTTTCTTCTTCGGCTGCGGCTGCGCCGCGCTGGGAGCTCTGTGTCTCATCTACAAACCTTTGGTTGCCGCGGCAGGAAATTTCCGAGTTAGCCGAGTCATTGGCAGCGGCGTGAATGAGTGCACGCGTGCACCTCGCACGTTCACCCGCGCACGTTATGAAAATCATTCCTTCGGGTTCGCGAAGTTCAAAGTGGCGCAGCCGGCGAAATAAGGTTCGGCTCCGCGCCAGCCTCTGCGCGATTTTACCACGTCTACCTTTCCCATGAATACAGCCATCGATTATTTTGAAAAAACCCAGCGTTTGCTCCTGCGCCTGCGGGAAACCCAGCTTCCTGCCATCGACCGCGCGGCGGCGATTTGTGCGGACCGGATTGCGCAGGGGGGGCTCGTATTTCTCTTCGGCTCCGGCCACTCGCGGATGATGTGTGAGGAAATGACGCCACGCCAGGGATGCTTCGTCGGTTTTTACGCCTGGGCCGAACAGGCCATTTCAAACCATGCGGCACAGGTGGGCCCGAATGGACTCCGCGCCCCGCTGTTTCTCGAGAAAGTGGACGGTTACGCCGAAGAGTTGCTCAAGGGCTTCAAGTTCGGACCGCAGGATGCGTTCATCCTCATCTCCACCTCCGGCCTTCGCCCGCTCATCGTCGACATGGCGCTGGGAGTGAAAGCCCGCGGGCTGCCCGTTATCGCCGTCGTCTCGGTCGAACACTGCTCGCAGTCGAAGCCCGCGCATGCGTCGGGCAAGAAGCTGATCGATGTGGCGGACGTGGTGCTCGACAACCAATGCCCGCCGGGAGACTGCGTGAGCGAGATTCCAGGTCTTGAATGGCGCACGGGACCGACGTCAACCGTGACCGGCGCAATGCTCATGAACATGCTGCGCTGCGCCGTGGCCGAACGGCTCGTGGAGCGTGGTCACAAACCGGTGATGCTGCCGAGTCACCAGTTCATCGGCAATGCGACCGCGCGCGCGGCGGAGGAACAGCTCGAACGATATTACGAAGCGTACCGAAAGAGTCTCGCGCATCTGTATCAATGACGTGGGCGATCGGCATCGATCTCGGAGGCACGACGCTCAAGGCGGTGGTGGTGACGGCTGAGGGCGTCATTCGCCAGCGTGCGACGCGCCCGATCAAAGAGGGTGTGGATGGTATTGCCGATTGGATTGCACGTGCGAACGACATGGTCCGGGAATTCGAGCAACAGGAAAGGGCCACGGCTCCAGCGATTGGCGTCTGCTCGCCGGGGCTGGCGTCACTCGACGGGCGGTACATCGCGCACCTGCCGGGCAAGCTCGCCGGTGCGGAACGCCTCGATTGGACGCAGGCGTTGGGCGGGCGCGTGCGTGTGCCCGTCCTGAACGATGCGCATGCCGCTTTGCTGGGCGAGGCATGGATCGGCGCGGCGCGCGAATGCCGGCACGTCGTTTTGCTCACGCTCGGCACGGGAGTTGGCGGTGCCGTGATGAGCGACGGACGACTCTTGCGCGGCGCGATCGGGAGGGCCGGCCATCTCGGACACATGTCACTCGAGGTGGACGGTGCGCGGAGCATTGTCGGGATGCCCGGTGCCGTCGAAGTGATGGTGGGCGACTGCACCATCCGCGAGCGGACGAACGGCACCTATGCCTCCACCGCCGATCTCGTGGCTGCACACCTCGCGGGCAACGCCGCGGCGACGAACGTGTGGCTGCGTTCGGTTCACGCGCTGGCGGTCGCAGTGGCGTCCTATATCAATCTTTTTGATCCCGAAGTTGTCGTGATCGGCGGTGGGATCGCGAACGCAGGCGAGGCGCTGTTCAGCCCGCTGCGGAGCGAAGTGGAACGTATCGAGTGGCGCCCGGGAGGTCATGCCGTGCCCCTCGTGCCGGCAGGTTTGGGTGAGTGGGCCGGCGCAATCGGTGCGGCGCGCGAAGCGATCCCGCCAGCTTCACTTTAGACCAGGAACGCTTTCCCACGGCACCGGCGAACGCGTGGGGCCGGCCGGTCAGGCGGCACCGCGGACGGGCCAGTGAATCGGTTCCGTGAATACGCGTTCGCCGGGCACGTTGAAGGTCTCCCCGGTGCGCACCGCCAGCAACCGTTCCGGCTGGTGGGCGAGCGCCGCCCGCAAGCGTGCCGCGGGCTCGTCCATCGGTTCGGAGCTCAGCTTGAAGGTCTGATGATGGATCGGTACGAACGTCCGCGCTCCCGCCTGTTGCGCCATCAGGACGGCCTCCTCCGGATTGCAATGCGCCCGTATCCACGGATTGTATGCGCCGATTGGCATGATCATCAAATCGAGCGGCCGGCGGACATCATGCAATCGGCTGAATGCGGGCGTGTACGCCGTATCGCCGCCAAAACAGATCGCGCGGCCGGCGCGCTCGAGCAGGTAGCCGTTGTATCCACGATGATGATCCCTCATCAGCCGGGCGCCCCAATGCGCCACCTCGAGTCCGGTGATCCGGATGGATTTTCCGCGGAGCGTCAGGGTGATCGTTTGCTCCCAGTCAACCTCGTGGATGTGGCGGAAGCGGAGAACGCGCAGCAGATCTGCCGTGTCGCGGGCGGTGACAATCGCGGTGGAGCGTGGGAATTTCTTCAGGCTCGCGACATCGAAGTGATCGAAGTGGGCGTGACTCAGCAGAATGAGATCGGGCGGTTCGAAATCGCGCGGATACAAAGCGGGTCGGAAATAGCGTTTTGGCCCGAGCACGAGCGGCGGCCGGCCGATGCCCACGCGGTTGGAGAACACCGGATCGGTCAGGATGGTGAGACCGAGAAAATTGATCAGTACCGTCGAATGGCCGAGACAACTTCCGGTTACAGCATCGTTTGCCCACTTGGAAGGATCCGGGCGGGCGACGGCGGCCAGTGGCTGCCCGCGCCCGTCGAAAATCATCCGCGTCAGTGTTGTCAGTCTTCCCATGGCTTCGTCGACCCACGGACGACGCAAATCGGGGCGAGCGCAACCCGCGGGCGTCGAATGTCCGAAATCCGGCGGGTGCCAAAGCGACCGCGCCGTCGTTGCATCGCTCCTCGATTCTCAGTGGCCCGGCGCAGGCTAAACTAACCCGAATTTTTCACCCGCAAAACAATATAAGGCATGGGTCACAGAGGACACAGAGGAGGCCAGACGAATTTAAGGCAGCAACTTGGAGCACCCCGCGGCGCGATTCTATTCACGTTCAAGGAATGGCCACTCTCTCCACTTCGGGGTATTCCGATTCGCGTTTATTAGCGTCCATTCGCGGTTAAGAATCAGCCTTGGCTTTTCTCCTTCGGGTCCGGCTACGCCGCGCTGTGACCTCTGGGTCTAAACCGGCCGTCTCCTTTGGTTGCGGTGCTGCCGCGGTGGAAAATATGCAGGTTAACGCGTCTTCGCTTTTCCTGCTGGCGATGGGGCCGGCTGGCCCGCTGGCAACACCGTGCCGAGGGCGTGATCCGAAGGCTTGAGCCCACGCCGATAGCCTTTGAAGGCGTAAGGCGACGGTGCGTAAGGGTCGACGAATCGAACATCGGTTTTTGCCGGCACTTCCAAACCGCAGCCCCAAAGCACGGCATTAATCACCAATCGCCGAAATCCCTCGTGCGCCAGGTCGGACGCCGCGCCCATGGTCGTGCAGAAGACACGACGCATTTTTCCGTTTTCCACGGGATCGTTTCGCGTCCAGGCGATCGGCATCATCGGATCGTTGATGGGCTGTTCAAGTCCGTCTGCTTTTCGCTTCTTGGTTTGCTGCACGTCGGGTCCGTCGGTTGGACTCATGCCGCGCAATACCTGGCCGCGTAACAGGATCTTGGATCCGGGGGCCGGGTGGGTCTCATAGACGCCGGAGTCGCCAAACACGTCGGTCACCCCGCAGAGGATGGGGTCGTTTTCGGCGCCGGGTTCGACGATGCCGCGGGTGGCGCCGCGCCGATTTGCGCCCCAGTGGCTGACCCAGTTTTCGCCGAGTACGTTGCGGCCAAAGTCGTTGAACTGGGGAAAACGGGTCGGGCTCGCGGCGGGAAAGCGAAACGCGTGCGTGCTCGTGCGTAGTGCGACAATGGGTACGCCGCGGGCGACCGCGGCCGCGAAATGGCTCATCGCGGCGTCCGGCCACTGGCGGAAACGCAGCAACATCACAATCCCATCGGCGCTATCAATCGCCTCGATGCCGGGAATGCTCGTGTTGTTGTCGGGATTGATCGTGCCGTCCGGATCGAGCGGAAAAAGCACCGTGCACCGGAATCCGTGCCGCTGGCTGAGGATTTTCGCCAGCATCGGGAGACCCTCCTCGGAGCGATACTCCTCGTCGCCCGCGAGAAAAACCAGATGCTGGCCACTCCCGGCGCCCTGGCCAGCGGGAAACGTGAGAGGGGTGTCGGCGGCGCGCGCAGCGGCAACGCCCGCGCAGGCCACGAGCAGGACGAAGGTGCGGCGTAACATCATGGTTCATACGTAGACGGCGGGTGCGGCGGGTCAATGCCGGCGGGATTGAGCGGGATGACGCGAAAGCGCCGCGAACATGGGCGGGACGCCCTGCCTTTATGCCCATCGTCAGCCACGGGCGGGACGCCCGTGGGACGAAGAACATGGGCGTCCCGCCAAACCTTTCTACACAAGTCACGCTGCTCATTTGGGGCTGGACACGTTTGCAGGAAACGTCCAGAGGTGAGGGGTGATGCAGGAACGTCCGCGTCCATCTGCTGCGCCGATTCCGGCGCGATTGCTC
>JBBRCR010000603.1:0-4829 GCA_038204695.1 Opitutales bacterium | reverse complement strand
GGGCGACTTTCCAGTCGCCCCAGACCGGTCGTGAACGGACATCGGCGGCTGGAAAGCCGCCGGTCCGACGGAGCCGCCGCGGTTCAAACGCCGTGCGCCGCGCGCGCGGATTTTCTTACAGACGCCGCAGAGGCAGCAGAGGGAAATGCAATTGATGGATTGTCTCTGCTACCTCCGCGACCTCCTGTAAAAGGCTTGGGTCAGAGTCGCCACGGTCCGCCGCCTCACGGGCTTTTCGAAAGCTTCGCTCAAATTCAGTGAGCGTCGTCTTCATGGGAATCCGATTGTCTGATTGGACGATCCTTTGTCCACCGACCGGCCTTGGTCGCCGTCATTGCGAGCGCGGTCCGAGGCGGGGAACGGGTTCGGCTTGTCGCGGTACCGGGCGGCTTCCTCGCGGGTCATCAGGCGGAGGTTTTCCCCGCGGAGCAGGAAAAGGCGGCCGGCCTCGTTGGTGACGATCACGTTGGTCTTCGCGCCACCGCCGAGCCGGGTGCCGACCACGCCGCTCTCGTGACTGCCTCCGGGCTGCACGATGCCGTGCGTCACGTGGGCGAACGGCTGGGGGTGCGCGAAAATCGGTTTTTCGCCGGTGCCGACATTGCGCAGGAAAAGCGGTGTATTCAAAGTCCGCTGACCAAGCACGGGCAGCGGATAACCGGTCTTGCGGTTGGGGATGGCGCCGCGCCGGCCGGTGCCGGCGACGAGGTCCGGACGGCCGTCGAGATCCAGGTCGTAGAAATCGAGGATGCAGCGGCCGGTGCCGCCGGCGGGATCGTACGTGGTGGAGATGAGCGAACCGTCGTCGAGCGTGAGTTTGCCGCCGTCGGCGACATTGTAGTCATCAATTTTCCAATACAGCCGCAGGTGGTCGTCGCCGTCGGGAATGACGAGGGCGATGCGTTCGCCGAGCCGGCCGACGGCAGGGCGGGAGCGCCACATGCCGTGAAGCTCGAGTCCGTCACAATAGAGCGGATACGCGGCGGCGAGCGCGGGCGTGGCACGGGTGCCGCGGTTGAGATACACGACATAGTTGCCGGTGATGTCGCCGACGACGAGGTCGGGCAGACCGTCCCGGTTCCAGTCGCAGGCGTTGGGGCAGACGTAGCCCCAGCGCGCCTCGCCGGTGCCTTGCACGCTGCCGGAGTAGCCGGCCTGGTGGTGAATGTCGCGACCGGCGGCGCGCAGGCGTTCGCCGGGCAGGAAGCGCGGCGCGGCGTCGGTGCCGATATTCTTGAAAAAGAGGATGAAGCCCTCGGAGTTGCCGACCACGAGATCGGTGTCCCCATCGCCATCCCAATCGATGACGGAAGGGCTCGGCAGCGTGCCGGCGTAGAGGTCGGCGTTTTCCTGGAGCAGCGGAACGGGCTCGTGGAAAATGGGTGCGCCGCGCGCCGTGAAGCGGCCCGTGAAACGATAGAAGTAAAGGGCGCTTTCGCCACTGGCGATGAAATGGGCGACCCCCGGAGTGGCAGACGGATAAGCGAAAGCGGCGGCTCCGACGCTCGGATGGCGGAGGGCGTTGCCATCCTCGCCCGCGACCAGCGCGCGGGCGGGGAGGTTGGGCGCGGTGGCGTCGACCGACGGGTAATAACTGAAAATGCCGAGGCGTGATCCGGTGATGAGGCCGCGCGCGTGGCCCGGGCCGAGCGGAAGCGGAGAAATCTGCATCATGCCCCAGTAGGTTTCGCGGCGCGTGAGCGAGAACGGACGAATGTTTTGAAGCCGGCCGGCAGGCGCCGCGGGCAGATGCGCGGCGACCAGATAACGATAACGAACGGCCGCGGTGGAGATGCCCGCGGCATCGTAGGGCCGCCAGTCCGCAGACGAGGCGTTGGAGACCGGACTGCGGGCGGGCGTGGATTCGCCCGGCACTTCAAAGACGAGATCGAGTGCGCCGTCGGCGGCGGGGTAGGCGGCCACGCTTTGCGCGCCAGCCGCGAGGCCGGTGAGCGCCACGGATCCCGTCGATGTGAACGTCAGCGCGGTGCGGTCAAAGGTCGTCCGGTGGAGCGTGTTCTTTTCCAGCCAAAGCCCGTGGATGGCGCCGCCGGCAATTTCGAAGATCGTACCTTTGCCATCGGCGAACGGACGGCGGACCGGGCGCGGCGGGGCGAAGATCGGAGTATCATCCGCGCCGACGCGGAGGAAGCGAATGAGATACAGGCCGGCGGCGCGACCGCGGGTCATGACGAAAAGATCAGGGCGGGCCGAGTGGAAGACGGACGCGGTGCCGAGCACCGTGTGACTCAAGCCCGGCAGCGAGAGTGGTCCGAGGCCGTGCGGAGCGGCCGAGGGCAGCGGGAGGAGGTCGGCCTCCGGGCCGACGGCCGCGCCCCCGTTGACGCCGGCCAACGCGAGAAGAAGGGAAAGCGTGCAGAGGCGAAGCTTGAGGCTGACGAGAGACCGGACTTCAAGGAGGTGCATCGAGGCGCGAAGAAAGCGGTATGCAGGTCGCGATGGAACCGAGCAACCAGAAGCATTCTGATCCCGGCGGATTGCCCTCACGGAGAGGACGGCGCCTGCCGATGCAAAAAATCGCGCGTGCCAAAACCGAACCTCTCGGAAACGATGGCACGCTCACTGAAGACAACCATGAAACATCTCGACCCTTTCGATCTCCTGCCTCTGGCCGCCGCCTGCCTGCTGGCGGCCACCTGTGTACCTGTCATCGCCGCGGAACATCCCCAGGTCGACCGCAAGCAGGGCTGGGTTTCCCTTTTTAATGGCAAGGACCTCGACGGATGGACCATCACCGACGTTCGTGGCGGGATCGAACCGAACGCGTGGGTCGTCGAAGACGGTTGCCTTACCCGCAAGGCGAAAGGCTACCTGGCGAGCGCCGGGCAGTACGGCGACTTCATCCTCGACCTGGAATTTAAAGTCGGCCCCAAGACCAACAGCGGGATCTTCCTCCGTTACGATCCCACGTATGCGGCTGGCGAGAAGATCTATTGGTGGAACGGGCTGCTGGAAGTCCAGCTCTTCGACTCCTTTGGCAAGACCGAGATCGACAAGCACGACTGCGGCGCATTGTACGACATGGTCGCCCCGAAGCCGAATACGATGCACGCGCCGGGCCAGTGGAATCGCATCACGATCACGGCCAAGGGCAGCCGGATCGCCATCGTGCTCAACGGCGCCAAAGTGGTTGATGCCAACCTGGACGATTGGACTGAGGCCGGGAAGAACCCGGACGGCACAGCCAACAAGTACCACAAGCCGATGAAAGACGTCCCCCGCCGTGGCCAGCTCGTGCTACAGGACCATCCGGGCGAAATATTTTTTCGTAATATATACCTCAAGCCGCTGCTGTAGATAAGAGAGTTTAACGCCGTCACCGCGTCCGCTGTCGCGACTGCCATTGCGGTGCCACCCGCCCGACATGGCGGTCGAGTCGTTCGGCTGCCGCGACGGGTGAGTTCCGCTCCTCTGCCGTCGCATCCCCCCGCCACTCCTCATCCGCCGATCAAATGAAATCCGCCCTTTCGCTGTTCGTCTCCCTGCTCGCGCTCGCGAGCGGCATCTTCGAGTTGCGCGCAGAACAAAACTGGAGCCGTTTCGGCGGCGCGGAAGGATCCGGGCGCTCGACGGAGACGGCCTTGCCGGTGAAATGGGATGCCGGCTCGGTGCGGTGGAAAACGAAGCTGAAGGGTGAGGGCGAGTCGTCGGTGGTGAATTGGGGCGACCGGCTCTTTCTCACGAGCGCTGCTCAGGACGGCGCCACGCGGTGGGTGCATTGCCTGGATCGACAAAGCGGAAAACTACTCTGGGAACGGGCGGTCACCGTCGCCGAATCGGAGTTGATCCACAAAATGAATACGTTCGCCAGCGCAACGTGCGTGACCGATGGCGAACGAGTCATCGCGTTTTTCGGCCGCGGTGGACTCCACTGTTTCGATCTCGAGGGCAACCCGCAATGGTCCCGTGAACTCGGTGCGTTTCCGGGGCCGTGGGGCGTCAGCGCGTCGCCGATCATTGACGGCAACCTGGTCCTCCAGAACTGCGACGCCGAGGGGCCGTGCTCGCTCGTGGCCTTGAACAAGTCAACGGGAGAGCCGGTCTGGACGGCGAAACGCGCCAATGCCCAGAGGGGCGGTTGGTCCACGCCGATCCTCATCGAAACGCCTGGCCGGCGCGAACTGGTGTTGAGTGGCGAACCCGGCGTCAACGCCTACGATCCCGCCACGGGCCGTGAGCTCTGGTTCTGCAAGAGCTTCGCCGGGCGCGGCGAACCCGTGCCCGTGTTTGCCCGCGGGATGCTTTATGTGGTCAGTGGTCTCGCCGGGAACACCTACGCGGTCCGGCCCGGCGGCAATGGAGATGTGACGGCGACGCACCGGGTCTGGGACGCGAAACGGTTTGGTGGGCGCGATCAACCGGCGCCGGCGGTCGTGGGCGATTTTGTCCTGATTTCGAGCATGTCGGGTGTTCTCACCACCTACGACGCCAGCACGGGTGAGATCCATTTCACGGAACGGCTCGGGTTGCCGGTGACGGCATCGCCGCTGACTGCGAACGGGCTCGTCTATTTCCTGGCAGAAAATGGCGACGTCATGGTGATCAAGCCGGGCAAAATGATCGAGGTCGTGGCGCGAAATTCCATCGATGCCGATCGGGGCGAGATCTTCCGCGCCAGCCTGGTACCGATCCAAGGCCAGTTATTTACCCGCTCGCGCAGTGTAGTGTATTGCATTGCGGAGCCGGCGCAGTGAGGCGATTCGCTGGTTTCACGTAAGCTGAGCGGCCGGCAATTCCGTGGCGGCGAGTGCCAGCGAGTGATTCGGGCGTGCGAATCGTATTACATCCACTCGCTGGCGCTCGCAGCC
>JBBRCR010000602.1:0-4841 GCA_038204695.1 Opitutales bacterium | reverse complement strand
CCAACATCGGCGGGAACGCTACACTTCTTTTCGGCCAGCCACTCCCGTACCGGCTGCTCCGCATAACAGATCACATCGGGCTGGGTCGCTGATACCCAGCGGAAAAACACCGCCGACGGATTCGGTTCCGCCGTCTCGATCAGCAAGGGCGGAATCCGATTTGCCCGGTCGCTTTCACTTTGAAACAAACAGAACGAGGCAAGCCAGGCCCGCCCGACCCGTGCGTCCCGCAACCGGCCAAGCACAAGCCCGAGACGCTGGTACCCGTGCTGCTTCACCTTTGTGATCGCAAGCTGCATGTCGTCGTAATGCGAGGAGATGACGCGGTGCACGGCCGGCTCTGCCACCGTGAGCCCTTTGGTGACGCACGCGAAATGCTGCCACTTCAGGGCGAGCTTGCCCCCGGCCTCCGGCAGCGAGAACAGGATCAAACCCTTGATCCCTCGCATGTGGAGAATATTCGTCATCCGGGCGGCGGTCATCCCCGGTTCGTTGAGCCAGAACTCATCGAGCGTGTATCCCAACTCCTGAGCGCGTGCCTTGGCCCCGGCATGGAAACGCTTGTGGTTGGCCGTATCCGCCCAGCCATTTCGCGAGGGCCAGGCCGTGATGAAACCCAATGCGGCGTGCGTCGGCTGAACCCGAATTTTGCGCAACCGTGCCATCAGGTCGCTGAACAGTGCATCGCGCCGATAACCCAGCTTGCTGGCGATGCGCGCGACCCGCCGCCGGGTACTGGCGAGAATCCTGGGATCGTTTCGCAGAGCCAGGGAAACGGTCGTGTGCGAAACCCCAGCGCTGCGGGCGAGGTCCCGGATGGAGATGCGTCGGTTCATGGTCTGATCACGTACGAGACAGCCACTCGCTATTCGAAGACCGGCAGCCGTTTGCCGAGGAGGAAGAATTTTCGCTCCGGATACCAGAGGACCACCTCTTTCTCGCGATACGTCATCCCGCCATATAGCGCGAGACTCGAACCACGTTTGCCTGGAGCACCCAGCGGAATCCCGTCGTGGTCCATGAAGAATTGCGGCTCGTCGAACCACACCGGTTGCGCGGCGCCGGGCTTGTAACGACCGCGAACGATCGTGATCGGCCGGCGATGGTAACTCGAGTCCGTGGGCCGAAATCCCATGTAGTGTCCATCATGATTGTGGATGAAGAGGAAATAGCGTCCGCTTCCGGCAGCCTCCCCCTCGGCGTCGTAGATCGGACACGGCGCCAGGGGATGCTTCAGCAGTTCGCCGTCGTCCGTCCGGCGCAGGGGCTGGGGATTGTTCCATGTCGTGCCGTCGTCGGCGCTCACCGACCAGTACGGACTGCCCGCCGAGGTACGCATCACGCAAAACAAACGCCCGTCCGGCAGCTTCACGAGCGAGGGCTCCTGCACCACGCTGACATGCGGGTGGCCGGGAAACGGGACCGTCAGCGCCCGCTTGTCCCAAGCAAGCCAGGAGATCTTCAGGTCGGGAATACCCGGGTTGGTGTCGATGTTCTCGAAGCGCATGAATTCGACGACCGAATCATGCGAGATCCACGAACCGGTTGGATTGCGCTTCACCGCCTTGCTCGTCCATCGGCTGAGGCCGACCAGGTAACGCCCATCCTTCGTGAGGCGCTGGGGCTTCTGCCACACGATGGTGTTCGGCGGAAACGACGCATCCGGATTGTCACGCGAGGTTCGCGGCACGGCTACCGGCAGCGGGGCGGACCACGTGCCTCCGCCATCATCGGAATACATCCCGTCCAAACGCGCGGTGTGGTGCACGAACGTGTCATGCTTCCCCACGCTCTGGCTAAAGAAGATATAGATCCGGCCGAGCCTGCTCACGATGGGGAAGGCCCAACTTGCCATGTGCCCTTCCCCTGCGCGCCGCGGCCCGGCGATGACGCGCGGCTCAAACCAGGTTTTTCCATTGTCGACGCTGCGTGAGAGCACGATGTGGTGATCCGGTTCGCCTTCCCGCGTGCATTGCGTCCAGACCGCCAATAACGAGCCATCCGGCGCGTCGAACGGGATAAAGTGCTCGTTCGAGGCATCGGCGACCGAATCGTCGGTAATCTTGGGCACGAACACGACGTAATCGGGTTTCGTCACCCCAATCGTGCTCTTCATCTGTTCGCGCAGCGTTTCCAGCGGTGCGACCGTGATATCGGGTAATGCGGCAGCGCCGAGGGGATGCCAACAAATGGAAATCGCAGTCAGAACCACCGACCGCAACCGATGCAGCGCCGTTGCCATGTGATCATGGATTGAAATCATCCTGCGAGACGACGTGAAGAACCAAATCGCCGGGAAGCGCCCAGGGGCAAGGTTCAGAAATGGGTCTTGAAACCCGCGTTGATCCACGCCCCGCTGTGGCTCAAGAGCGTGCGCCTTTCGGCCTGATACAAGTACCGCCGATTGGGTTCGTTGAAAACATTGGCAATGTCGCAGAACACCCGCGTCCGCGGCGTGATCAGATAGCTCACGCTCGCGTTGACCGTCCGGCGTTCATCGATGTATGCGAGCAGCGCGGCGTTGGTCGAATAAGTAATGAGATATTTTCCCGTATAGTTCCACATCACCCGAGTCAGAAATTTATTGTATTTGAACGTTATCCCCGCGTTGCCCGAAGTCGGCACGAACAGTGGTATCAAATTGGTGGTGCGGGGGCCCAGGTTGCCGAAGTCGCCTTCCGGAAGCAGGCGGGTGTAGTTTCCCATCAGGCTGAGGCCGCTCCATGCGCCCGGGAGAAACCGCAGCTGTTGCTGGTAGTTCACCTCGATCCCATCCACGGTCGCCATTCCCGAGTTCTGATCCTTGATGATCGTATATCCCTCATAGTTGCCGCCGAATCCGTTGTCCGGCCCCGGCGCCACGAAGCCCGATGTCGTGCGCACGATATAGTCCTTGATGTCCTTTCGGAAGAGCGACGCCGTCAACAAGCCGACCGGTTCGAAATAATATTCGAGCGAAGCCTCGAGGGTCCGGGCCATCTGCGGCAGAATCGACGGATTGGAAATGGTGACGGTCTCCGCGTTCGTGTTCACGTTTTCCATCGGGACCAGGATGCCAAAGGTGGGCCGTCCAATGCTGTTGGTCCAGTTGAAGCGGAAGAGGAAGTTGCGCGAGGGCGAGTAGGTCAGCAAGCCGCTCGGAAACCATTTTGTATAGCCACCATCGACCCGCCTTGGGTTGTTGTAATCGTATTCGGCCCGGGCGATCGGGTCGGGAATTCGCGCCGCGGTCGCAAGCGGCACCGCCGGGATGTGGCCTTTTCCCCGCACGCGCGTGTCCTCGACCCGGACGCCCGCGACCAGCCGGAGACGTTTTCTCCACGTTCCCCCGCCCATGACGTACGCTGCGTTCACCTGCTCCTTTGCCCCCGAGGTTTGCGTGAAGTCCTGCTGGCGGCTGAAGTAAATGTCTTCCACCCAGCGATCCGGATGCGCCCTCACATTCGCGGCGATGCTCGCCACGTCGACAAAGGGATGTGCGTGTCCCGATCGCGTACGCACGCCCTGAAGCTGAAACACTCCCAAGTCCGCGTCGTTTCGCCCCGTGGCCGGATTGACGCCGGAAATGCCATCCGGGCCGGCATAAGTGAAGCGCCGGTCGCCGCCCTCGATTTCCGAAGCCTCCGACCGAATCCGCGCTCCCGCCTTGATGAAGCTCTTCGTCCACGCATCCAGCGTATACTCCGCATTGAAGGTGACCGCGTTTATGCCGTTGAGCCGTTTGCGGCCTTTCAGGGTCAGCAGGTGAGTCGGATAGTTTGCCAGATCGTACACGCTCGGACCGGCAGTCTGGGACCACGACATCGCGCCGTCCGGCATCCGCTCCTGGCGAAAGCCGACGCCGGTGATCGTGGTGGTGAAGATTCCGCCCGATTCACGGTCATTCTGCTCGACGTTGCTTTCCCCGTGCATCGCGTTGTAATCGAATTTGAGTGCACCGTAATTGTGCATGAAGCCAAGCGACCGCTGCCGCTCGATATCCCTGAAGCGGTTGCCCTCGGACGAAAGGACAACCCGGGAGGTGCTCTGGGGAACCACTTGGGCGAAATTCTCGCTGTAGCCCGGCAGCACGGCGCCGGCTCCGACCGGTTGACCGCTGGCATTTAGCGCGGCGATCGTGGCAGCATTGCTGCTGGAAAACCGCAGGTATTGATATGAAGGCTGACTGTCGGAATTATACATCACGGTCGCGAACATCGAGACGTTGGAGTTGAACTTGTAATCGACGCGCAGCATTCCTCCCAATGTCTTTCGATTATTGTATGCCTCGTAGATGTTGGTCGCCGTCAGCAGGGCCGGCGTCGTCGTCACCCCCTGGTAGTTGCTATTGGTGTTGAAGGTCTCCGTCGCGTTCTCGCGGTACGAGAGATTGAAGCTGACGGCGAGGTTGCGATCTCCTCCAAACGCGTTGAAGCGCTCGCGATAGGTGTAGGCACCGAATCCATGCAGCGAGTGGTCACGCGTGCGGGGATTGTATGGATAAAAAGGGGGAGCCCACTTAGCCGTGATCTCCAGTTGCTGGATCCGTTTTTCACTCAGTTTCAGCGCGGACCGGGTGGTCAGGTTGATGTTGCCACCGATCGAATCCGCATCGATGTCGGGGGTCACCGCCTTCGTCACTTCCATTTTCTCGAAGAAGCCCGAGGGTAGCTGATTCATCGTGTACTGGCGGGCTCGCGGCGCCGTGCTGACCATCTTGTTGCCGTCGATGGTGACCGAGTTCAGATTGTAGTCGGATCCGCGGACAGACACCCGGGCGACAATCCCCTCGTCGCCGACGATACCAGCGATGCCGGGCAGGAGGACGGCCAATTCACCAATCTCGTTGTTGAAGAGATTCC
>JBBRCR010000601.1:0-4849 GCA_038204695.1 Opitutales bacterium | reverse complement strand
GCATTGATCGTGAAGGAGCACGGCGGCGCAGGCCGTCCCCTCCGGATATTTGAGCGTGCCGTGCTCCTTCACGATCAATGCCCGTCGCAGCGGAATCATCATCAGGATGCCCAGCAACCCGCCGAGCAATGCGACCAGCATCACGCGGGTGAGTTCGAGATCGAAACCAAGAATCAGGATGGCGGGCATCGTCACGCCGATGCCAAACGCGAGCGACTCACCGGCGGACCCCGCGGTCTGGGTGATGTTGTTTTCGAGAATCGTTGAATCGCGCACGCCCAGTTTTGACAGCCCGCGGAACAGCGCGAGGGAGATGACGGCCACCGGAATCGACGCGCTCACGGTGAGCCCCACCTTCAGCACGAGGTACAGCGACGATGCGCCGAATACCATGCCCAGCACGGCACCGGTAATCACCGCGCGGGCGGTGAACTCGAGCATCCGTGTCTCCGGTGCAATGAAGGGCTCGTTCTTGATCTCGGAATGCATCGGTTAGCGTGCTTCAGGATTCATCCGGCTCGGGAATCGAGGCGGCTCACGAACGCGGCTGGCCAGACCGCTGCCTCATCCATTTTCGAAATTCTCCGCCGCGCCAGGCGGGCAGCTCGCGACTCGAGGCCCAGGCCTGGAGCGCGGGCACCGGAATCATTTTCGCCGGCACGTAATTCAACAGCTTCCCGCCCACCAGCCCGGCCCGCCACGCCGTCGGTTGCGTTGCCAGCAACGCCCAGGCGCCCATCGGCGGAGTGCCCGGAGATGGCGCATGCTCCTTCTTGGCGCGGTCGCGCAGCCGCAGGAGCAGGTCGGGAATGGGAATGTTGACCGGGCACACCTCGTGGCATGCGCCGCAAAGAGAGGATGCCTTGGGCAAATCCGCTTTTTCGGAAAAGCGTTCACCCATCAGCAATGGCGACAACACGGCGCCCACCGGGCCCGGGTAAACGCTGCGGTACGCGTGGCCGCTTACCTGGCGGTAAACGGGACACACATTCAGGCACGCGCCGCAGCGGATGCAGCGGAGGATCTCGCGGCAGTCGCTGGCCAGCACTTCCGTGCGACCATTGTCCACGAAGATCACGTGCATCTCCTCCGGACCGTCACGCTGGGCCGCCGCTTTCGGACCGCTGATGAATTCAGTATAGACGGTCAGCTCCTGCGCCGTACCGGAGCGGGCGAGAAGATTCAAAAGCAGCGCAAGGTCGCGATCGCGCGGCACGATTTTCTCGATGCCGATCAAGGCGATGTGGCACTTCGTGGCGGCGAGACAGAAACGCGAATTGCCCTCGTTCGTCACCAGCACGATGCGGCCGCTTTCCGCCGAAACGAAGTTGGCCCCGGTCAGCCCGACGTCCGCCGCCAGGTATTTGTGTCGCAAGTACTGACGGGCGCGGCTGGTGATCGTGGCGGGATCATCGTTGTACGCACCCAGCCCTTCGCGCTCGAAACTCGTGGCGATTTCGCGCCGGTTCTTGTGGATGATGGGGCGGACGATGTGGCTCGGGTGATCGTGATCGATCTGCACGATGAACTCGCCCAAATCGGTCTCGAGCGCCTCCACGCCATGCCGTCCGAGGTACTCCGCCAGTTCAATCTCCTCGCTGACCATCGTCTTGGCCTTGACCATCTTTGTCGCATTGCGCGCGCGCATGATCGCCAGCACCGCTTCGCAAGCCGCCTCGGCCGTCGCCGCCCAATGCACCTTCGCCCCGTTCGCCTGCAGCCGCGCTTCGACCTGCGGAAGGTAAGTATCCAGATTCTCAATCGCGTGCTGTTTGATTTCCCCCGCGATCTCCCGCAGCCGGTTCGGATCAGCAAATTGATCGAACAGCAGCTTGGTCCGCTTCTCGTGCGTGGCCTTCGTGCTCTGATAAACTGACGCGCGCTTGTCCGCCGGCAGCGTGGTGGCGAATTGATCGATGGGTTGGTAGCGCATGGGAAGGTTTCGCTAACCGGGTGGAGCGTGGCGATAGAAGGGCGGGCGAGCGCGGGCCGGGCAATATGAACGCTCGTTCGTTGGTGGTGGCACCGCTCGCTATTTCGCCGCCGTGCCGACGCGGAGCGCATCGCGCAGCACCTGGGCGACGTGCATCGTTTTGATCGGCTTGCCCTCGCGGGCGGCGAGGCCGCCGATGTGCATCATGCAGCTCATATCGGGCGACACCAGCACGTCGGGTTGCGCGGCGCGCACATGGTCGAGCTTCAACGTTCCCATGGCCGATGAAATGTTGGGAAAACTCACGGAAAACGTGCCGCCAAATCCACAGCACTGTTCCGCTTCGCCAAACTCGACAACGCGCACCCCGGCGATGGACCGGAGCAGCGTGAGGGCCGCCTCGGCCGATTTCGTCCGGCGCGTATGACACGCCCGATGAAATGCAATCGTGGCATCGAAACGCCCCGGCCACGTGGATACGCCGAGCCCATGGACGATGAAGTCGACGAGTTCCCATGTCCGGCGGCCGAGCGCCTCCACCTGGGGCAGGTCCGTTTCATGTTCGAACTCCAGCGGCGCGCCGTGAAAGAGCATCGCCGCGCATGAACCGCTGGGCACGACCACCGGGTCGCTGCCTGGAAAAGTCTGCACCGTGTGCCGGACAACCTTGCGTGAGGCCGTCCAGTCGCCGCCGTTGAACGCCGGCTGGCCGCAGCAGGTCTGCGCCTCGGGGAAGACGACCTCGACGCCGAGGTGCTCCAGCACCTGCACGGACGCGATGGCGACGTCGTCATAGAAGGCGTCACACAGGCAGGTCGCCATAAACTGGACACGTTTGCCGGTGACAGGAGTGCGCTCGGTATTGAGCATGAAGCGAACGAGAAGCTGCCGGCCACGCGGGGGTGGTTGCAATCGGAAATGTTGACGCCGCGGGGTCCGGGTGGCGCCGGCGTTTCTGGCCGGCGGCGAGTGCGCACTGGAGCGGTCGTCGTGGCGGCACGACAAGGGAGAGGATAGACCGGTGCGAGGACTTGAATCCACTCGCTGGGGCTCGCTGCCACGGTTCGGAATCCGACAACCACGCTCGACTCCCGCTCGCCCGTCATGCTGGTCTTCTGTTCGTCTGTCCTCCGTCATCCGCCGTCCGCCCTCTGTCCTCTGCCATCCGCTTTACCCTCTCCGTCCTCAACCATGTCTTCCACCGTCTACACCGCCGCGATCGATCTAGGCGCCACCAGCGGGCGCGTTATTCTTGGCCACTGGTCTCGCAACAGGCTCACGTTGTCCGAAGCGCACCGCTTCCCGAACACCTTTCGCTCACTGGGTGAACACGATTACTGGGAGCTCGGCACGTTATGGCACGAGGTCCAGACGGGATTGCGCAAGGCCGTGGCCGCGCTGCCGCGCGGCGCCACGCTCGCGTCCGTCGGCGTGGATACGTGGGGCGTCGACTTCGTGCTCGTCAACGACGCGGGGCGGCTCGTGTTTCCCGCGCACGCCTATCGCGACCCGCGTTCGCAGCGCGGGCTCCAGCGGCTGGCGAACACCCGCGCCGCGCTCGAACGCATCTACGCCGCCACCGGCATTCCCAACGTTTTCTACAACTCGTCGCTGCACCTCGAAGAGACGGTCGCCTCCTGCCCCGCGATCGAGGATCTCGCCACCCGCTGCCTGTTCCTGCCCGACTACTTCAATTTCCTGCTTTCGGGCCGGATGGAAAACGAGCTCACGATCGCAAGCACGTCGCAACTGCTCGACGTCCACTCCACCGACTGGTCGCGATCGACGCTCGATCATTTTCGAATTCCACCGCAGTGGTTTTCGAAGCCGATCAGGTCCGGCACCAAACTCGGCGGACTGCGGCCCACTCTGCGGCTGGGCTCGCTGGCTCTCGCGAAGACGCAGGTGATTGCGGTGCCCGGGCACGACACGGCCGCCGCCTACGACGCGATGCCGGCATCACCCGAGGGCACCGATCTGTACGTCAGCTCGGGCACGTGGTCACTGGTCGGATTTGAAAGTGCCACTCCTGTCCTCGGTCCCGACGCGCTGGCGGTGCGGATATCGAACGAGCGCACCGGCGACGGTCGTTACCGGCCGCTGACGAATGTCGTCGGCCTGTGGCTGTTGGAAGGAATACTGAAGGATTTCGCGTCCCATCCAACCAGCGATCGGGAATGGGCCGGATTGATTACAGCGGCGGAAAAACTGCCGGCGCCCGGGGGGCTGCTGGACGTCACGGATCCCGCGTTCGTCAATCCGCCCTCGATGCGTGCGGCCATCGACGCGCAGTTGAAAAAGCGAAAACTCTCCGCGCCGAAGAATCTGGCCGGTTACACCCGCCTGATTTGCGACTCGCTGGGCAAGGGTCATGCCGATGCCATGCGCAATTTCGAGCGGCTCGCTGGACGGAAATTCAACCGAATTTTAATCGTGGGCGGTGGCTCCAAGAACCGGTTGCTTTGCCAGGCGACCGCCGATGCGGCCGGCATCCCCGTGGTGAGCTTCGCGCTGGAAGGCACCGCGGTGGGCAACATTGCCAGCCAGCTCATCGCCCTGCGCGCCGTGAAGGACCTCGCCACCTTCCGCCGCCACCTCGCGGCCGATTTGAAGCAGACGGCTTATGCTCCCCGCGGCTAACCCGAATCTTTCCTACCGCGGCCCCCGGCCGCAACCAAAGGTTTGTGGATGAGACACAGAGGACCCTGCGCGGGCAGCCGAAGAAGAAAAGCCAGGCTGATTCTTAACCGCGAATGGACGCTAATAAACGCGAATGGGCAGAAGCCGACGGGGTCAGTGCGTTACCGGTTAGCGGCGGAGCCGACGGGTCAGTGCATTAGCGGTTACCCAGCGGGGCAACTTTCACGCAAACGACGGAGGGGGCTGTCCATCTTCGGCGTGCCGAACCAGCGATAT